>PMCM01000284.1 GCA_003154155.1 Ignavibacteriota bacterium | reverse complement strand
CATCAGAAAGATGTAACCGGCCCGTGTCCCGGTCGAGGTGCCAGTGTCAAATCTGTCCATTTTCCGGATGCGCAGGGCTTGCTGAGGCTGTCCGACCGGAAGCGCCAGCGTCCCGTATGCGTCAACGGTATACGTGATCACATGTTTTGTTTCGATCGGGCCAAACGGCATGGCGATCGTGCCCAGGGTGGCGGTTCCCGAAATGGACTCGGTGTAGCCGGTGGTCCAGGTCTTTCCGTACACCAGAGGAAGGTCGTAGTCCGTTGACGACGGGGCATTCAGCCACTGGCCCTGGGCAGGGTAGGCGTTGCCAAACAGGTAGGCATTGCCGCCCCCTTTCAGACCGTAGTTCAGAAGGCTGGTTCTCAGGCCGTAATAGACATAGCCTGTGCCGTTCAGCGTGACGGTGGTGGACAACGCTGCGTAGTAGAAGGAAAAGGTGAACGCCGTGTCGCGCAGCACATGGGTCGCCTGCGGGAAGTTGGCGGCGTACGGGGAAGCAGCCAGAGCGAGGCTCTTCATGTTCGTCACAGCAGTGCTGTTGAGAGCCCCAAAGTCCCATGAGGTGTGGCCCGGCACGCCGATATCCGCGGATGTGGTCAGGGTGTCGGCATGATAGCTGATGGTATTCCCCACGGCAAAAATGACGTGCGCATCCGTGGTGTCAAACGTAATGCCCTGGGCGCCGGCGAGATGAGCTGCACAGACGAGCATCCCCCCGCACACGATCATCCGTAACGTTCTCTTCATGGCCGCTCCTTCTGGATTCTGGTGGACGTGCAGAGACTTTTGATATCTGCAACGTGATACTTCATGAACATGCGGGTGTACTGAATTGACGGATCGTGCCGGGTGGTAAAGCCTGGATCGGCCGGTCTTCCTTGTGTGCCGGTCCGCAAATCTACCCCTCTGGGAGGTCAAAGTCAACTCCGTGAATTGACTATACTGATATCCTGCTGTACATTGCTTATAAGAAATGCGGGGAGCAACAGATGAATAATCCCAACGAACCCTGGAACAACACATTTGCCCGTGCCCTGATTGTCACCGCCATGGGCATTCTCCTTGGCGCGGCGCTGTATCAATTTGCCGTCTTTTCCCCGGCGATGAAGGCATTTCAATTCAGCATGAACAGCCTTTCCATCGGGATCATGTATGCGGCGCTGAAATCCCGCCGCCTCCGCGACGGCCTGGCCGCGCTCCTGGTCTGGTATGTCATCCTGACCGGATTGATGGAAGAGTTCAATTCCTGGCTGCTCTTTCTGAACTTTGCGTATATCGGAGGAATGGCATGCGCAGTCGTGCTGCACCAGCGGGCAGTGAAAAGCCCGTTCGTGCACGGACCCGTTCTGCGCATTATCCTTGCAGGTGCCGCAATCGGGGTCGTGAACGGGCTGGTGGTGGTTGTGCTCGCCGTCCTGATCTGGAATTCCGCACTGGCTCACATGTCTTCAATCATGGCTGCGGTGTACTTCAATCTGCAGATCGGTTCCCTGATAGGTCTTTCAACAGGATTGGGTATGGAACTTGCTGAGTACCTGATAGGGAAATACCTAGACCGGCCGGCGGAAGTGACCCCTGAAACCACGCCCGGTGACAGCGCTGCCGTTTAAGTCATTGCTGCATACACATGATTCCTTCAATACAATTCGGGCTCTGTGTTCTGCTCTGAGCGTATGTTCCGTATATATTGGACCGTCTTTGCGAAGTGTGACCATGCCGATCCCTAGGCGGCGGGAGCGGATCATTTATAGATTGGGCTCCACTGCATGCGTTATCTGACCCTCTCGTACGCCTTCCGTTCATTCCTGGTGCTGAGCCTCTTTCCCGCTATCGTATTCCCGCAGCCGCCTGCGAACGGCCATTCGGAGCCGGGCAGCATCACGGCCGTACCCGTCGCGACGCCGCCGACGCTCGACGGCCGCTTAACAGACGACGTCTGGAATCTGGCCTCCCCCATCACCAATTTCACCCAGTCAGAGCCTTTCGAAGGGAGTCCTCCGACTGAGCGGACCGAAGTCAGGATCGTGTATGACACACGGGCATTGTACATCGGCATTTCCTGCTATATGTCGTGGCCGGAGATGATCAAAGCAAATGAGATGTCCCGGGACTTTGAACTGTTCTCCGAAGACAATTTCATGGTGATCCTCGATACCTACCACGACATGCGCAACGGATTTCAGTTTGTCGTGAATCCCAACGGAGCCCGCTACGACGCCCTGGTGACCGACGAAGGGAACGGTGTGAATTCAAACTGGAACGGCATCTGGGATGTCCGCACTACCATCACCGATCAGGGTTGGTTTGCGGAGATCGAAATCCCCTTCTCAACCCTGCGCTTTGCGGATCTGCCCGACCAGGTGTGGGGGATCAACTTTGAACGGCTCACGCGGTCGAAACGGGAACAGGTGCTCTGGCAGGGCTATCTCCGGAATCAAGGCATCCAGAAACTATCGCAGGCCGGGCTCCTCCTGGGGATTCATGGGGTGTCCCGCGGACGGGATCTGGAGATCAAGCCGTACGGATTGACGGGGTATCAGCAGGAGTTTCCACCGCTGGGAAATGATCGGACCGCACTGACGAAGATCGGCATCGATGCGAAATACCCCGTAACCCCGACGCTGACCCTTGATGTCACAACCAACACCGACTTCGCACAGGTGGAATCGGACCAGGCCCAGATCAACCTCACCCGCTTTCCCCTGTACTATCCCGAGAAAAGAGATTTCTTCCTCGAGGGGTCCGGTGTCTTCGACTTTAACTTCGGGGGGAGCCCTCGCCCCTTCTATAGCCGGAGGATCGGCATTGCCAATGAAGATCAAATCCCCATCCTGGCAGGCGGACGGCTTGTCGGCAGAGCCGGTCCGTACAACATCGGATTTCTCGATATGCAAACCGGAGGGAAGAGTGAAGAGTCTCCGACAAACTATGCCGTTCTCAGGTTGAAACGGGATATCCTTGGGCATTCCTATGTCGGCATCCTTGCCACCAACAAGGAGCTCACCGGATATCACAACCGCCTTTTCGGGGCAGATGTGGATCTGCGGCTTTCTAATGTGCTCGGCGACAACAACCTTGAAGTCGGAGGGGCCATCGCCGGCACCGAAACGCCGAACCTGCAAGGTCAGGCCCTTGCGTACCGTTTCTTCGTCGATTACCCGAACGATCTGATAAGACATTTCATCGGGATTCGATCGATTCAGGCCGACTTCAATCCCGAGATGGGTTTTGTGAGCCGCTACGGAAAGCAGATTTCGTGGGCCCTGACATTCGCGCCGCGGCCGGACGCCTTGGGTATCCGGAGTCTGGAGCTGATTCCGGTTGAGATGGAATACTATCTCGATGTGAACAATGTGCCGGAAAGCGCAAACTGGCTCTGGCGACCCCTGGGTGTTCACTGGGAAAGCGGAGAAGATTTTGAGTTTAACGTCATGAGGAACTTTGACAGGTTGAGCGAAGATTTCGAGATCTCCCCGGGGTTTGTGATCCCCCAGGGCAGGTACTATTTTACGCACTTTGAACTTCAGGGGGTTTCAAGTGCCAGCCGGGCTCTTTCCGGCGCGGTGACGTACGGTTGGGGACACTATTATACGGGAAACAGGAGCTATTGGTCGGTCGACATGGTGCTGAAAACCGGCCCGCACCTTTCCCTCTCGGGAAATTTCACCCGGAACGATATAAGACTTGCCGACGGCGCATTCTACACTCTGGAAGCGGGTGGACGTGTGCGGTATGCATTTTCCACACTGCTGGACGCCTCTCTCTACGGGCAGTGGAATAATGAAGACCAGGAAATGAACTTCAATTTCCGGATCCACTGGATACCGGAAATCGGCAGCGATATTTATCTCGTCTACAATCATCTCGTGGATACGGGCGGACTGCTGACCACAGCGAGAGCCACGATATTGGCCAAGGTCGCATACCGGATTGTCATGTAAATACGACGGCCTGCAACTGTTCGTTGACAATCGGGTCTTCCCAACGTATCTTAGGCGAAGAACGGAGGAGTGGTTGTTTTCAGCGTTTGATCATCGCCGGAAGACACGCGCTCCAATAATTACCCGCCACAAAGTGAGAACGATATTCGTATGCCCATGTCACCGGAACATGTCGGCCAGCTGCTGAAAGCCAAGAAACTCCTGGAGCATCCCGGCCTCACTGCTAAGATGGCCAATGCCATCGGTAAACCGATCGAAATGGGCATACAGCTTCTTCCTAAGAACTGGTCCCGCATCGTGAACGATGCAACGAAGAAGGCGCTGGAAAAGTCCCTTGCCGCTGCTGTCAGGACCTTCAGGGCAGGCGGCCACGCGAAGTCGAAGGATATGTGGCACAAGATTGCGGCAACGGCGACAGGTGCTGGCGGAGGGGCATTCGGACTTCCTGCACTGGTGATCGAATTACCTGTCTCCACGACGATCATGCTGAGATCGATTGCCGACATTGCACGCAGCGAAGGCGAGGATCTCCATGAAGCCGAACCGCAGCTCGCATGCCTCGAGGTGTTTGCATTGGGCGGCCGGGCCTCTAAGGATGACGCTGCCGAATCGGGATACTTCGCTGTTCGTGCCGCCCTGGCACGGGCTGTCTCGGAGGCTGCGGAGTTCATCGCTGAACGCGGAGTCGTCAAGGAAGGAGCTCCCGCTATTGTCCGCTTGATTTCACTTATCGCTACACGCTTCGGCGTGAATGTCTCGGAGAAAGCCGCTCTGCAGGCGGTCCCCGCCATCGGCGCTGTGGGAGGTGCACTCATCAACCTGGCATTCATCGATCATTTTCAGAATATGGCACGAGGACATTTCACCGTTCGCCGGCTGGAGAGGATATACGGGAGTGACGTCGTGAGGTCCGAATATCAACTGTTACCATGAAGTTGATATACCCCAGCAAGGTAGTGTGAGACAGTCATTGCCCTTCATAGTCATGTTCGGAAGTACTGCCCTGTGTTGCGAAGCAGGTACTCTTCCGGTGCAAGAATGGAATATGGTCTTTCAGACGTTCCTTATGCCGGGTGATAACTTCCCAAGCAACCTTCTTGTCACGGTCTATCAGCAATGAGCTCCTCCCAGTGGCTGCGATATCCGCAGGGCTCATCATCGGCGCCATTGGTGGCGACACAATCGTGTATATATTCAGCGATGAATCTCCGCCAAAGACGGAGCACACCGGATCACACAGGAGTCCGTCCTGATGGTCGTCATGGCGAATATCAGACACGCGGTCAGTGCCGATGCGCGCGCGCTTGCCGGCCTCTCCGCTGAGCTTGGCTACCCGGCTTCACCTGCAGAGATGGCAGAACGGTTGAACGGGCTGCTCGGCAACCCGGATCACGGCATTTTCGTCGCTGAACAGGGCGTGGTCGCCGGCTGGATACACGTGACAACCGTGCGTTCGCTGGAAAGCGGCTCCTTTGCGGAAATCCGCGGCCTCGTGGTGGCGAAGAGTCACCGCGGTACAGGTATCGGAACCCAACTCGTGCTCAAGGCTGAAGACTGGGCGCAGACGCACGGCTGCCGGCGTCTCCGGGTGAGAACAAACACCGTCCGTGATGACGCCAGAACGTTCTATCGCAAACGGGGCTTTGCAGCAAGGAAAATACAGGAGGTCCTGGATAAAGATCTTCCGGTGGGGTGACGAACGAACCACCACACCGGAAAACCTGCAGCCTGGTGAGTATGTCCCGTCCGTGAGATTTCCAGTATGTAAGAATCAGTTGTTGGGATCCGGCGTCAGCACTTCTCCCGTATCTTGCGCTCACGAAGACCGTCCGCCCGCAAAGAGATGCAAGAGTCTGCCTCGGTGTCCCGCCGCCAACCTGCTTGCACCAAACAGCAGGGCTTCTTACCTTGAGGCACGAGCCCGTACTCGACTGCGGGCATGCTTCAGCAATACATCCCGTACTCTCCATGACTACACATTCCACTAAACGTACCCATCCGCGAAGCCCCCGCCGTTCACGGCGCACCAACCACCAGCGTCCGGCTCCGCCGCCACAGCGGTGGAAGTTCTACGGGCTCATTGCGGGCTGCGCGGTCCTGATCGCGGGCGCAATCATTCTCCTTCCGCCGTTTTTCGGCGGTTCTCCGGCATCCCGTCATGAACAGGCAGCGTTGCCCTTGTCCCGGCAGGTGCCGGCGACCTCCACCGCAGCGCCGGACACCGCCGCCTTACGAGATGAGCCCCATGAACTCTGGCTCGCGCGCGCGTACCGCATCGACAAATCCTTCCATCGTGTCTACACGCCCAACTGGCAAGGAGCCTACGGCGCGCTGGGCGACGCCTACCTCTTTGCTGCGACCCACGACTCGGCCCTTCTCCGGTTCCATATGGTGGAGCACCCGTTGACCAGCCTGTCCAACGCGAACTGGGTGGATAGTCGCGCATGGGCCTGCCTCGCCGAGCTCACCTGGTGGGAATTCACCGGAAAGACCGATGTCCAGCTTGTTGCCGATGCCAAACGCCGGTATGACGAAGCCCGCCGTGCGGGCATGCTCTCGAACCACGAGGGATACTGGACATGGTACAATCTTCCGCCGCGTGTACAGGTGAATACGCCCATCTTCACAAACACCAATATGAACCAGATGGTGAATGTGGCGTGCCGCCTTTACCAGGCGACCCACGACGGACAGTATCTCAAAGATGCCCTGCAGGCCTGGAACGGAAATGCCAGCGCTCCGGGCATAGAGAAAAGACTTTATCAGGGAAAAGGTGTGTGGAAGGGGAGGGAAGGGAAAGCGGCATCCGGCAAAGAACTTCCCTGGGGAGGTACGGGCTACTGCTCTATCGGCGCCGCCCTCTATCGCGCGACACAGGATGTCCACTATAAACAGCTTGTCGTGGAAACGGCCCGCCGGATGATGGACCCCGCCACCGGCTGGGTCGATCCGGTGGATTTCTACCAGATCCACATGGACGGCAACGGTGCGTTCGTTCATTTTCTCATGGATGCGTACGCAATCGCCCCTGACGAACTGCATGATATCCCGGCGAAAGTCGAACGGATGCTTGAACATGTCTGGTCGAACCATCACGGAACCGCTCGCATGGTCCTTCATCGCGAGCAGGACGACGGGATCCGCAACGGCTGGAACCCAAACGGGGGAGAGGACGGCTTTCTCGTCGACGAGATCGGTACCGTCCATGCACAGGGCGAAGCGGTCAGGGCATTCGGTGTCTTCGCCTATTACAAGCATGCTGCGATGGCTGCTGCGGGCGGTGCCACGAAGAAGGCGGGTTCAGGGAAGACGACGGCAAGGGTGGACAAGGGACGATGAACCGGGGATTGACAGAGGCCGGGAGCTCTGTGTCAATGTTGAGATCTGCTCTGGACGCGGAACATCGGACGGCGAGCTTGTGGGAAGACCAACTGCGCTGTGGTGCGAAGATTGCAGGGATGGTCCCGGACCTGCATAGGCATATGCGTGCGTCTCGGAAAAGGTGCACATCCATTCGACATACAGGGAGCTGACTACAGAATACGATGACTATAGACCCGCGTGCAGGCAAACCCGTTGACCCGTCAATGCTCGTCGATGTCCCCAGGCTCATCACGGCATACTACACCGAGATTCCCAACCCGGTTGTACCGGCTCAGTGTGTGTCGTTCGGCACTTCTGGACATCGCGGCTCAGCGTTCACCAGGTCCTTCAACGAATATCATATCCTGGCGATCACTCAGGCAATCTGCATGTATCGCAGGGAGCAGGGCACTAACGGTCCGCTGTTTCTCGGCATTGACACGCACGCCCTTTCCATCCCCGCCCACGCTACAGCGTTGGAAGTGCTTGCGGCAAACGGCATCGAGGTGATGATCGCCGCGGACGATGAGTACACGCCCACGCCGGTGATCTCCCATGCGATCCTCACCTACAACCGCGGCAGAACCGCCGGGCTCGCCGATGGGATCGTCATCACGCCGTCCCACAATCCACCCCAGGATGGCGGATTTAAATATAACCCGCCCAACGGCGGTCCTGCAGACACCGTCGCCACCGGCTGGATCGAGAGGACCGCCAACGAAATCCTCGATGCGGGACTCAAAGGCGTCCGGCGCATCCCGCTCGCAATGGCTCTCAGGGCTTCCACGACGCACCGGCACGACTATCTGAATGCCTATGTCGCCGATCTCGGCGCAGTGATCGATATGGGAGTCATCCGCAACGCGAATCTGAGCATCGGGGTGGATCCCCTCGGGGGTGCCGGAGTCCATTTTTGGGGACACATTGCGGCACAATTTGGTTTACATATTGAGGTAGTCAACGAAACCGTCGATCCGACATTCCGGTTCATGACCGCGGATTGGGATGGTCAGATACGGATGGATCCGTCATCGGCCTATACGATGCAGCGGTTAATCGG
>PMCM01000158.1:13651-13818 GCA_003154155.1 Ignavibacteriota bacterium | reverse complement strand
CAGTTCTTCAGCTCGGCCATGGAGCAGCGCCTGACCATCGAAAATTTCGACTACGGGCAATACTTTCCGTACATGATTTACCGGGATCTGTTCGGCCAGAAGATCTACCCGGAGAATCTCGGCTACGTCCCGTTGTTGCCGAGCGTTGAGGAGAGCCGCAAATACGT
>PMCM01000158.1:13461-13616 GCA_003154155.1 Ignavibacteriota bacterium | reverse complement strand
ACCTACGCCGACGTACGCGACGACACGAACTGGGTGAAAACCCGCGACCGGATCATCATGACCGGATCGCAGACGTACCGCCTGACGCTGGCAGACCAGTACCTTGCAGAGACGACGTTTGATGAACACGGCGAGGTGATCAGCAAGAACATCTC
>PMCM01000158.1:11182-13440 GCA_003154155.1 Ignavibacteriota bacterium | reverse complement strand
GGTCTCGTGGAGCAGGTGGTGACGAAGGTGGAGCGCACGGTGGGGAATTTCCTGACGCGTGACGATCAGTGGCAGGAGGCCAGACCGCTCATCATGTGGAACCAATTCGCCCGCGGTGCGGCGTTCAACGATCAGGCATCGCTCGCCGCGGCATACGGATGCGTGGGCATACGTGTGGATACGCTGTTCCTCGGACAGCCGCTCGTGTTCGGCGCACATAATCTCCTGATTGTTCCGTTTGCGTTTGTCGATTCGCTCGACAACGCGGACTATGCCGCGATCGTGAACTACGTCAAAGAGGGGGGGAACCTCGTCACCGATATGAAGAATTTCCTTGCCGAGGATTTCGGCATCCGCTTCACCTCCACCACGCTGCGTGTGGCGCGCATCACCGACCGTATGTATCCCGAGGAGCTGATGACCTGGCAGGTGCCGGAGCTTCTGACCAAGTTCGAAGCTGATGACGTGGACGAAGTCTTTTGCATCGACAACGGCACCGAAGCGCCGCTGATGATCGGCAAGAAATGGGGGAGCGGCAAACTCATCTTCATCGCCACCCGGTTCGATCCTTCGTCGCAGCTGGGATACAGCCTCTACCCGTATCTGCTGGAGCATTCGCGCACATACTTCGGCCTGGCGCCTGTCATCCGTCGCGAGGCGCTCGAAATGTATTTTGACCCCGGCTACCGGCACAACATCAGCATCGAACAGCTGGTGCAGCAATGGGTCCGCCAGGGCATCCGGCGGGTCCACGCCTCCGGCTGGACTATGTATGCCAAATACACGTACGATTACAAGCGGCTCATCAGTACCGCGCATGCCAACGGGATCCTCGTCTACGCATGGCTCGAACCGCCTCAGGTCAGCCAGAAATTCTGGCAGGAGCATCCCGAGTGGCGTGAGAAGAACTACAAGGGCGAAGACGTACTCTCGGGGTGGCGGTATCCGGTCGCGATGACCGATGACCGGTGCGTCACGGCCATGGTGGAGGAGTACGCGCGCATTCTCGACACGTACGACTGGGACGGCGTGAACATCTCGGAGGTCTACTTCGGCGGGGACCGCGGGTTCGCCGACCCCCAGAATTTTACGCCGATGCATCCGAGCGCGCGGGAGGAAGTGCGGTGGCTCTACGGGTTCGACCTTGCCACCATCTTCGATCCGCACGCGCCTGCGTACTGGAAGGTGCGGCCGGACGTCCGGAATGCCGTGACGGCGTATCGCGTCGGGCAGATCGAAGAGGTCTACCGCAGGATGCTCCGCCGGTGCGGTGAAATCGCCCGCCGCAGGGAAGGCTTCGAAGTGTTCGTGACCGCGCTGGACAGTTACGGTTCGCCCGAGCTGCGCGAGAACAACGGCNNGTCGGCGGCGACCACGCATTGATGCTGGACCTGAACATCCTGAATTTCCGGCAGGCGGGGGTGATCACGCCCTTCCCGACGCTGATCCAAACCGGCACGGAGTGCTTCCAGATCGTCCGTGCCGCGGCGCTGGGCGCCCCGCGTTCAACGATCTACGCCGAGTCGAGCATCAACCCGCAGGATATGAAATTCCTTGCGAACGCGTACGCCGCCCAGGTCCGCTGCGACCATACCGACAACGGCTACCACCTGGAATCGCCCTATTCGTTCACCATGAAGTTCCCCCGCGCGATCACCGAGGTGATGCTCGACGGCGTGGTGCTGTCGCCGTTCCGCGACAACCAGTACATGATCCCTGCCGGTTCCCACGACCTCGGCATGTCACAGAACGTGGCCGCAACCCTTTCGGCGCACCAGTTCTTCCCCCACATCATGTCGATCACGGGCAATCTTCTTTCGTACGCGTATGCAATGCGCACCGTCGACTTCGAATACACCTCCGACGGCCGCTGCCTGGTCTCGCTCAGCAGCGAGCCCCATGCGGTGATCGTCGACGGTTCCGAGCACTCCTTCTACTCCATGCGCGGGGACGACTGCTTCAGCCTGCTCCTCCCTGCGGGCCGACACAAGGTGCAGGTCGTTGCCGGCGACTCCTTCTCGTACGGCATNNATCAACGTGACGAGCTTCTGGTCCACGACCGCGATCGCCGCCTTCGGCGCGATTGCGGTCGTGGCGCTGATCGGGATGTACCTGCTGGTCCGCATCCGGCGGGGCGCCGTCCAGCTTGACGGAAGAGCGGGTTGACCCATGACACTTCTCGAACTTGACCTCAGCGCCATCTTTGTGCTCGCCGTCATTCTGATCTGGTTTATGATCGCCTACCAGTTCATTCTGAC
>PMCM01000158.1:10996-11175 GCA_003154155.1 Ignavibacteriota bacterium | reverse complement strand
CTGGAGTATCCGCGCGACAGGCTGAAGATCGTGGTGATCAATGACGGGTCAACCGACGGCACGCGGGAGATCATCAACGGTTTCGCGGCGGTGGACGACAGGGTGGAACTCTTCGACGTGCCCCGCGGCCAGGGAGGGAAGGGGAAATCCCGGGCGCTGAACCTCGGCGTGCAGCACGT
>PMCM01000158.1:10769-10964 GCA_003154155.1 Ignavibacteriota bacterium | reverse complement strand
TTCATCAACATCGAAACGCTCAGTTTCCAGTCGATGCTCCAGGCCGGACGCTGGCAGATGCACAACATCGCCACCTTGCCCGGAACGAATTTCGTCATGCGGACATCATTGATCCGCCAGCTCCATGGGTGGGATGAGGAGGCGCTGACCGAAGATTCCGAGCTGACGATCCGGATCTATGAAGAGGGGTACAAG
>PMCM01000158.1:0-10746 GCA_003154155.1 Ignavibacteriota bacterium | reverse complement strand
GGCTGGGGTTTGATCTGCTCTATACGCTGGCGCTCTACTACGTGTTCTTTATCGCCATCGTGGTATCAGACCTGTTGTTCATTGTCAGCGCGGCGAAGCTGGTCAGCATCTCCCTCCCCGGCCCTTATTCCGCCGTCTGGATGCTGGCGTTCGTCCTGTACCTGGCGGAGATCATCCTGACGCTTTCCTACGACAGGGAAGACTCCTGGAGCAACCTGGGCCTGATGGTGGTGATGTACTTCACCTACTGCCAGCTCTGGATCTATATCGTGGTCAAAGCGTGGTGGTCCGACTACATCAGGAAGGACAAACGGACCTGGGCCAAGACGGAGCGGTTCGACGTGCAGGCGGGGGATGTAAGCGCAACGCACTAGGAATTATTTCTTCTGTGAAAAATTCCACTCGCCGATTCCTCCATCCAGGTTGGCGGCATTGAAACCCAGCCGCCGCAGACGTAGCGCGGCAACAAGACTCCTGTTCCCCGACTGGCAGTAGCAGATCACCTCACGGTCACGGTATTTTTCCAGCTCGCCCGAACGGCGCGGCAGTTCCTGCAGCGGAATGTGCAACGATCCGCGGATCGATTGCGCCTGACGTTCAGCCGCGGTCCGCACATCCAGAAGCGTCCATCCCGATTCTTTCATCCGGTCGGCAAGTTGCGCGGGTGTATACCGCGGGATGGAGCGTGTGAGCAGGAAGCGCCGCACATAGAACAGGATGAGGAGAGCGAGAAACGCATAGAGCAGAATCTGTGAAGTTGTCATGGTCCCTTCGGTGTGATTTCCTGTATGATGCACGAACCGGCGAAAAGGGTTCACATAGCCAGGCGTGCGGCGATATCGCTCACATGGGTGACACCCGGCTCCCAGACCGCCGCGGGTTGCAGTGCCCACTGTTGGACCGCCTGGTTGAGGAGCCCGGGTCTGATGACCAGCACGAGTTGGCCGGTATACGATTCCAGCAGCGTCCGGAGTGCGGGGGCCCAACCGCCCCCCTCTAATTCCAGCGGGCCGATTTCATCCAGCAGCACGATGTCGCGTTGTGCCACGGCGTCAAGAGAAAGTGCGTCGAGTCCGAACCGGAGCCCGGCGGGGTCGAACCCGAACGGACCGGCTGTCGCTGCGGGGTTCACATGTCCGAGCCGGCAGAGGGGGAGCATATCTCCTGTGCGCACATCCTCGACGTTATAACCGGCGCGTGTGCCGTTATCCATGACCACGGGGGCTCGGATGCCGGCGGCGGTAAGGCCATGCCTGCGCACGAGGGGGACGAGGCTCTGGAGCATGGTGGTCTTTCCCGACCCCTGCGGACCGGTGAGGATGTAGACCACCGGTCCCTGGTGTGGCCCGCCGCCGGACATGGTCATTTCACGCAGCACCACCGCGAACATGCGGCTGAGGGCGAGCACCGGATGGCGCAGCACGCTCCGGTGTTCTCCGAGTGCTGCGACCATGGTCGGGAGTGTGCGGAATGCGGCGTCCAGGGCGCTGCCGAGGGCGCCGAGTCCGCGGCGGAGAAACCAGTTGACGATCCGGGGGTTCCGGAGTTCGACGCTGATGCCGCCGAACGCGGAGACCACGAAGAGCGCGCGCAGGGTCATCTGCAATCCGCTGCCAAGTCCGGTGAGCCATGAGCCCATCGGCCCAAGGAGGCCCAGGATGAATCCTGCAAGTGCCGCCACAGCGCCGAGCTCGAGCCACAACCCCGGGCGTGCGAACCTCCGGCGGAGCGACGGATAGCGGAGGAAGACGAACAGCACATAGGCAGCGACGGCGGCGCACTGCCAGACGAGCGGGAGTTGTGAGGCAAAGATCAGCACGGTGCAGAGCAGCACGGCGTGCACGAACAGGAAGGGAAGGGAGAAGTGCTGGCCCGCGGCGATCCGGTCGAGCGTCGGCAGCATTTCGCTGGTGGTCTGCTGCCGCTCCGGCACGGGGAGTGTTGCGGCGTTGCGCGCAACGGCGATGCCCATGCCCGCCGCCACCGCGCCCGGAACGCCGCTCCCGATCGTCACGATTGCGATCGCACCAAGCGGGGACACGCTGTGGAGGCCGAACCACGAGGCGACGATGGCGTATGCCGCGGCGTACATGCGTCCGGCATCCGGCCCGAACGCGATCAGTATGTTGAAAATCTTCTGCAGCAGCGGTGTCATGGTTGCCAGCAGGCCGCCGGCAATGCACGCCGCCGTATGACGCCCGAACAGCCGCAGGACCAGCCAGAACAACCACGCTTCCAGCAGGATGCCGATCATCGGTCCGAGGATCACCGCGCTGGGGGAGATGGATTTCATCAGCGCGCAGACGAGACCGGCTCTCCAGAGCACGCCCAGATCGTCCCACACCCGCGCGCCTGCCACCATGAGGCAAACGCCGACGGAGGAGAGGAGTGTACCGGTGAAGGGGAAACCGACGTTATGAAGGAAGCTTCCGAAAACAATTTCGTTGGCAGCCCAGAGGCTCCCGAGGAGCGCGGCGCGATGCCATCTGAGCGACAGCGGCGCTCTCTCCACCATCCATTGTGTCGGGGGGTCGGCGGCGTACATACGCTATTGGGTAAACTTCAGGGATGTCCGGAAGGGTTCCCGGCGGTGTCCTGTTCGATCATTCCCTGGAGCAGGGAGAAGTTCGTGATGGAATTGTACACGGCGCAATTCCTGCATCCGGTGGCGGTGCACTCTGCGGTTTTTTCGTGCATCAACCAGCACGGAAGATCGTCATCAGTCTGCGCGTAGTGAGGGCAGGCATCACGCCGGCTTTCCGGACACTGGTTGATCGTCCAGCAGGGCATGTGGGCCAGGAAGTGCTGTATCTTCGCGATACTGATTTTCTTGTGGTTGATGGTTTCGCGTAAGTCGCGCAGGCGCGCAATGTCTCCTTCGGTGAAGAGGCGGTGGCGGGAGGCTCTCCGCAACGGTACGATCAATCCCTCACGTTCATAGAGTCTGAGGGTTGGCACGGAGACGCAGACCAGATCGGCGGCTTCGCCGATCGTGTAGTACTTTTCTGGGGAGTTGACGCTGTTCAGTTCGGAAATGTCACACCTCGCTTGCGGAAAAGTGATTCTACAGTAATGTACAGATATTGTGCCATCGAACTTGCGTCAAATTATGCCTAAAAACAGCATCTCCTTGGGTCATTTTCGCAAGTATGCGAAAAAGAACAGGTTTTTTTGCGTTAACGGGAGCGCACAATGCGATCCAGTGAAACGCTACGGGCATATTGCGCGGCATTCTCCCAACGTGAGAGGGCGGCCCGGTATGAGGAGATGTACGCTTCGGCGTCATCCATGCGGGCGTCATGCAGAAGGGATCCGGCTTTATCCAGGTGCTTCCGGAGGTACGAAAAGAACGCTGCCATCCGGTTGGAGAAAAGTATCCGCTGCGCGATATGCACCTGCAGCGGTCCGGTGCGGGGACCCGTCGGTCGCCGGTCGCCGATAAGAAAGAGGGCCGCAAGGTTCACTTTTTCGCGCTGAAGGTCTTCCTGGATATCGGTGAGATCGTCAACTGCCTGTCCGACCAGGGCACAGTGGTTCGCCGCCTCCATCAGGTACTGCGGCACGCGGCGCCTGTGCGCGATCGCGGCGACGGCTGCGAGGGGAATGGCAAAGATGGCGCACTCGCGCATATACATCCGGGCAACCGTTGCGATCGATGCGCGCGGATTGCGATGAATCTCTGCCGTGCGGGCGATGCCGTCGATGGTGGTGCCGATCATGCCCGTGTATGCCGGCCAGAATGCCGAGGCCGGCGGGAAATAACGGGCAAGCAGCAGGTCGGCTTCCTTTTGCAGCAGGGGCGCCGCAAAAAGCGATATGCCGGCGTCGGCGTCGTGGTCGAACACGTCGTCCTGTATGCGGACGGCAAAGCTCAGGCATGTGGTCGCCCAGAGCAGGTCATCGATGGTGCGCCCCGGTATGTGTTCGGCCCTTCCGTACGCCGCGGCGAGGGGAACCCAGTAGGGAGGGAGCGAGCCTGAGCTCCCTCCCTGCCGGTGTAATGAGCGGAGATGCAACGTGAATGCGCGGGCGAGTGGTTGAGGCCATCCGCTCAGTGTTGCGCGCCAGCGGGCGCGCCATCGCCCGGTATTTCCCGCGCTGCTCAGGAAACAACCGGAGAAACGATCGCGAGGGGCGCGATCGGCCACGGCGGCGGCGGGGGTGCAATCCTCTGGGCCATGATGTCCAGGATAACACGGAGAGCATCGGCACCGGTAACCTGGTACGACGTGTTCAACATCGTGCGGAGTGTATCGCGGTCGGCCGGGGGAAGCTCGCAGCGCTCGGTTTCCAGTGCGCCGTTCATGTCGGCAAGCAGCTTGTCCAGGAAGCCTTTCTTCGTGTAAATTAGTTGGAACACGCCGGCAATTGTCGGGGGCGGAGGAGCCGGCCGGGACTTCTTGGCTGCCGGCTTCCGGACCGGTGTACGCGTCGCTTTCCGGATGGGAGTGCGTTTGCGGGTCGCTTTCTTCTTTGGTGCCATAGCTCTCCTTTTTACGGACGGTGGGATGAGGTGAGTTGCTGGAGTGTCGCAGTACGAGCGCGCACCTCCCGCGCATCGGTGCTGGTTGAATCCTCGCGGAGATAGAAACTGTACTGGGCGAGCGCCTCTGCGGTGCGCGCGCGGCGATCATAGATCCGGCCCAGGTGCAGGTGGGCGGCGGGCTGCAGCGAGTCGCAGTTCAGCGCCCGCACAAAACATTGTTCGGCAAGCGTGGAGTCGCCGCATTGCTCGAACGCCTCTCCCCGTTCCTCGTGGTACTGGGCATTGGACGGGCTCTGGCTCACGGCGACGTCATAGTGCCGCAGTGCACGCTGTCCGAATCCGTCAGCCAGGTAGATGCCGCCGATGGTGGCGGATGCCTCCGCCTGCGGCACGCCGGCCGTGCGCGCCGACTGGAGAAAGCTGACTTCGTACCGGTCTGCGGCGGTGCTGTCCCCCGCGCGCACGGCGAGGGATGCCAGCAACGCGTACGTGTCCGGATACACATTCTTCAGGGTGAGCGAACGCTCCAACACGCGGCGTGCTTCCGGGGTGTTCCCGCGGGCGTTCTCACACGCGCCGAGAAGATAGTGCGCCGGTGCGTACGCCCATCCCGACTCCACCGGCGCCTCGAGCGCATTCGTCGCTCCCGCAAAATCCTCCAGAAGGTATTTTGTCCGGGCAAGATTGAACAGCAGGATGTTGTTCTGGGGTGAATAGGTGAGCGCAGTGGTCAATGCGTGGTCCTGCGTCACAAGATCGTTCCGCACGAACGCATCGGCCCATGTGATCATGGCTCGCTCGAACGGACTGGCGGACGATGTCATCGCCTTCAGCCGCTCCACCTGGTATTCCGCTTCGGCGATACGGTGTGAGCGGACGAGCCCCGGGATCAGCCAGATGCGGGGGGCGAGAAATGTCGAGTCCAGGAGGAGCGCTGCGCGGAGATCCTGTTCCGCGCCTGTCCCTCCGACAAAAGAGGTTTCCGCCGCGCGCATGAACGCCTTGATCGCGGCGAAATTGTCCGTATGATGCTGCATCCACGTGCGCATATCCGGATCGCTCCTGGCGTGGAGCAGCTGCACGTCCACGAAATCGATCACCTGCCGTGCGAGCTGCCCGGTCGCCTGGGGCAACGACCTGTCGGTGCTGCAGACCGCCTCGCACGAGAATGCGGCTTCGCCGGTCTCGGTGCGGATGAGCGTGGCACGCAGCACCAGTCCGTTTTCCCCCCGGAAGACCGTGCCGTCCACCAGCAGCCCGATGCCCGAGGCGGCTGCCGCCTGCAGGATCTTCTTTCCTTCCGACAGTTGCCGCGTGAGGACCGCATCCCCCAGCATGCTGTTGAGGCTGAGGGGATCCACCACCCCCGCGTTTTCATAGCCGGTCAGGTCCGCGGCCAGGAGGCGCTGTGCGAGGAACGACCAATCGGCCAGGGAGGAATCCGCATACGCCATGGTGAAGGGAAGGATGCCGAGCTTCATCCGCACGGGCGTCTGCTCGCCGCCGCCGGAGGGACGGAAGATGAGGTAGCCCGCGAACACCAGCAGGACCAGGACGGTGACGAGGAGCGGCACGAAGTAGCGTGTCCGCATCCTCTGCATCGCCGACGGCGCCACGGAGGAGATTTCGAACGGCCATTGACCCAGCATGCCCAGCACGTCGTGCATGGTCTGCGGACGCTCGCCGGGATTTTTCCGGAGGCACTGCCGGCAGAGCTGCACGATCGATCCGGGCACTTCGCGGCGCACGGCGGAGAGGTCCGCGGGCTCCTCGTTGGCGATGGCATACATGAGCGCCGCCGGATGTTCGGCGCTGAACGGCAGCACACCGGCAAGCATTTCGAACAGCACCACCCCGAAGGCCCAGATGTCCGCGCGGGCGTCCGCCTCTTCGCCGCGGAGCTGTTCGGGAGCCATGTAGGCAAGCGTGCCGGCGGCGGCAAACGGACTCGTGATGCGTGCCGCACCCGTGAGCGTCGCCAGCCCGAAATCCACAATCTTCACAACGCGGTCCCGGGTGATGAGGATGTTCGACGGGTTCAGATCGCGGTGCGTGATCCCGCCGTCGTGCGCCTTGGCGAGCCCTTCCGCCAGCTGGCGGGCGATGCCGATGGCGTCCGCGATCGGCAGCGGGCCGTGGTCGATGGACGAGCGGAGGGTCTCGCCGTCGTAGCAGGCCATGGTGATGAACAGGCGGCCGGTCTCGTCTTCGTCGATATCGTGGATGGTGCAGATGTTGGGATGATCCAGGGCCGACGCTGCGCGCGCCTCGCGCATGAACCGTTCGCGGGCCGTGTCGTCCTTCACCGATTCCGGGGGAAGAAACTTGAGCGCCACCGTGCGCCGGAGGCGCTGGTCTTCCGCGCGAAAGACCTCTCCCATGCCGCCGCTCCCGATGCGGCTCACAATCCGGTAGTGAGACACGACTTGTCCGATGTGCACGGAGGGTGGTTCTCGCGTTAGTGGTTCACGTTGCGCCTGCGTACCGCAATCACGGTGCGGTCGTCGCTCGGCGGCGCCGTGCCGGCATGCACGGCAATGCTCTGCAGCAGTGCGGAAATGATCGTGGCGGTTTCCGCCGCCCGGTGCTCATGCAGCACGGACATGATCCGCTCTTCGCCGAACATGTCTCCGCCGGGGTTCAGCGCCTCGCTGAAGCCGTCGGAGTAGGCCAGGATGACATCGTCGGGCTGAAGGGAAAGCGTCGATTCTTCGTAGACCGCGTTCTCCATCACCCCGAGCACCGGTCCGCCGGTGGTGAGGCGCGTGCACCGGCCTGCGGCGTCGATCAGCACCGGGGGATCCTGCCCGGCATTGCAGTACGTCAATGTGTGGTGTGCGGAATCAAGAATGGCGAAGAAGAGCGTGACAAACCGGTCGCTGGATGTGCTCATGTAGAGAAGCCGGTTCGCGCGGCGAATGCATTCTGCGGCGCCTCCCGCCCAGAGCGCCTGGCCCCGCAGGGTCGCCTGCACATTGGCCATCAAGAGCGACGCCGGCAATCCTTTTCCCGAGACGTCCCCCAGCGCGACGCCGAGCTGCGCTTCACCCACAGGAAAGAAATCGAAATAGTCCCCGCCGACCACCTGTGCCGGAATCGTGGTGCCTGAGATGTCGTAGTGCGGCAGCACGGGTGTCTCCTGCGGAAGCAGGTTGCGCTGGATCCGTGCGGCGACGCGGATATCCTCCTGCAGCAACTGCAGTTCTTTTTCACTCTCGGCGAGCCGTGCATTTTCCAGGATCTGTCCGGATTGTGCGCCGATGATTGCCAGGAGCCGCTGATCGTCCGAGGTGAACTGCCCGCCCCCCTTTTTATTATAGACGGTAAGCATGCCGCGCAACGCGGATTTCACGATGAGGGGGACGGAGAGCACGGAATGGATCGATGGATCCCATGTTACCCCGCGGAACCGCTCATCTTTTGCGGGATCATCGATGAGCAGCGGTTGCTTGTGGAGGTGCATCCAGCCGAGCAGCTGCTGGTCCAGATGAAACTTGGTCCCCGGATCCCGTCCGTCCATCGTGCGCACCAGTGTCCGCATGGCGGTGACGGAGCTTTGTTCCACAAGGGTGATGACCCCCTGTTCTGCGGCCACAGCCCGCAGGGAACGGTGGATGATGCTCTGTATGATTTCTTTGGAATTCTGCAGTCCGCCGATGGCTGTGGCGAGGTCGTTCAGCACCGACAGCTCTTTCACCGCCCTTTGAAGTCGTACGTTTTCCTCGTGCAGGAGAGGTTCGGAAGATGATTTGAGCGGATTGGACATCGCCAAAACCTCGAAAGGGAGAAAACGCCTGAGGTATGCAGGCGGTATAGAAGACAATGCCGTTCACAAAGTCAAGACTAGGGCCACTCCATTCACATGATTCTTCACAGCAAGTGGCACGGTGGGCGTTCCTCTCGGAGGAACGGCACGTTCAGAGTGGTTTCCAGACGGTGCGCGCCCGCAGCACGTCGCCGTTCTGGCCCGCGACGCCCATCCGGTGGATATACGCGCCCGGGCCGTTGGCGTAGGTCTGGATTGTGACGGTATCCCCGAATTTCAACGCGCGTTTATACTCCACATCCAGCGCGCTCACGTCGGCGTTCCGCCAGACGGATTCGGGGAGTGATTCTGCCAGCCATTCGACATAATGAACGTTATTGACGTGGTCGTTCATGTCGATATCGGCCCGGCGGACTCTGATTTCTGTTGAAAATTCGGGGCTTCCTGTGGATTCGAGGGGTGGGAAAGGTTCTGGCACCATCCGGGGGCGGTCCAGGACCTGTTTCAGGGGGAGATGGGTATTCACCGTCACTGGCCGCATCCGGTTCATGTCCAGCAGCAGCCAGGCGCTGGATGCGTACGCAAAATCCTCTTGTGCACCCGGTATTCTGAGCCGGAAATCGCGGTAGGCGAACCGGCTTTCCACGGCGGCCGGCCAGGTTTCCACTTCCAGGGCTTGCCGCCCTGCCGGCACGGAGGTGATCCGGAGCTGGAGCCGGGAGAGCACCCATGTGAGGCCCCGCTGGAGCAGGGTTTCGGTGTCAAATCCCAGGTCCACCGCGTTGTATTCCGCGGCTTCCTGGAGATCACGGTAGATCACCCAGACGGGCATCCGTCCGCGATGGTCCAGCTCGTACGATTTTAGCGCAAAGGGGTAAACGCCTTCGAGGGACATGGTTGTTTAAGATAACCAGCGCATATCGGATTCGCAACCATGCCGGCACAACTCGTGTCACAACTTGCTTCGCATCAGAAACTGGAGAGCTTCTACCATGACATTTCTAATAAGCATAAATCTATGACATTTCTCCTATCCTGTTGTGCGGTAAGACATTAAACCAGGTCAAACGACGGCAATGTGACCTTGGCTTTCCTATGCTTTGCCACGCTGTCTCAATAACATCACCAGGATTATATAGAGGACTGCGGCGAGGACGGAGAGCATCCCCAACGCCGGCAACAACGAGGCGAAGGAAGGATCCTCGAGTGAAAGGCTTCTGTAGGCGTTCATGAGATACGTGGAAGGGAGCAGGCCTGCGAACGCGCGCACGCCGGCGGGCATCGAATCTGTCGGCCAGCTTCCGCCGGAAAGCAGCAGCAACGGCATCGAAGTGAAGAAGAGCATCTGCACGACACCCAGCTTGTCGCGTACCAGCACACCGGCAAGCGTTCCAACAAGCGTAACCGTTGTGGCAAGGAGAATAGCGAACAGCACAGTCATTGGCACAGATCCGGTGAACGGAATTCCCAGAAGCGTGTGCGTGCCCAGGATCGAGATACCCAGCCAGAATATTGCAGCTCCCGCATAGGGGAGCGATCTCCCCAGGATCGTGCTGTGCAGAGCATCCCGGGCAATGACGGTGCCATCCGACATCGATTTGGCCCACGACATTCCCGCACCCAGCGCCACCACCTGATGGATCAGCAGCACGATAAGGAGCGGCACCACAAAGAGCGCATAGTTGGTGGCGGGATTGAACAGCACCCGGGTCTGGAGCTCAACGGGTGAGTAAGCTGTGTATACGGCATATGCCGGTGTCCCCTTCTTCTCCATCTTGTCCATGCTGATGGCGGCGCCGACCGAACCGAGCACAGTCTGGATTCCCTTCTGTGCATAGTTGCCGATGATGATATTCGAGGTATTCACCATCATCTGCACCTGCGCCTGGTTCCCCCGCTTGATCGTCCGTTCCATGTCCGGAGGAAGCACCACGGCGGCCCAGCACTCTTCACGCGCGAGAAGATCCCGCAGACTGCTTTCGTTATCCAGCACCACGCTTACGTGGAGCGATTCGTTCGCTTCGAGGGAACGGATCACAGTGCGGCTCAGCTCGCTCCGGTCCATGTCCACCACGGCGATCGGGAGATCGTACACTTTGCCGTTCAGATATGTGAGACCGAAGATCAGCGAATAGAGCAGGGGGGCCACCACCAGCACCAGCAGCACGTTTCTGTCGCCGTTGATCCTGTGCAGCTCTTGCGATGCCAGCGAGAGAACGTTGCGCAGGCTCGCGCGGAGAGTTGAGATTATCTGTTTCATAGCTACGATTTCCGTTTCACTGAAAACGTTTGTATGCCTGGCTGTCATGGACATATGTGCCTTCAACGTTGATCATCGGTTCAAGGCAACAATGCGTCTGTGCATGACAAACACCATGATTCCGCCGTACACGATTATCGATAAAGCCAGCATGGCGATTTCCCCCAAAATATCCGCAACGCCGCCGCCGTACAGCACCACCCGCCGCCAGGCCGTCAGGAACGGCGTCAGGGG
>PMCM01000189.1:14278-33816 GCA_003154155.1 Ignavibacteriota bacterium | reverse complement strand
TTCGTCGGCGTGGGCGCAAGCCGCGTGCGGGACCTCTTCGATCAGGGGAAGAAGAGCGCACCGTGCATCATCTTCATCGATGAAATCGACGCCGTCGGCCGCCACCGCGGGGCCGGACTGGGCGGCGGTCACGACGAACGCGAACAGACACTGAACCAGCTCCTGGTCGAAATGGACGGGTTCGAACAGAACAGCGGCGTGATCATTATCGCCGCCACCAACCGCCCGGATGTGCTGGACCCCGCACTCATGCGCCCGGGACGCTTCGACCGGCAGGTCGTGGTGGACCGCCCCGACGTGAAGGGCCGCGAAGGCATCCTGCGGGTCCATACGAAGAACATCCCCCTCGCCGAAGATGTGAAACTGGACGTGCTCGCAAAAGGCACGCCGGGCCTCGCGGGCGCGGAGCTCGCCAACCTGGTGAACGAAGCCGCACTCCTCGCCGCACGCCAGAATGCGCGCGCCGTGAACATGCAGCACTTCGAAGAAGCCAAAGACAAGGTGATGATGGGGATGGAGCGGAAGAGCATGATCATTTCCGAAAAAGAACGCAAGATCACCTCGTACCATGAAATCGGCCACGTCCTGGTGGCAAAGATGCTTCCCGAAGCCGACCCGGTGCACAAGGTGACGATCATCCCGCGCGGACGGGCGCTGGGCCTGACCACGTACCTCCCGATCGACGAGAAGCACACGTATTCGAAGGCCTACCTGGAAGCGATGATCACCTACGCCCTGGGCGGACGCGCGGCGGAGAAGCTGATCTTCGGGCAGCTCACCACGGGCGCGGGCAACGACATCGAACGCGCCACCGCCCTCGCACGCAAGATGGTCTGCGAATGGGGTATGAGCGACAAACTCGGTCCGCTGGCCTACGGCCAGAAGGATGAAGAGATCTTCCTGGGACGCCAGATCACGCGCCACAAGGACTACAGCGAAGAAACCGCAATACTCATCGACGATGAAATCAAGAAGATCGTCATGAACGGGTTGAAACGCGCCGAGAAAATCCTGAGCGAAAATCAGGAGGTGCTCCACCGGCTCGCGGCCACCCTGCTCGAACGCGAAATTCTCGACTCGTCGGAAATCGATGCGGTCATCCGCGGGGAACATCTGCCCCCGATCGAGGGACGGTCGAACGGCAAAGACGCGGTCGCCGGCGCAGCCGCACCACTGACCGACGGCGCCGCCCCGAAACGATGACGGAATTTGCCAGCGTCGAGCAGAGCTACGCGACGGAGCTCATCCGTAAGAGCATCCATCTGACGTCGCTCTCCATCCCGGTGGTGTATTACTTCATCTCCCGGAATACGGCGCTGGCCATCCTGATCCCCCTCGCCCTCGCGTTCAGCCTCTCGGACCTGGCCCGCCTGGCCTTCCCCCGCGCGGGCGCGCTCTATACCAGGTTCTTCGGGTTCCTCCTGCGGAGTCACGAGGTGCGCGCATCAAAGCCGCGCCTCAACGGCGCCACCTTCGTCCTCCTGTCGGCCGTCATCTGCGTCTGGTTCTTCCCCAAAGTCATCGTCATCACCGCCTTCTCGATCCTGATCATCTCCGACACCGCCGCCGCCCTCATCGGCAGACGGTACGGCCGGCATCCCTTCCGGGAAAAATCCGTCGAAGGCACCACCGCCTTCTTCGTGACGGCAATGCTCGTGGTGGCGCTTGCACCCAAAATCGAATACCTGGCCGCCGAGTACCTCATCGGCACCGTCGCCGCCATTGTCGGCACCTTCGTGGAAGCGCTCTCCGGCGACCTGATCGACGACAACCTCTCCATCCCCGTCAGCATCGGCGTGGTCATGTGGGGACTCTACACGCTCCTCCTCCCCTCCCTTAACGTCTGGGGACTCGACCGGATTCCGACGTGAGATTCTACCTCTCGGGCGGCATGGAATACGCGGGCGATGAAGGACGCGACTGGCGGCGCAGCGTACAGGAATGGCTGGAGCGTGAGTGCGGCGCGACGGCGTTCAACCCCAACATCGAGAGCGACCGCCTGTTCACCACACGCCACGCGGGGGTGGACTTCCGCCGGCTGAAGACGGGCGATCCGGACCACTACCGCCGGATTGCCGCCGAACTCGTGGACATCGACTGCGGGGAGATTGCGGAACGCACGGATGCGGTCATCTGCTACTGGGATGCCTCTGCCATGCGCGGTGCCGGCACCAAGGGGGAACTGACCATGGCCCGGTACTTCCACAAACCGGTCTACATGGTCACCACCATCCCCTTCGCCGAAATCCCCGGATGGGTGCTGGGTTGCACCACGGCAATGTTCCGGGGATTCGAGGAACTGAAGTCCTTCCTTACTGCTCCAGCACGCCGGTCACCTTCACCACTCTGACGTTCTCCTTCTTCACCGGCACCGGAAACACTTCGATCTCTTTGTCTTCACGCAACACCGATTCCGGTTTGGCGTTCTTGTAGGTGATGGGGCTCGGGGTGCCGCTCACCAGTGCCTGCTGAAACGCTTCGGCGTTCTTCGTGATCACCGCAATCTGCATGTTGCCGTACTGCCAGTGCTTGCGGATCGCTGCGTTCACCTCCTCCAGCGTGATTTCTCCCATCATTTTCCTGAAGAGCTCCAGATGACTCCCGGCGATGCCGTAGAACCGGTCATCCAGGGCATAGCCCAGCCGGCCCATGGTCGTGGGTGCGTAGTGCAGCACGTAATTCCGGAGAAACCGCCGTGTCAGATGGAAATCCCCCTCCGTCATCCCGTTGTCCACCAGGTGCTTGAACTCGCGGAGCGCTGCGCGCAGTGCAAACTGCCCTGTTTCGAGCGGCACCGGGCGGATCCACATTTCAAACAGCTGCGCCCTGCGGGAAGCGTTCTGCGGAGGCATCTGCAGCGACCCGCCATGCGGGAAGTTCTCGATATAGGAATAGTCGCCGTAGTTCAGGCCGCGCCGCTCGCGGATCACCTGGTACAGATGCGAACTCTGATTCCGGTGCTCGCCCAGCCACGAGTTGGCGATCGCCAGGGCATACCACTCGCGCGTGCCGCGCAGCAGGTGCATCGGAAAGCCCATGCTGATGGCCGTCGCCGGCGCGTCCTTGTCGACGATGGTAACGTGAAGACCTTCAATCGGCCGCGGCTCCGGGGCCGGCACTGCGGCAGGCGCTCCGGACGGCAGCCCGCCAAGATCGGCGGCGATGCGGGCGGGTAGTTCCGGACCATACCCTCCCCCGATCCCCGGAACCACGTTCTCGCGGGTATAATGCGTTGCATAGAAGCTCTTCACATCGTCAAGCGTGATGCTCCGGACACCCTGTACCGTGCCCGCAACGATGTGCCCGTAGGGCGTGCCCGCAAAGACGTCGTTGTAGAGCACCGCCTTCCCCAGCTCTTCATCGCTGGCGTACCGGAGTGTGGTCTCCAGCATATTCAACGCCTGACTCTTGATCCGGTCCAGGTCCTCCTGCAAAAACGCCGGCGCGAGGATCGCATCCATGAAGAGCGGATAGTACGCGGCAAGATTGTCGTTGTGCACCCGGCCGTTGATCACCGTCATCTCCGTTCCTACAGACGCCATGTACCCCGCAGCCAGGGGATACAGGTGTTCTTTGATGGCGGCGTAGGAATTGTGCTTCGTGGATCCGTCGGCCAGCATCATCCCGGTGATCTGGGCGAGGCCTTCCTTCCCCTTGGGATCGTTCTGCGATCCCACCTTGAACCAGATGCGGAACGAGACGGTCGGATCGTTTTTCACGGGCAACAGCACGAATGTGCGGGTATCCAAAGCTTCACCTCCGGTCATGACGGCGGGCATGAGTGCGAGAACGAGACAGACGGCGGCGAGCGTTTTCATGGGCGGGCTCCTTTCAACACGACGACTGTGCGCCGTTCGGGAACAAAGTAGTGCTGTGCAGCCGCACGGATATCGTCCGGCGTCACCGTCTCCATCGCCGCAAAGTAGTCTTCCACAACTTCGATCCCGCCCGAGATCGCGGCAAAGCGCGCAAGACCCCCCGCCACCCGGTCGGGCGTGTCCAACCCCATCAGGAATTGATACCGCTGCCGCCGTTTCAGATCGCTCAACCGCTGCGCATCCACCGGCACGGTCTGGAACGTCCGGATCGTAGCGTAAATGTCGTCCCGGATGGAGTCGATGTCGGTTTCCTTCTTGACGCGCGCCAGGACCTCAAACAAAGGCATGTCCCTGTTGACCGGGATGCTCGCGTCCAACATTTCGATCTTCTGCTCTGTGATGTACAGCTTCTTGTACAGTGCGCTTGTCTCCCCGAAGGCCAGGTCGCCCAGGAGCGCCGCCGCCACATACAACCGGTTCGCCGGATCGAAGGCATCCCCTTTGTAGGCAATGTCCAGCACGGGCAGGGTCTTGCCCGGATACGTGACGCTGGCGGAACGCTCCGCTTTCTGCGGCGGCTCGGCCGCAATCGTCGGCGGGACGTACCCTTTCGCCCATCCACCGTAGTACCGCTTGACCAGGGCGATGGTCGCTGCAGGGTTCACGTCGCCTGTAATCAGCAACACGACATTCTCCGGACGGTAGTAGCGCTGGTAAAAGGACTTGCTGTAGTCGTATGCCTCCGGCATCTTCTTGATGTCGGCTTCAAACCCGATCGTCGTGTGTTTGTACGTGTGCACATCGTACGCGACATCCTGCATGCGCTCGTTGAGCAGGGCGAACGGACTCGTGATGCTTTTCCGGTATTCGCCGTAGACGGCACCGGCTTCCGTCTGGAACTCGCGCTCGGCATAGGAGAGGTTCTGGAACCGGTCGCTTTCCAGCTCGATCACTTTCTCGAGATCGTCTGTGGCAAAATTCAGGTGGAAGGCCGTGTAGTCATCCGTGGTGTACGCGTTCGCATCGGCGCCGATCCCCGTGATCAGGCTGTCGTACACGGGACCCGGATACTTCTTCGTGCCGCGGAACATCATGTGTTCGAAGAAATGCGCATAGCCGGATTTGCCCTGTTCAAATTCATCCCGGCTGCCGGTGCGCACGACCGAATAATAGGCGACCAGGCCGGGACTCTCCATCGGTATCACATACACGGTGAGCCCGTTGGGAAGAACTTCCCTGGTGTACGCATACGGAAAAATGGATTTCGCCATGGCCATGCTTCCTGCTACGGAAAGAACGATGAGAACCGCAAAGACGAACCGTTGCATACTCTGAACCTCCGACTAAATGAACAGTTATGTGGCCGGGAGGACGGCATTCTTATCCGGCATCGACCCGTTGGCCTGAATTTCCGTCAGCAACGCAATATGTTCCAATGCCCATTGACCGAGCTGCACAAGGGTCGGACCGGTCAGGTTCACCCCGTGATGCGGTTCGACATGGGCATCGCCCGCATAGGGCGCGCCGGCCACCACCGTGCCGACAAAGGCATCCACCTTGCCCCGGAGGGCGAGGATGGCCGCCTGCAGAGTCGAGCAGGAGACGGGGGGATTGTTTTCGCCGTACACCACATACCCGGGTGGAAGCGTCGCATGATGCAGGTAACCGTGCCAGTGCGCGAGGGCAAGGCCCGCCTGGGCAAACGTGGTCGCAAAAGGCGCGCCGGGCTGCAGCCGCTGCTGGAGCGAGGCGATCAGCGCATTGCCCACCGCGTGCGAAAGTATGGTGAGCGTGTCGTACGAGGGCTTGCAATCGACTCCCGGACTGACTCCGCGGGGCGTGGCGAACACCACCTTCCCGCGCACGAGACCGAGCAGCACAAGATCGCGGTGGGGATCAATGTTCGACTTGTCGCACCCCGACCGCGTGGTCAGCACCCAGGCATCCGGGATGCGGACGTAGATCGGCGTCTCTGCGACATGAATGACGATCCAGGCCACCTCCTGCCCCTGAAGGGATTCGGGATTCTTCTTGAGCTGCTCGGCGCCGAATTTCTGTATCGCCTCGTTGTTCGACATCGTCGCCACCGGGGGGGCGGCAATCTGTCGCGCGAGAAAGCCGTAACTCATCCCCGACCGGTTGTCCAGATAGGTTGCGGCCAGCCGCTTGTAGTACCTGTTGCGGAATTCCAGCGAATCAAGGGACGTGTGAAAAAGCATCAGTCCGGTATCGTGCCAGAGTTTTCCGCTTTCCTGGAAATCCTTGACGTACGGAGCGTAACGTGGATCCTGCAGGTTCAACTCACCCTCCCGGACGTCGAAATCCGACGAGTGCGGCGGTACCACGGGGGCGGCAAGCTTGGGAATCAGCACATTCATGGTGTCTTCAAGGATGGTCTTCCAGGAACACCGGATCACCGCGCCGTTCATGGTGCAGACCGTCCAGATATCCTCATCCACATAGATCGCCACCTGTTCGATGTTCCAGGCCAGCCGCTTCACGATGCTGTTCAGCTTCTCCTGCGAACGCGTTTCCCCCTCCACCGGGCACGGCCCGTCAACGATCCCGACGATGGTCGCCCTGCGGAGGTTCGGGACATGGTCCACCGGAAGATCGCCGGTGTCCAGAGTGCCCTGCGAGATCACCACGATGCCTTCCTTCAGCTTGCCGGTCGCCGGATCGGATTGCGCCTGTGTATAGCGCAGGATCTGCGCACCGTTCCGTTCCAGTGCTGCGCGCAACCGGTCGGAAAACCTCGCGACACGGGTGGAGACCTGTTTCACCGGATAAAATGTGACAAGAAGGCTCTTTGCCATGTCATCGGGCCGCAGCGGCACCGCAGTCTGCATCCCCAGGATCGCATGAATTGCCGTGTCATGAAGCGCCGGGCGCCGTTGTGTTGTCGTGGGTACCTGCACAGTATTATCGCTCCTTACCTTCCAATTGTAACATGCGGACGAGCCAGTCACCTATCGCCGGGGCCACAGCGCTTGCCACAATCAGCGTTTTGGGGCCGGTGAACGGAATGACGAGTTCGCGGCGGCGCGTGCGCACCGCACGCAATATCGCGCGGGCCACCCGTGCGCTCGAAATCTTGGCCGACGCCAGGGGCACATCCAGCGTCGCAATCATGGGCGTGTCCACCCTTCCCGGAAGAATCGTGGATGCGTACACGCCCGTCCCGCGCAACTCCTGCCTGAGAACATTCATGAAGCCGGTGGCCGCCCACTTCGACGCAACATACGCCGCATCGGGAGGAAGCCCGATGCGCCCGTCGACGGACGTGACCGCAACGATGTGCCCGGCCTTTTGCTGAAGCATCAACGGCAATACCGCACGCACGAGATGCACGCTGCCGTAGAAGTTGATGTTCATGCACCGTTCGATCCCCTCGAGCGGGAGGGCCTTCACCGCACTCCGGACATAGACGCCGGCATTGGCGATGGCAATGTCGATGCGCCCGAACCTCTCCACCGCCTTCGCGGTCAGCGCCCGCACCGCCTCTTCACTGCTGACGTCGGTCGGCACGGTCAGTACTTCCGCACCACCGGCACGCAACTCCGCAGCAAGCTCCTCCAGCGGTCCGGCCGTACGGGCTGCCAGGACCAGCCTGGCCCCCGCCCGCGCAAAGACATGTGCGGTGTCCCTGCCGATGCCACCCGATGCGCCGGTGATAATGGTGACCGCGTGCTGAATTCTGTCCGGACCCATCAGTCTTCGTTGTTCGTCCGTTGCGCCGCTGCTTCAGCTCCCTGCGCTGCGCAGCATTTCCAGATGCGGAATGCCGTCCTCATCGTACGGCCCGCGTACCCGGTTATACCCGAACCCGTTGTAGAACCGCTCCAGATGAGCCTGCGCGGAAATCCTGTTGCCCTGGCCCGGATAGACGATCAACGCCTTCCGGATCCCCTCGGCCATCAGCAGCTTCCCCGTGCCGGAACCCCGCACCGCAAGGGATGTGATCACGCGCCCGATCGACGGCTCGGAAAAGCTGAGACCAGGCGGGACGAGCCGCAAATAGGCGGCCAGCTGTCCGTCACCGGAGCGCCCCATAAGGTGGAGCGACGCTTCGTCTTTTCCGTCAGCGTCCAGAAACGCACATTGCTGTTCGACAACAAAGACTTCCTGACGCAGCCGCATGATCGCATACAGATCGTGCGGCCTGAGCTCGGGAAATGTGTACCAGCTCCAGCGGATCATGCCGCAGAGATCCCGCACAACTCCCGGCTGACACGCCAGAGACGCGCACGCACTGCAGCATCGGATGCCAGGGTTGAGGGCTCCGCTTCGCGTTTGTTCACGAAATATTTCCCGCTGACCCCGGCGACGTCCGGCGAGGACGCCAGAAAGACGGATGTTTCCGCGCCCCGCTCCGTCGACGCGGCATTCATGCTCCCATACCCTTCTCGCAACAACTTTGTCCCGACAACCCCCGGATGCAAACAATTCGCGGTGACGCCGGAGCCCTTCAGACGATCTGCCAGCTCCACCGTAAAGAGGACGTTGCCCAGCTTCGAGAGGCTGTAGGCGTAACGCCCATCATAGCTCTTTTCCCCCTGGAGATTGTCAAAATCGCAGGTACAATGCACGTGGGTGGTCGAACTCACAATGACCACGCGGGCGGGCGAACTCTTCAGGAGAAGATCCTGCACGAGATGCGTAAGGAGAAATGGCGCAAGGTGATTGACCGCAAAGGTTGCTTCCAGCCCGTCCACGGTCAACGTCCGGCTCTTCATGAACACGCCGGCATTGTGAACAAGAACATCCAGCCGGGGGAACCGGCCTCGTATCTCTCCGGCCATCGCCCGGACCTGGGCAAGCGAGGAAAGATCGCACTGAAGTGTCTCAACTTCCTTGCCGGAGGCGGAACGGAGCTCTTCGGCGGTCTGCCGGAGCCGCTCCGGCGACCGGCCGTGCACAATGACACGCGCCCCCAGCTGNNGCGTATCTCTTCAGAACGCACAAAACCCCATAAATCTCAATGTTCCTGGATTCTTAGTGTACAAACTCACCGTTTCAAAAGCAACGAAACCCGATCCTCGATAGTCTGGCCGGAAGTTCCTATATTCATTCCATGCAAACACCCGATTTTGTCACCATTGCCAAAATGCTGCCCGGCATCATCGCCGGACTTACCTGCCACGAGTTTATGCACGGGTTTGTGGCCTGGCGCTGCGGAGACCCGACAGCTCGGGATGAAGGGCGCCTCTCCCTCAACCCCCTCCGCCATATCGACTGGATCGGATTCCTCTTTATCGTTCTCGCCGGGTTCGGCTGGGCCAAGCCGGTCCGGATTCACCGCGAATTCCTCCGGAACCCCCGAAGAGACGAAATCCTCATCGCCATCGCAGGCCCGTCCGCCAACTTCGTGCTCGGCGTGACGCTCTCCGCCCTCCTGAAAATCATTCTTCTGATCCGCCCGTTCGACGGCGATCCCACCTATAATGTCTTTCTGGATGTGATGCTTCTTGGCATCTATGTGAACTACGGACTGTTTGTCTTTAATTTGTTGCCGCTTCCGCCTCTCGACGGCTCCCATGTGTTCCTTCAATCATTGCGCCTGAGCGATGCAACCGCCGCAGCATTCTATCGTTACGGCACATTTGCCCTGTTCGGTCTACTGATTCTCCAGAGCCAGACGAATCTCAACCTGCTCCCGGTGGGCATCGCCGTCCGCTGGATCGCCAATACCGTTTTTCATCTTTTCGGCGTCACACTGTGAGCCAGATGTTGGTTCATCCCACTACCCGGAGGAACGCTATGTCCACTACAAAACGCCTCTTTCTCTTCAGTTTCCTGCTCTGGTTGATTCCCTTCTTTGCCGGTGTCGCACTCTACCCGCTCAAAGAAGCCCACAACCCCCTGTTCGACACGGTGATGCCGCTGATAGTGACGTTCTGCGTGGTAGTGCTGGCGGTCCCCTATTTCCGGGGCGTAAAACAGCGGTTCATTGGCGCGGGGATTCAGTTCGGTCTTCTGGCGTTCGTGCTGGCTGCAGGTCTGGACCTGGCGATGGTGCTGTGGGGACCGATGAAGATGCCTCTGCAGGACTATATTCAGACGACGGGCATCCGCTACCTGATCTATCCGATCGTAACCATCGGTATGGGGCTCGCCATGAGGCGCCCAGCGCCCGCGGCGAAAGACACGGCGTCTCTGCCCCCCGTGTCCGGACCGCCAAAGATAACCGCCGGGCCCGAGCGTCAGCCGTAAATCACTTCTCCGTTGACGATGGTCCGGACCACGCAGACGTTCCGGATATCTGCCGGGGGAATGGCCAAAATATTCTCCGACAAGACAACCATGTCGGCCAGTTTTCCCGGTTCGATCGTCCCTTTCAGATGCTCTTCAAAGGCGGCGAAGGCGTTGTTCACGGTGTAACACCGCACGGCCTGCTCCACCGTCAGCCTTTCTTCCGGTACCCAGCCGCCCGGTTTCTTTCCGTCGAGCGTCGCCCGTGTGACGGCTGCATAAATCCCCAGAAGCGGATTGAGGGGGGCGACTGTCCAATCGCTTCCGAAGCAGACACACACACCCGCATCAATGAACGACTTGAAGGCATAGGTGCTGCGNNATGTTCGATCCTGAAGCGCCGGTCCCACGCCGGGTTTTCCCGTGAAACCTCCTCGAAGATCGTCAGGATGGCGTCGTTGGCCCGGTCGCCGATCGCATGAATCGACAGCTGGAGTCCATGGCGGTCCGCTTCCAGCGCCCATTCCCGGAGGCGGCCGCTGGTCAAGACCTCCATCGCCAGCCCTGTGGTCGGGGCATTCACATATGGTTCAAAGAACCACGCGGTGTTCGATCCCAGCGAGCCGTCGGCGAACGCTTTCAGCGATCCCACCTTCACGAACTCGGTGCCGTGTGCGCGGCGCACCCTCTCGCGAATGAGTTTCGACAGGCCGGCGATCGGCAGCCGGGCGTAGATGCGGCACGTGAGTTTGCCGGCACCTTCCAGCTTGTGATAGATGGGAACATGGTCTTCTTCGGAAATATCGTGCACGGAGGTCACCCCGTTCTTCCGCGCCACGTCCAGTGCCTGCATGACGGAGTGTTCCAGTTCGCCCGGTGTGGGCCGCGGAAGCACGCGCGTCACCAGATCCATCGCCGCATCCTTGAGAATGCCCGTGGGTTCGCCGGTCGCCGCGTCCCGTTCGATGGTCCCGCCGGGGGGATCGGCGGTGTCACGGGTGATCCCGGCCAACGCCAGCGCCGTGCTGTTTGCCAGCGCCATGTGCCAGTCGAGCCGGTTGATGAAAACCGGCGTGTCCGGCGAGACCGGATCGATCCATGCACGTGCCGGCAGGCGTTTGACTTCCCACCCCTCCTGATCCCAGTCGCCGCCGGTGATCCACGTGCCGCGGTGCGCGCGGACATATGCGGCAAGCGTTTCGACGAACGCCTGCGTGGAGGTGCACGGCCGGAGGTTCAGGCCGCCGACCTGCGATCCGCCCAGGACAAAATGCACGTGATCGTCGATGAANNTTGGTCACAACGGCTTCGGCCAGCGGCCGGGCATCGTGCATCGTCCGCACGGTGCCGTTCAGAAAGCATCTCATGGAAGTTCCCCTTGTGTGCGGCGTCGGTATGCGTAGTACATATAAATGGGCAGTCCGGAGAGGATCAGGGCCAGCGAGGCCAGGATCCCGGCGGTGGGATACGCCATGAACGTGCCGACGGAGACGTACATTTGTATGAGAATGGAAAGGCCGGCCATGACGCCCCACCATGGCGCGCGATAGGTCGGCTGGTAATCCGGCCGCCGGCGCAGAAAGAAGATCGCCCCGTAGACCAGCGTGTTCTGTAAGGCGTAGGAGAGCGTAAAGTACCCCATCATGTTGTCGATGTCGCCGAGCAGGAACAGCACGATGCCGAGGGCGGACTGGATCATAATGGAATAGTCCGGGGTGAGGTATTTGGGATGGAGGTGCCCGAAGACCCGGAAGAACAGTCCGTCGCGCGCAATGGCGTATTCCAGCCTCGGCTGGGCCATGATGCTCGCATTCAGCGCTCCGATCATGGAAATGAACGCGGCGATCGCGAAAATTGTCCCCGCGACTTTCGAGGCAACCCCCAGGTAGGCGAAGGGATTGATGAATCCCCCCTCTGCGCCGATCAGCTGGGAAAAAGGAACAATGGCCGATGTGCAGAGGGAAATCAGCGTGTAGGCAACCATGACGAAGACCAGCGATCCGATCAGGGCGATCGGAAGCGTCCGCTCCGGCCGCTTCACTTCGCCGGCCATATAGAGGATGTTCGTGAAGCCCGCATACGACCAGAGCGTGGAGGAGATGCCCGCGGTGATCACCGCAAATGTCGCCCCCGCGCCCACCGACGGCGTGCCGCCGACGAGGTGTCCGGAGCCGAAATAAAAGAAACCGATTATCACAATCGACATCAGGGGCGTCAGCTTTGCAATGGTCAGAACGATCTGCACGTTGCCGCCGGTCCGGACGCTGCGGACATGGAGCAACGACAGCCCCAAAATGAGCACCGAGGCGAGAACGCGGGCCCAGAGGACGTCGCCGAAGAGCGGAGTAAAGAACGTCAACGCCGATATCGCGCCCAGGCCGACAATCGTCAGGGTCGGGGTGTCGCTCGTAAGGAACGCGGTCCACGTGTAGAGGAACGCCAGAAATGGCGATCCGGCTTTGTTCAGGTAGTAGTACGCCCCGCCCTGGATCGGGTAGGCGGTGCCCATCTCGGCAAGGATGAGGATCTGCGGGATCCACACCACTCCCCCCAGGAACCAGATCAGCACGGTCATCAGCGGCGTCCCTCCGATGCGGGCGACGATCGGGAGACTGAGGAAAACGCCCGACCCGATAACGGTGCCGATCACGAGGGAGGCAGTTTGCACGAGGGAGAGCTGGCGTAACGGCGCGGGAGCGTTCATGATTCGCTCAAAGTAGCACAATCAGCCAAGAGGTGCAACGGCAACCTTGCGTTTGCACATTCTTCTCCCTACTTTTTGCTCGACACCCGCCGGGGAGACGTGTCATAATCCACTCCACCCCAAAGCTTACCGAAAGGCCTTACGTATGCTAGTCATCGTCAAAGAGAGCTACGATGCGATGAGCAAAGAAGCCGCCAAAATCGTCGCCGATCGTCTGCGCAAAAAACCCAATCTGGTTCTCGGACTTGCCACCGGCAGCACTCCTCTCGGACTGTACAAAGAACTCATCCGGATGCACAAGGAAGAGGGTCTGGATTTTTCCAAGGTGACCACGTTCAATCTCGACGAGTACATCGGTTTGCCCCCTGAACACGACCAGAGCTACCACTTTTTCATGTGGGAGAATCTCTTCAAGCACATCAACATCGATGCGCGCTTCGTGCACGTTCCGATGGGGATGGCAAAAGACGTGGATGCGTTCTGCGATTGGTACGAGACGCGGATGAAGGAGTGCGGCGGGGTCGACCTCCAGATCCTGGGCATCGGCGCCAACGGACACATTGCCTTCAACGAACCGGGTTCGTCGCTGGGTTCGCGCACACGCATCAAGACCCTGACCGGAACCACCCGGCTGGACAATGCACGGTTCTTCAAGACCGCCGAAGAAGTCCCGAAATATGCCATCACGATGGGCGTCGGCACCATCATGGACGCGAAAGAGCTGATCCTGCTCGCCAACAAGGCCAGCAAGGCTGACGCCATCAAGGCAGCGGTGGAAGGCCCCATCACGGCGATGTGCCCCGCCTCGATCATCCAGCTCCACCAGAAAGCCTACGCGATCGTCGACAAAGATGCCTCCGCCAAACTCACCGGGCTCTATAATGACTCCTGGGAATCCAAGACCTTCTAGTGCCCATCCAACTAAATAATTCAACACAACACGGGGCACAGTGCACGTTCCAACTATGACAAAAAGCCCTGAGTGTTCAAAGAATTAGTTGGAACGGCACTAACCCCGGGAGCAACAGCCATGACGGAATCGCTATGCATCTTTGAAGGCGCGTACTTCGAGCGCCTGCTTCCCCTCGTCTATATGCGGCCGGCGTGGGACCTGCGGTGCGGCATCCTCACGCTCCGGGAAAAGATGGAACGCTACTACCCCGGCACGCGGGTGCAGCTGCACTGCCGCGAATATCTCGCCGACCTCGTCCGGGAACAGAACCCGGGAACGCCCGTAAACACATTGACGGCGGACAGCTGCCTGTTCATCAACGGCCGCGCCATTGTCGATGCACAGTTTGTCGAACAGATCCCGCTGAAAGGCGACGATGCGCTGTTTGTCGACGGCGAATCGATCGTCGCAGCGCGGGTCAGCGGTCCCAACCTGGAACGGCTGAGGAAGAAACTCTCCGGCGTCTACGACTTCCCGGACTTTGAAGGACTGGTGCGGAAAGAGGTGAAAGCAACGATGGTCCGCTACCCCTGGGACCTGGTCGCCAACAACGGCCCCCAGATAAGGGCGGACTTTGCCATGCTCACCGCAGGGATGCCGGAACGGATCAGCGGCAAGGTCTACGAAGGGGTGCACCTCCTCAACCGCGACGACATCTGCGTCGAGGCAGGGGCCAAGGTGAAGCCCGGCGTCGTCCTGGATGCGGAAGGAGGACCCATCTTCATCGGCAAGAACGCCAAAATCTTCCCGAACGCCACCATCGAAGGACCGGCGTTCATCGGGGAAGGGTCGATGATCAAGATCGGCGCGAAGATATACGAGGACACCAGCATCGGGCCCGTGTGCAAGGTCGGCGGCGAAGTGGAAGCCTCGATCATCCACGGCTATTCGAACAAGCAGCACGACGGATTCCTCGGCCACGCCTATCTCTGCAAGTGGGTCAACCTGGGCGCAGATACGAACAACAGCGACCTGAAAAACAACTACGGCAGCGTCCGTGTGTACATCAACGGCGAGCAGGTAGACAGCGGGTCGCAGTTTGTCGGACTGACGATGGGTGACCACTCCAAGAGCGGCATCAACACGATGTTCAACACCGGCACGGTGGTCGGGGTGTCGAGCAACGTGTTCGGCGCCGGGTTCCCTCCCAAATACGTCCCCTCGTTTGCCTGGGGAGGCGCGGAGTCTCTCACGACGTACGACATGGACCGCAGTCTCGATGTCGCCCGCCGCGTGATGGGACGCCGGAAGATGAAGCTGTCGGCTGTGGAAGAAACGGTATTCCGGAAGGTGTTCGAGCTGACACAAGACGAGCGCCATAAGGAAGGCATGCCGCAATAAGACGCACCCCCTCCCTGCCGCCGCACGGCGGCAGGGAGAGGAAGTTGGTCCTTTCCGCACTCCTAGGGAAGTCCTGCCACCAGCCGCTTCTTCTCGAACGGATCGACGTCAAATGCCACCGCGTAGGTCGTGCCCGAGAGCGCACCCCGTACACGCGCCAGGGCGGTGTAGTAGTCCAGGTAGGCAAACGAGGAAATCCCCCCCTTGATGAACTCGTAGCCGGTGATCCACGAACGCCACGCTTCCAGGGTGCCGGTGACATCCACGTGAATGTGGGGTGTGAATCCCTCCGGATCTTCCCAGTTCTCGGTGTAGTAAATCGCTTTCACGTCACGATGCCGCTCGTGCCCCGTCACGACCCCTTCCAGAGAGGCCAGCAGCACCGCATCCATGGTCAGCTGATGCGCGGCGACATGATCCTTGTGTATGCTCGTGCGCCAGTGCGTGATAATGTGGCTCGGCTTCACCAGACGGATGGCATCCGCGACATACATCCGCGCCTCGTCCGTCACCGGCAGCTCCCCGTCACGGTAGGGACCGAACAGGGCATCTCCGCCGATCGCCCGTGCCACCGCCTCCGCCTCGCGCCGCTTCTGGGGCCCGTATTCCGCCGGCGTCATCCGCGGATTCCCCCCCTCACCCAGCGTCAGGTGCAACAACACCACCCGGTCGCCTTGCAGCGCATGCTTGTGCAGAACGGCACCGCACGCAACCTCCATGTCTCCTGCATGCGCACCGATCGCCAGAAATGTCTTCCGTTGGTCCATCGGTTTCTCCGTTCCACTACTTTTGAGGATAGATGAAATTCTCTTCCACCTTCACCCGCGTCACCTTGCCGTCTGCACCCATCTCAAACACCACAAGCCCTCCGCTCCCGCTCTCAGCGGAAAGCCGGAACGTATCCTTCCCCTCCGGGACCAGTTCGTCCAATGACTCGGACGGGTTGTCTTCCGGGGGATAACCGTAGTTGTACAGGACCAGCTTGTTGTTCATGACCATCACGTCGCTCTCCCATCCGAAGGGATCCGTGTAGACGCCCACGTATTTCTGCCACGCGGGATCGGGCTTCACCTCCGGCTTCGGCGGAGCCATGATGCGGGCGATCACGGGGGCGAGCATGCTCATCGCCCTCCCTGCATAGAACGAGGGAATGCCGTCGTCGGCATTGATGGCGATAATCACCGCCACCTTTTCCTTCGGACTGATCAGCAGCTGCGACTTGTTTCCTCCGACAAAGCCGCCGTGACCGTACGTGACCCGTTCGTCCGACTTGGTGATGGAAAAACCGAGTCCCCAGCCGCTGCGCCACGAGGGCTGCAGCCATTGCACCCGGTGCATCTCACGGAGCGAACTCCCTTTCAGAATCTGTCCGGGCGTGTTCTTCCCTTCAAGCATATGGAATGACGCCCACCGGCCCATGTCCTCCACGGTCGAGGAAATGTTGGCAGCGGGCGTAATGGCTTTCGCATCCATGAGGGGATAAATCGTGCGCGTGCCGTCCGGCATGCGGCGGCTGTATCCCGTCATGTACCGCGGCAGCCTCTCCGGTACCGGATTGACGCTCGTGCTGCCCAGTCCGAGAGGTTTTAAGATGTTCTGTGTGATGTACGCTTCGTACGTTTGCCCGGACGCCGCGGCGACAACCTCCCCGAGAATCGCCATGCCGAGGTTGGAATACCGGAACTTTGTTTCCGGCTCGAACACGTTCTCCTGGGAATGGAGGAGCGTCACCAGCTCGTCGTGCGTCGGAAACTTGTGATCGGTCCAGTACGGCATATCCGCCTCCCCCGGCAGGCCGGAGGTGTGGGTCAGGAGCTGCCGGATGGTCACCGCCGGGCCTTCCGGGAATTTGTTCTTGTATGTGAACCAGGGGAGGTACTTCACCACCGGATCGTCAAGCGCAAGCTTGCCCCGGTCGCGCAGCTGCACGATGGCCGTACTGGTGAACGTCTTGGTGTTTGACGCGATCCGGAATATGGTCTGCGGCGTCATCGGGGTCTTCTTCGCGATATCCGCATAGCCGAAGCCCTTCGACCAGACGAGTTCCTGGTCATAGACCACCGCAATCGCAAGGCCGGGTTGTTGCCGGAATTCCATCTGTGCCGAAATCCATTTTTCCAGCAGCTCACGCTGTGCCGTGAAATCGGGATTGTCACGTATCTTTTGCACCTGTCCTGACGCGATCGCCGCCAGTACAAGAGCCAGGAGAACACAGAGTCTGAAACGTTTCATTGCAGCTTCCTCGTGTGGAGTCGTTGAGACATCAGTGCACTTACCGTTTCGGGATCCAGGCGATGCAGATGCCCGAGCTCAGGTCCCAGGTATGCTTTCCGCGGCTTCCCTCGTACAGCAACACAAACCAGCTGCCGGCATCATAGAACGCGGGGAAGCGGATGGTACCGCCGTCGGCGGTCGCGTGCGCCCCGGCGGCAAAGATGGGGTTGCCCGGATGCCGTTCCCACCGGAGGAGATCGCGGGAGCGCGCCAGGCCGAAATACTCCGGCTCGTCCAGGGCATCGGCACTCCCGCCGTACATCATGTAGAACCACTCNNCCCGAGCTCCAGACCCGGGGCGTGGTAAGGGATTTTGCATCCCAGTGCATCGGAACACCGGCAAGAACCGGTTTGGTCCCCAGAGGGAAGAATTTCTGGCCATCCAGGGAGATCGCAAGCTGGATGCTGTACCCGTTGCTGTCCAACTTCTGATAAAACATATAGAGCGTATCGTGCAGAACGATGACTCCGGGCGCACGTCCGTCCAGCACCTTCCCGGCTTTGAGGAAGTGCTCGCCGTTCGGGCTCGTGGCCAGACCGATGGAAGTCTGCCCTTTCCCCAGCCCGGTATAATAGAGATAGACCTTCTCTTTGAACCAGACGGCCGCTGGCTCACGGACATCCTGATCATCGAATGCCCCCTCGGCGCCGATGTCAATCACCGGCGACCCGTTGTTCAGGTCCCGGAAGGAGAGTTGCATAGCGCCGATGCCCTGTATTTCTGCAACACCGATCCGGTCGTGATACACTTTCCCTTTCCCCGGCACAAGCCCTGTGCCCCGGTAATACAGCAGCAGGCGGTCGGCCATCCGGAAGAGATCCGGGTCGGCCGTCCAGCGGCTCTTCCATGTCGAACCCGAGGGAGCGATCACCGGGTTGCTGTTGTCACGGGTCCAGGCAAGACAGTTGGAAGGATAATCATTGGAAAAGGTCTCCCAGATTCCCTGAGCCTGCAACGGCATCACACACACGAAGACGATGCACAGCATGCCGGCAATGCGGAACCGTGTGCGGTGTTCGGGTACAAAGCGGTGTACCGCTGGCATCATGCTTACCTCTCGATGAGATGCTCTTTGAATGTTGGTTGCGCCCCCGCCATTGCCAGGAAGATGTCCAGAGGTACAACTTCGAATTCCGGTCCCAGCTTGTCCAGAATGTTCTTGACGCGTTTGATATCCGTCCACTGCCTGACATGCATCAGCAGGAAATAGGGCCGGGTGCTGTTCAGCGTCGCAAGCTCCTGCAGGTCTGCAACCGCCTCCGCTTCCGGGCGCGTTTCCGAGAGATAGTAGTCGAACGACACCAGCGGACGCCCGTTACGTGATGCGAAAGAGTAGGAGGCGGTGTAGCCGTTCACGAACCCGATGGCGTCCGGCATCCCCTGATAGAACGCATCCATCACGCTGCGCGTGACTTCGCTGTTCCCTTCCACCGTCGCCCCTTCCGAATAATCCATGATCTCGAAGACGTTCAGATCCAGCTGCTTCATGAGGTCATGCGCCTTCTCCACCACCTGCGGCAGGATGGCAGGAGGGATGGCTTTGGGGTACATATAGCCCGGCCCGCCGAGAGAACCGATGAAGTAGTCGTTCGGCGTCGCCATGCCGTAAAAATACTCGAGCATCGTCGGGGCAAGCCAGACCCAGTTCATCGTGACTTCCCATGCATAGGGGATGTCGCCGCGCCCCGGTTTGAGCCAGCTGCCGATGCCCAGGCAATCGGTCTCGATGGCGGCAATGTACACTTTCTTTCCCGGTACCGGTTTCGCGCCCGGGGTGAGATGGTGGTTGTTGGTGAACGTGAAGCCGGGGGACAATGCGGTCTGGCTGCAGAAGCTCATGTTCGGAAGCGTGTGCAGCCCCTCCACCCTCAACCCGAAGCTGGAGGCAAGCTTCACGTGGTCCCGCTCCTTGTCTTTCGCATACGAGTGCCATCCCATGACGAGCGAAAGGGGTTTCATGTCGCCAAAGATCTTCCTGGCAAGCGTGTACTCCTCGGTGTCGTCCGGTTTCGTGGAGAGGTCGGTAAAGAACGCCCCCTTGAGCATACCGAAATCCGCAACGCCCGGCTTCATGATCTTGCCGCTCTCTCCCCCCAGCCAAACCACGAAATCCCTGCTGCAACGGTCCCAGTACTGGTCTATCGCCCAGCGGTAGATCTCCGCATCCTTCTTGCCTGTGAACTTGCCGCGGAAGTCGGCCACGGGACGCAGTCCGGCACGCTCCACCATCGGAATCATCTCTTCGCTCACCACCAC
>PMCM01000189.1:0-14257 GCA_003154155.1 Ignavibacteriota bacterium | reverse complement strand
TGCTTGCTCTTGTAGTAGTCGAACACCGACTGGGTGAACGTGAAATCCCATTTTTCGCCGTAGATGAAATAGAGCCGCGGACCGCCGGTATTGGCAAGACCCTGCAGACTGATCAAAAACGCCTGCTCCGGGAGCTTCCCGTCGATGGCCCAATTATCCGACATGCGCATGACGTATGCCGCGTGGATATTTGCGCGCACAAAGGTGTAGGTGGGAGCTGCGGCCGCGGAACGCGAGGGGCGTACCACCCGCCAGGTGAGTGTTGTATTGTCTGCCGACAGTGTGAACTGGTTCTCGACCGGAACCTGCACCACGCCCTGCGAAACACGAAGGGGATACTTCTCCGTGATGCGCAACGTGCCGGGCCCTCCGGAAGTTGCCTGCACTTCCCGCTGCGTGCCGGGCTGCATGGCGACACCCATAAACACGTTCGTGGGCCAGACGCGGTCGGTGACGGGAATACGCACAACGGAGCCGTCAAGGGGCAACGACAGCGAGTCGCGGAAGCCGCGCACCCCGCCCCACTGCTGCACGACAACGACCCGTCCGTTCGTCTGTTCGATATGCAGACCAACAGTTGTGTACAGTCCGATCTCGGAGCTCTTTTCGGGGAGCATCTTCCAATCGCCCTCCAACCCTCCCCCGGCCTTAAGGCCGGGGCCGGTTTGGGCAGAGCAAAACGAAATGGCAAGGAAGCTAAACAGGAAACAGCCTGGGAGTGATCTCATTTTTTTCCAATGCTCAGTAATTGTTGAATCTTAACCTGCCCCGGCCTTAAGGCCCGGGCAGGTTGAGAGTGATTATTTCACAAGAAAATTCTCTTTAAATGTCGGCGCCTTCCCTGCCATCGTCAGGAATACGTCCATCGGTACGACTTCAAAATCGGGACCGAGCTTCTCCAGAATCCCCTTTACCCGCTTGATGTCGCTCGATTCCCGCACGTGCACGAGCAGGAAATAGGGACGATGGTCGTTGATCCTGGCCAGCTCCTGAAGATCCGCGACGGCGTCGGCCTCGGGCCGCACCGGCGAAAGATAGTAGTCGAAGGAAATAAACGGCCTGCCGTCCCGTATGGCGTACGTATACGACGGCGCATACCCGTTGAGAAACCCGATCGCTTCCGGCATCCCGTCGTAATACATGTCCACCACGCTCTTGGGCAGATTGCTGTTTCCTTCCACCGTGGCACCCTCGGAATAGTCCATGGTCTCAAACACCTTGAGATCCAGGGTTTTCATCTGATCGCGCGCCATGGCGATCAGCGGCTTGAGCAACGCGGGAGGGACGGCTTTGGGATACATGTAGCCCGGACCCGAGAGACAGCCGATGAAGTAATCGTTCGGCGTCGCCATGGTGTAGAAGTACTCCGCCATCGCAGGCGCCATCCAGGTATAATTCATCAGCACTTCCCAGGCATAGGGGATTTCCCCGCGTCCGGGTTTCAGCCACGCCCCCAGCCCGATGCCGTCGGTCTGCAGGCACGTGACGTACACTTTTTTCTGCGGGGTGTAATCCTTCCCGGGAACGATATTGTGATTGTTCTTGTAGACAAACCCGGGCGAGGCCGGCACCTGCGCGCTGAAGCTCAGATTGGGAAGCGTGTGGAGCCCTTCCACCCGGTGGCCGAACGACGAGGTGAGCTTGACAAATTCCCGTTCCAGATCCTTGCCGTACGAGTGCCACCCCATGACCATCGACATCGGTTTCATCTCGGCCAGCAGACGATGGGCAAGCGCGTATTCCGCAGTGTCGGTGGTGCGGCAGGAGAGATCGTTGAAGAAGACATTCTTGTAGATCCCCCAGTCGGCGACGGCCGGCTTCATGAGGTTGCCGCTTTCCCCGCCGAGCCAGACGATAAACTCCTTGTTGCAGCGCGACCAGTACTGCCCATATGCCCAGGTGTAGATCTGAACATCGGTCTGCCCGGTGAACTTTCCGCGGAAATCTTCGATCCGTTTCAGCCCCAGCTGTTCGGCAAGCGGGATCTGGTCTTCACTCACGACCACCGCATGCTCCAGACCGGCCACGGTGAACGCCACGGTCAGCGAGGTCCGGACGTGCTTGTCCCACACCACATATCCCTTAACGTACGTCTTCAATGCGGCGAGCGCCTCTTCGGGGGAGTTCAAAGTGCGGAAGGTGTACTGCCGCTTGTCACGGTAGAACTCGTACACGGACCGGACATACGTGAAAGGCCAGTTTTCCGGATAGAGGATATACATGCGGGGCCCGCTCTTGTTCACGATCCCCTGGAGGCTGATCAGCATGGCCTGCACGTCGAGCTTCCCGCGGATGTCCCAGTTGTCTTCGAGGGTGATCACGAACGCGTCCTTGGTGCCTTCCCGCTTCATCACAAATGTCGTCGTGGGACCCGAGGTGCGTGTGGAGCGCTTCAGCTCGTAGGTGAGCAGTGAGCCGTCGGCGGAAAGGGCGAAGCTGTGCACCGCGTTCACCGCGTGCCCGCCCTGGGATCCGATAATCGAAAACGCTTCCGTCACGCTGATCCGGTCGGCGCTCTCGCGCTTCGCACGCAATTCCCGCGTGCCGCCGACGGGCATCTGGAGCCCCATGAAGACGTTCGTAGGAAACACCCGGTCACGCACCGTCACCGTGACGGGATTCCCGTTCAGAGGCAGGAAGAGGGAGTCGACGAATTTCCTATTGGTGCCGAACTGACGGATGAGCGTCAGGTGTGTGGGACTAAGACGGAGGTCCACCGCCACCCGTTCATACAGATCGATGTCCGTACTCCGGTCGGCAAGAGATTCCCATCTCCCCTCAATGGACGGCGTGTCAACGCCGGCGTACAGCACGCCGGCAATGAAGAGCAGAGCNNGTCGTTCAGCTAGCAGTGCACGTTCCAACTATGACAGACAACACCGGGTATTCACAGATGTAGTCGGAACGGCGCACGGAACAACGCGGCACCGTATCAGCGGGCGCTGAAGCGCTCCAGAAACGCCCGCTCCGCCTCCGTGAGGCTCTGGATCCCCTGTGTGCCGATCTTGCCGGTGATCCGGTCGAACTCCGCACGGTTCACCTCGTGGAGCGATGAGCGGTCGATGGAACGCCAGCGCTCGATGCTTGCGCGGGTGACCGGCGGCGGTGTGAATTGCTCCTGGAAGCGCCGCGCGGGCGCGCGCCACTCGCGGAACCGGAGGAAGAGATACCCGCCCAGGAAACCACCCAGGTGGGCAAAGTGCGCGATGTTGCCGGCGCCGGTGATGCCGCCGAAGACCGAGAGCGCTACCATGATGACGATCAGGTAGCGTGCTTCGATGGGAATGATGCCCCAGATCATCAGCCGGTCGCGCGGCCAGAGCCTGGCGTACGCCAGCAGCACGCCGTACACGGCGCCGGAGGCCCCGACGATGGCAACGTACGGCGTGATGCACGAGAGCAACGCACCGGTAATGCCGCTGATGAAATAGAGCAGAAGAAAATCCCGCGCGCCCAGCTCCGCTTCCAGGCGCGGGCCGAAGAAGAGAAGACCGAGCATGTTGAACAGGATATGCATGGTGCCTTCATGCAGAAACATGTACGTCACCACGGTCCATGGACGCTCGAGCGTCAGCGCCGGCACAAACATCAGCACCATCATAAGGGCGGGCCGGATGGAGGTGAGGATGAACATCACCACGTTGGCCAGAATCAATCGGGACGTCCAGGAATTCATGCAATCACGCAAGGGCTGGTGAATGAAAAACAACTGAACTGCTGCACGGGCGTTCCGGTCATTGTGCGGTTCGCTTCGGTTTGTCCGACGATGCCTGGAACACGATGCCGGCGATGGCAAGGACCACAAAGACTGCGGTCGCCGTGGAGGATGTCAGGCCGAACGCATCCACCAGGAGATATGACCCTGCAACGGAGGAGAGAATGATCAGGGCCCATTTCAGAATGATAACCGCCAGGATCAGGCCCAGGAGCGCGCCGACCGCCACAGCGATCCAGGGAAACTGACCGTGAATCCAGCCCATCGACAACGCAAAGGCATAGCCGGCATACCCGCCCCCCAGGATGCCCGCGAGCCCCACGGCCACCTTTTGAACGAACAGCCCCACCACCAAGCCCACCCCGCCCCCGAGAACCATGGCGGCAACCAGGAGTCCGGAGGACGCAGGGTGGACATACATGGTGACGAGCACGACGCCCAGCATCAGGCCGAGCGCGCCGAGGAACAGCCCCAGCCCTTTCCGCCCGAACCCGAGGAGCGCCGCACCGATAAGAATCTGCACGATTTGCACTGGTGTTCCTCCAAAATGTTCCAATCATGAACGCAGGAGCACAGTGCGCGTCCCTCCGAAGGAGTCCCTTCGGGACAACAATGATCTCCCACGTGCTGTAGAGACACGAGATTGTTGGGGCGGCACTGGTGATCCTCCAATCATTAATCTGCCACGAAGTGATTGCACAACATCTGAACGAACTGCTCGAATGCACCGCCGAACCGCTCCACGTCGAGGAACTCCGTGATCATCTGCCGTTCGCGCTGATGGTAGTCGGCGGCGGAAAAGGGATTCTCGTGGATGCCCAGAGCCAGTTCACGGATGCAGACGCCCGTGTCGCGCCGGATTCCCTGCAGCGCATTAAGCATCGCCCCGGAGGTCATCACCTGGTCGTTGGTGTTGGCGATGCCCAGAAGCCGGGGTGCAACCTCCCGCAACCGCAGCTCCAGCCGCGTCCGGTCGGGCATGAGTCCGCAGAAGGCATTGAACCACTGACCTTCACTGTGATCGTTGAACCAGTGCGCAAGGCGGCGGCTCATATGCTTCTCGCGGTACTTGACGTACGTCTTCACCAGCGCCACTTCGGCAGCGTGATCGATGATGAGGTTCGACGCCAGGTTCACGTCACGCAGCGCGGCGCACGACGCAAACATCACGGCCCGGCTGTCGTCGAACCACCGGTGCGCATTCTCCAGCAGGAGCGACAGCGCGATGTATCCCCCGGCCGAAAAGCCCAGCAGGTGCACGCGGGTCTCGGGCACAAAATGCGGATGGCGGTTCTGCCGGATCGCACCGATAATGTCGATGATATCCCAGTACGACTGCAGGGCTCCCCAGAAGAACCGTTCCGGATTTGCATGGAGCCGGTCGCTCATCACCGCGTTGAACCGGTGCGCGTGCTCGTTGCCGGGAATCTCCACGCGGCGCCGGTACGACTCATGCTGCGTCTGCCCCCAGGCGCGCCGGACACGGTTGATGTGGAACGAAATGGGGAACAGCAGCACCGGCATGTGGGCCTGCGCCCAGACCTGGTATGCCCAGGGAATATACTTGGTAAAACTCCGCTCGTTCAACCCGTGCAGCAGGATCACCACCTCGTCAGCCCTGCGGAGGGCGCCCCTCTGGTGATCACGCAACAGGGGATACCGGAAGCGGATATTCTCCTCGATCGCGTGGTCCGTCAGATCGCCTCCCTCCGGTTCACCGTCGAACTGCATCCCGTGTTCGACGCACGTATACGAGCGATGGCCCAGCAGATAGGCGGCATTCTGCGAGAGATGTTCGAGGTTGAAGAGGTCGACCCCTTCTTTGTCGTACACCAGCGGCTCGGCATCGTGCCAGCTGCTCTTTTGCCGGAATTTCTTGCCGATCTCGTGATAGTCCGGATGTAGCATCACACCGTTACTCCTTCCACCGCTTCCAGCAGAAGCTCCGCGATGTCTTTCACGGCCACGCCGGAGGCTTCCTTTGCCTTGACGCCGTCGGTAAGCATGGTCATGCAGAACGGACACCCGGTGCCGATGGTGCCGGCCCCGGTGGCCAACGCCTCTTCCGTGCGCTCGATGTTCACCCGTTTCCCTTCGCGTTCTTCCATCCACATCCGCCCGCCCCCCGCGCCGCAGCAGAAACTCCGGTCGTGCGATCGCGGCATCTCCACGTTCGTCAGCCCGGCGATCGCCCCCAGCACTTCGCGCGGCGCATCGTACGTATCGTTATACCGCCCGAGATAACAGGGGTCGTGGAATGTGACTGTGCTCTCCTGTCCCCTCGCGATCTTCAACTTCCCCTCGCGGACGAGGTTGTGCAGGAACACGGAATGATGCGTGACATTGTACGTGCCGCCGAACTGCCGGTACTCCTTGCCAAGCGACTGGAGGCAGTGCGGGCAGGTCACCACGATCTCTTTCACGTTATAGCCGTTCAGGGTCGCGATATTTTCTGCAATCAACGTCTGCGCAAGATACTCGTTCCCCATGCGCCGGGCAGGATCGCCGGTGCATTTTTCTTCGGTGCCCAGAATCGCAAAATTGACTCCCGCGGTTTTCAGCAGCGTTACGAACGCACGGGCAACCTTCTGATACCGCGCGTCGTACGACCCCGCACACCCCACCCAGAAGAGCACATCGGCGGACTTCACGTCAGCCATCAGCGGCACATCCAGCCCCCGCGCCCAGTCGGCACGAGACGAGTGGCCGAATGCCCAGGGGGTGAAGTTTCTTTCGAGATTGGCAAACGTACTCTTCAGCTCGTCGGGGAACCGGGATTCGTTCAGCACAAGGCCGCGGCGCATTTCGACGATCGCATCCACATGCTCGATCATCACCGGACATTCCTGCACGCAGGCCATGCACGTGGTGCACGCCCAGAGCTCCTGTTCGGTGATGAAATTGTCCAGCAGCTGATGTCCCAGTACGCTATCCCGCTGCTCCGCGCCGCCGGCAGCATCGGGCAGCAACGCGTTCGCCTTTTCCATCGTCCGGGCGCGAATGTCCACAAAAATCTTTTTCGGATTCAGGAGTTTTCCGGTGGTGTTTGCCGGACAGACACTGCTGCACCTGCCGCACTCTGTGCACGTGTACCCGTTCAGCAGCTGCTTCCATGTGAAGTCGTCGATATCCGTCGCCCCGAATTTCGTGGCTGTCTCATCGGCAAGGTTCGTCGGGGCCAGCGCGCCGCGGGGACCCAGATTGGACAGATACACGTTGGGGATTGACGTCAGGACATGCAGGTGCTTGGAAAACGGCAAATAGTTCAGGAACCCCAGGACTGCCGCCATGTGCCCCCAGAAAAACAGGGAGAACCAGATGCGCACGTGTCCCGGCTCGCTGCCGGCAAAGAGCAGCTGCGCGACCCGTGAGGAGACAAACCGCCCGGCACTGGTCCGCCCACCGTTCAGGATCACGCCCGCCGCGTTCTGGCCGATCATGGTGACCATCACAACGAGGATGAGCACCAGGATCAGCGCGGCATCCCACCGTGCGTGCCCCTTCACATCCAGACGCGCAGGGGGCGCAAGGAAACGGCGGAGCAGCGAAATGATCACCGTGACAATCACGATGCATGCGAACGCATCTTGCAGCGCTGCAAGCGGGGGATACAACGGACCGAGAAAGGCGAAGCTCCATCCGGGGACCAGCCCCTGCACGATGGATTCGGCCACGGCCGTCAGGAGCACCATAAACCCCCAGAAGATCAGAATGTGCAGGATGCCTGCCAGCGGCTCACGCAGCAGTTTGCTCTGTCCGAACGCGATGCGCAGGACGTTGGCGATGCGCGTGCCGGGCCGGTCCAGCCGGTTCTCCTTCTTGCCCATGCGCAGCACCAGCACCAGCCGGCGCACATTGACGCCGAAGAGGCCCAGCGCGCCGATGAACACCAGTGCAAAGAGTAGCGATTCCATACCGGAGATTCCTGATGTTGTTGTTCGAACTTCAGCGCAGCCGCATCTGCGTGGTGAACACCGTGACCGCACGGCCGCTGATCTCCACTCCGGCGATCTTCCCGGCCGACAACCGCAGCGCAATCTTCACGCGTCCGCCACGGCCGATGGCGTCTCCCTGCTCTCCCACCATGCTGACCGAGTCGCCCTGGGCCGTGACCACGCCCTGTTCGAACAGATATGCCCCCAAGGGACCGTTCGCAGACCCGGTGACGGGATCTTCGTTAATGCCGTCCGCCGGGCAGTAAAACCTCGAATGCACGGCGGATCCCGCGTCCACAACGTCGGTGGTGAAGACGCACACACCGCCCATGTTGTGCCGGCGCTGAAACGCGAAGACCGCGGAAAAATCGGGTCGGAGATCGAACAACACACGGCGGTTGATCACCGGGACGTACAGATGCCTGTCAACCATGATCGGCAGCGCCGCATCCAGCTCGCGTCCGTTCAGATTCAGCATCAGCAGCACTTCGTCGCGAAACTGGAACCCCGGCTGGAACGCCGGGATGGGCAGCCCGAAGTGTATGGTCGCACCCGGAGATCCCCGCACCACGGCGACCGGCAGGATTCCCGACCGCGTCTCGACGCGGAAATCCCTGCGCGCCTGGTCAGCGGTACCGTACAGTTTCTCCTCGGCCACCGCATGAAATGTCGCCACGGTCGCATGGCCGCAGAGCGGCACTTCATTCACCGGCGTGAACCAGCGGAGGCGGACATCGGCCCCGTTGGCCGTCGGGGGAAGAAGGAACGCCGTCTCGGACAACGCCATCTCCTGGGCAATGCCGAGCATCATGGCATCGGTCAGCCCCTCGCCGTGCAGCACAACGCCGGCCGGATTACCGTGCAGCGGCGTGTCGGTGAATGCATCGACATGTTTGATGGTTATGTTCATGGCTTTACGCGAGTGAGTGTGATCATGGCCGGAGCGCGCAAAGTGTCGTGCGTTCCCGGATGTAGTAAAGCATGCCGCCGGAAAGAAAGAACGCGTCCGGCGCAACACCTTTCGCCGCCGCAACCAGCGTGTCCGCAAACAGCACCCGGCCCGTCCCGGGATCCAGTACCACCAGACGGTGGGTCAGTCGTGCATCCGGACCGGCGCCGGTCCCCATATGCGCCGCCGCAATGATGCGCCCCCCCTGTTCCGCAAACTCCACCGGCCCGTCGATCGTTGCGGCACCCCAACCGGCCGCCGCAAGTATGCCCTGCACCCCGGCGTCACCCGGCTCCGCCGATACGGGGAACACCGGTTCTCCGCCGGCATTTGCCGGGTGCAGCTCGACGCCCGCAGCCGTCAGCGCCGCTTCGTCCCCGTTCCATTCCGGGTCAGCCCAAACCACTGTGCCTGTAGGGATATCCACCACCGTAATGCCGTGCAGGACGGGGAAATCAGGCGCCACATATCCGTGCAGGAGCAGCTTTTGGCCAACAACCCGCTCGATTGCCACCCACCAGGGATCATGCAGCGTTTTGTCGCGCCAGAGACAGTTGCCTGTTACCGCATCCAGGGCAAAAAACGTCGCGCTCTTACCATCCGGATCGCGCACTTCACCGATGATGCGCCCCTCCACCGGGGGGTGCAGCCGCCAGATCGGGGTGCCTGGCGTAAACTCCCAGGCCGGCTGCATTTTGCGTGCGAAGAGCGCTACCATCCGCCCCGCCGCAGAAATTCCGCAAACGCCTGGAACGCATGCGCCCGGTGGCTCAGCGTGTTCTTTTTGTCCAGCGCCATTTCCCCGAACGTCTCCGCAAAACCATCGGGCAGAAACAGGGGATCGTAGCCGAATCCCCCCTCCCCCGATTCCTTCTCGGTGATCACCCCCGTACACTTGCCTTCGAAAATGTGGTGGACGCCGGCAGCCGGCACGAACGCCACAACACACCGGAACTGCGCGGCCCGGCGCCGGGGCGGAACTCCGCGCAGGTTGCTCAGAAGCTTCTTCCGGTTGCTTGCATACGTCGCCCCGGGTCCGGAATAGCGCGACGAATAGACCCCCGGTGCGTCATTCAGGTAGAACACCTCCAGCCCCGTATCGTCGGCAACCGCCGGGATGCCGGTGGCGCGGAACGCCTCCAGCGCCTTCTTCAGCGCGTTTCCCTGAAGCGTCGGCGCATCCTCTACCGTCGGCGGAAATGTGCCCGCCTCGTCCAGCGTCACAAGGTTCAGGTCCAGCCCCGTGAGAATGCCGCGGATCTCCTTCACCTTGTCGGCATTATGTGTCGCAATCAGTAATTTCTTCATCATGGCACCACACGTGTGAGGAGTGCGTCCAGTTCGGTGCGCGCTTCAGCAACGGCACGTTGTACATCAAGCGTCGTATGCTCGTGTCCGCGGTACACCCATGCGCCGTCGATCATGACGGAGTGCACGTTGCCCGGTGTGCAGGAGTGCACGATAGCGGAGGCCAGGGCGTCCTGCGTTGCGGGCGCGGGCGCACTCCATGCACTGTTGAGATCCAGCAACTGCAGGTCGGCACGTTTGCCGGCGACAATGCTTCCGGTCTCGCCGCCGATCCCCAGCGCAGCAGCCCCGCCGGCGGTCGCCATACGGAGGACCGTCCGGGCGGGCATCGCCCGCGGCCCGTACCCGGGCTTCTGGATCAGCGCCGCCAGATGCATCTCGCGGAACATGTCCAGCCGGTTGTTGCACGGCGCGCCGTCGGCGCCGAGAGAAACACGGATTCCCTGCTCCATGAAGTGCGGCACGTCGGCGATGCCGGAACCGAGCTTCAGGTTCGATGACGGGCAGTGAAGCACCGCGGCGTTGTGTTCACGCATCATCGACACTTCATCGTCGTTCACCCAGATGCAATGCGCGAGACAAGTATTCTCGTGCAGGATCCCCAGATGGTTGAAGTACGCAACGTTGTCCATTGCGCAGCGCGCACGCACTGCTTCCATTTCGTGCCTGTTCTCGGAGGCATGCGTGTGGAACAGCATGCCGGGGAAATCGGCGGTCATCGCGTACGCATCCCGGAGCAGCGCGTCGCTGCACGACAACACAAAGCGGGGAGCCACCGCATAGCGGATCCTTCCCCCGGCACTGCCGTGCCATTGATGTGCCTGCTCGAGCGTGGACCGGAGCGACTCGGCAGTCGGTTCCTTCAGGGGAGGAAATGCGGTGTTCACGTCCATCATCGCTTTGCCGGCAAACGCGCGCATGCCCGATTCGGTCAGGGCGCGCACCACTTCCTCTTCATGATGCACGCTCCCCATGTCCATGATGGTGGTCGTGCCGCCCCGGAGCAGTTCCGCAATGCCGATGCGCGCCGAGGCGTACATCGAGGAGGCGGAATGCGCCGCTTCGAACGGGAAGATCCGGTGCTGCAGCCAGTCGAGAAGTTCCAGATCTTCCGCCAGTCCGCGAAAGAGCGTCTGACAGAGATGGACGTGCGTCTGGATAAACCCCGGGATGAGCACCAGCATGCGAGCATCGATCACGGCGTCCGATGCGGGCGGCTGTGCAGCCAGCTCGGCGGCGGTAAGGACACCGGCAATCGTGTTCCCTTCCACCAGAACGGCCCCGCCCGGGAGGAACCGGTCGCCGGCATCCATGGTCAGTATGGCGTGTGTGCGGATCAGGGTGCGTGTCATCGCTTCTCTCCTGCGCCCCGGAGCAGCACACGCAACGCTTCGTCGATGGTCTCCACTTCCTTCAACGCGATGTTCGCGCCCTGGGCCGAGCGCGTCTGCGGCGCGTTGTTCCGCGGAAGAATCAATTGCCGGAACCCCAGCTTCTGCGCCTCGGCGATTCTCTTTTCAATGTGGTGAATCGTGCGGATTTCCCCTCCGAGACCCACCTCCCCGACGATGGCCGCATCGGCGCTCACGGGAATATCCCTCAGGCTCGAGGCAATGGCGAGCGCCATTCCCAGGTCGGCCGCAGGCTCGTCCACACGCACACCCCCCGCCACGTTCACAAACACGTCGTACTGCCCGAGACGCATGCCGGCGCGCTTTTCCAGCACCGCGAGAAGCATTTGAAGCCGCCGGCCGTCAAAACCCGTGGCCGTGCGCTGCGGCACCCCGTAACTCGTGGGGGCAACCAATGCCTGTACCTCGACGAGCAGGGGCCTGGTTCCCTCCATCGCCGCCACGACCGCCGATCCGGAGGCGTCCGGTCTGCGCTCCGCCAGAAAAACGGCCGAAGGATTGGATACTTCGCGCAATCCGGTGTCATGCATCTCAAAAATGCCTATTTCGTTCGTGGAACCGTACCGGTTCTTGATCGCCCTGAGGATCCGGTAGGCATAGTGCCTTTCCCCCTCAAAAAGAAGCACTGCATCCACCATATGTTCCACAACCCGGGGTCCGGCAATTACCCCTTCCTTAGTCATATGCCCCACGAGGAAAACCGGCACACCTTTTGCCTTTGCATACCGCATGAAATGCGACGTTATTTCCCGTACCTGGCTCACGGTCCCCGGGGCGCTTTCCAGCTGCGGGTGATGCATTGTCTGCATGGAATCGACAATAATGAGGTCGGCCGATGCCTTTTCCAGGATTTGCCCGATGGTGTCGACATTTGTTTCCGCCAGCAACAGCACCCGCTCGTGCGGTTTCGGCATGAGCCGGTCGGCCCGCAAACGTACCTGCGAAAGCGATTCCTCACCGGTAATGTACAATACGGTCTGTCCGGTAAGAGAAGCGGCCATTTGCATCATGAGCGTTGATTTGCCGATGCCCGGATCGCCCCCTATGAGCACGACGGAGCCCGGCACGATGCCGCCCCCCAACACGCGATCCAGCTCGGGAATGGCCGTTCCGATGCGCGCCTCCGCAATCGGCTCAACGTCGGTGATGGGAATCGGCATCGCCCCCGGATGCTTCTGCCGCGTGCCCTTCGCCGCGGTTGCATGGGCGCGTATCTCTTCGACAAACGTATTCCATTCCCCGCAATTGGGACAGCGTCCCAACCAACGGGCGGATTCGCAGGCGCAGGCCTGACAAACGTAGAGTGTGAGATCTCGGGGCATAGTTTAAGATACACAATATAGCGAAATGGGCAGAGAATGAAAACGGGATTACGGGAATGGACGTCCGGCCCGCAAAGAGAATCGTTGCCTCTACCGGCACAGGTACGTATATTGAGGTTCACCAAATGGTATAGCGCTTTGCGAATGTTTGTTCTCCGAATCTGTTGTGTTGTTCTTCTTGCGATTGTGACGGGCACACAGGCGGCGGCTGCTCCCCCTGCGAATGTCCTCCCGCCAAAGACAGAAGTCCGCGCGGTGTGGGTCACGACGGCTGCAGGTCTGGACTGGCCCCACGTGACGGGCGGAGACCGGCAGCGGGAATCGCTCCGCCGGCTCGTGCAGAACCTCCACGACTCCCACTTCAATACGATTTTCTTCCAGGTCCGGCCGCGCGGTGATGCGTTCTACCATTCCCGCTACGAACCCTGGGCGGAGGTCCTGACCGGCACGCTCGGCAAGGACCCCGGCTGGGATCCCTTCGCATTCCTCATCGAAGAAGCCCATGCCCTCGGCATGGAGGTGCACGGCTGGTTCAACGTGTTCAAGATCCGCGGGCCGAACGCCGTGGGCCCGACGGAACCGGAACATCCCTCGCGCTCACTCGCCGGCTGGTGCGTCGAACGGGACGGCGAACTCTGGGTCGACCCCGGACGGCCGGAAGTGCGCACATATACGGTGAATGTCGCGCTGGACCTGATCCGGAAGTACGACCTCGACGGCATCAATTTCGATTTCATCAGGTACCCGGGCGGGGACTTTCCCGACGCCGAGACATACGGGCGATACGGACACGGGATGAAGCGCGACGACTGGCGCCGCAGCAATGTGACCGCCTTTGTCAAGGCGTTCGCCGCGGAAGCGGAACGCATCAAGCCGCTCCTGAAAATCGGCTCTTCACCGTTCGGCGTGTACAAGAACGATCCGAACGGGCGGCAACGCGGCAGCTACTATTCGGTCTACCAGGATTCCTATGCGTGGCTGGAAAACGGATGGCAGGACTACCTCTGCCCACAGGTGTACTGGCTGATCGGACCGAATGCGGTCGAACCGGCATTCGGGCGCGTGGTGGAGCAATGGACCAAACTCACCGCGGGCCGCCATATCTATGTAGGCATCGGCGCGTACCGCTCGGATGTTGCCGCGCACCTCGGCGCGTATATCGACACCTGCAGGGCCGCAGCAACGGCGGGACACACATTTTTCCGCTGGGAGGATATCGCCGATCCGCGCGCGGTCGACGGACGCTATCCGGCCATCGCACTGATCCCTCCGATGCACTGGAAGGACGCGGTCCCTCCGCTCGCGCCGCCGAACGCACGGGTCACGCTCACCGGCCCGCAAACATGGACGGTGGCATGGGATCCGTCGCCTCCTGCACGCGACGGCGATACGGCGCACCAATACATTGTGTATCGCTGGACGTCCCGGTTCATTCCTTTCAGCAACCCGTATGCGATTGCCGCGGTGCTTCCCGGCTCCGCACTGTCGTTCGCCGATTCTTCCGTGGACGGCCGGAACGTCGAGTATTTCTATGCCATCACGGCGAGCGACCGGATGCACAACGAAAGCGCACCCACGCCGGTCGTCTCATCGCAGCCGGTGATCGCCGCCCCGGT
>PMCM01000321.1 GCA_003154155.1 Ignavibacteriota bacterium | reverse complement strand
GTCGCGTAATAGTCGAGGAAGAAGAGCGGCCGGGCACCGCACACCAGAATGTCGTTCACACAATGATTGACAAGATCCTGTCCTACGGTATCATGGCGGCCGGCCAGCCGGGCCACCATCAGTTTTGTCCCGACACCATCGACGCTCGAGACGAGCACCGGGGATTTTACACGGGGAAAACGGGCATCAAAGAACGCTCCGAACGCGCCGATGTCGCGGAGAACTGAGGGAGTGAACGTGGAACGGACGGAACGTTTGATGCGGCGGACAAATTCTTCCCCGGTGGCAATATCCACACCGGCCTGGGCATAGGTCGTGGCCATGAAGTCTCCGAAGGGGATTGAAGAATGGAGTACGGCGCATAGTAGTCAGAAATCGAGGGAATTGCAAGACGAAGAGCGCTTGCAGGCCTTGGCCGGTTGCGATTCATCCCGTTCACCGGTATATTTCTTAGCGACTTCCCACCATTGATCAGGACGAGCATGGCACTCCTCACATTTACGGACTCTTCCCGGACGCTTCAGGCCGGAAAAATCATTTGTTTGGGGCGCAATTATCTTGAGCACGCCAAAGAAATGAAGGCGGAAATTCCCAAGGAGCCGGTTCTTTTTCTCAAGCCTTCCACGGCGATTATTCCTTCCGGGGGGACCATTATCATTCCGCCGTTTTCCCGTGAACTCCACCACGAGGTAGAGCTTGTCGCCCTGATCACCAAGGCGGGGCGCAAGATTCCCCGCGCAGCCGCCATGACGTACGTCGGCGGCTATGCGGTAGGACTGGACATGACGCTGCGGGACGTGCAGACGGAGGCCAAGAAGAAAGGGCTCCCATGGACTGTTGCCAAGGGTTTTGATACTTCTGCACCTCTTTCTCCTTTCGTTCCGGCGGCAGAGATTCCCGATCCCCACGCGCTCGACATCTCTCTGCGTATCAACGGCGCGCTCCGGCAACAGTCCAACACGCGCCACATGATTTTCCGTCTTGATGAAATCGTCGCCTATGTTTCCTCGATTTTCACGCTGGAGCCGGGGGATGTCATTTTTACCGGCACGCCGGAAGGGGTCGGACCTGCCGTGCCCGGAGACACAATTGTGGCGGAGATCCCGGGAGTCGGCAGGCTGACGAACTACATTGCCTCCGCCATCTCCGATGCTCGTTGAAAATCAGGGTCTAAAGCCGTAGATTATTTGTTCACACTGAAACAACATCTCGGAGCGTTTGCTTGTCTGAATTGCCACAAGATACTTCGCTTCCCAAAGTTTACTCCCCGCAGCAGGTGGAAGATAAGTGGTATGATTTCTGGGAAACCAACCATCTTTTCCGTGCCCGGGTCAACCCCGCCAAGAATCCATACACCATTGTCATTCCCCCGCCAAACATCACGGGGGTGCTCCACATGGGGCACATTCTCAACAACACCCTGCAGGACGCCTTCATACGCTATCATCGTATGATGGGAGACGAGTCGTGCTGGATCCCCGGGACGGACCACGCCGGGATTGCCACGCAGCATGTTGTCGAGCGATCGCTTGCCAAGGAAGGAAAAACCCGTCACGACCTGGGGCGGGAGAAATTCATTGAGCGCGTCTGGGAATGGCGCAAACAATATGGCGGCGTCATCATCCGGCAGCTGCGGAAGCTCGGTGCCTCCTGTGATTGGGATCGCGAGCGCTTCACGATGGACGATAGTCTCTCCGCCGCTGTGCGGGAAGTCTTCGTCCGGCTCTATGAAGAGGGCCTCATTTACCGGGGGAAGTACATTGTCAACTGGTGCCCGAAGGATCACACGGCGATCAGCGACGATGAAGTGAATTTCTTCGAACAGAAAGGGAAGCTCTACTATATCAAGTATCCTCTGTTGAGCGAGGAGACATCGGCACCGACAGGAAAATATCTCACCGTCGCCACGACCCGTCCGGAGACAATGCTTGGCGACGTCGCAGTCGCGGTCAACCCCAAGGACGAGCGGTACGCGCATCTCATTGGGAAGCACGCGTTGCTTCCGCTGACAGATCGTGAGATACCGGTTATCGCCGACGATTTTGTGGACCCGGCGTTCGGCACCGGGATGGTCAAGGTGACGCCGGCCCACGATCCCAACGATTTCATGATCGGGCAACGCCACGATCTCCTGCAGATCAACATCTTCGACATATCGGCCAAGCTCAACGAGAACGTGCCGCGCAAATACCGTGGCATGGACCGTTACGATGCCCGCCGCCAGGTCTTGGAGGATCTCGAGAAAGACGGGCTGCTGGTCAAAGCCGACGAACACATACACAACGTGGGACGGTGCTACCGGTGCGATACCGTGATTGAGCCATATTTGTCCGACCAGTGGTTCGTGCGTATGAAGCCTCTGGCTGCGCCTGCTCTGCAGGTGGTAACGGACGGCACGATCAGGTTTTATCCTGATCGCTGGACAAAGGTGTATCAGCACTGGATGGAAAACATCCGCGATTGGTGTATTTCGCGTCAACTCTGGTGGGGGCACCGGATCCCGGTCTGGTTTTGCCTGGGGGACGGAATACGTCCCGGGTGTGCAGAGCCCATCGTGCGGCGCACGGCCCCGGACCGTTGTCCCACTTGCGGCGGGACAAAGCTGCGGCAGGACGATGATGTCCTGGACACCTGGTTTTCTTCCTGGCTCTGGCCCTTTTCGGTGCACGATTGGCCGCGCGACAAAGAGCTTGGCACGGCGGACGATCTGCGGTATTTCTTTCCCACCACCACGCTCGTCACCGCGCCCGACATCATTTTCTTCTGGGTGGCGCGCATGATCATGGCGAGCTTGAAGTTCGGCCCAAGCTTCACCGGCAGCAACGATCCGGCCCGGAATATTCCGTTCCATGACGTGTACTTCACCAGTCTCGTGCGGGACGACAAAGGACGCAAGATGTCGAAGTCGCTCGGGAATTCCCCCGAGCCGCTCGATCTGATTGAGGAATTCGGCGCAGATGCCGTGCGGTTCACGATCCTGTATCTTGCTCCGCTCGGGCAGGATATCTTGTATTCGCGCGAAAAGAACGAACTGGGAAGGAATTTCGCCAACAAGATCTGGAACGCCGGGCGGTTTCTGCTCATGAACCGTGACCAGATCGGTGAAGCCGCGCGTCCTGCCGGCGATAGCGGGTGCAATCTGGACCACCTTGATCTGGCAGACCGGTGGATCCTCTCCCGTCTCCATTCCACATCGGCGGGCGTGTTCGACGGCCTGAAAGACTATGAGATCAACAAGATATCCAAGTCGGTCTATGACTTCTTCTGGCACGACTACTGTGACTGGTATCTTGAGATGGTGAAGTCGCGCCTCTACGGAAGCGAACCGGACGCCGTCAAACAGGCCGTGATCACCCGTGCGCTGGACATTTACGACGCAGCGTTACGGCTCCTGCATCCGATGATGCCGTTTATTACGGAGGAGCTCTGGCAGCATTTGCGGACGCGAACCGCTCCGGACTCGATCATGCACGCGCAGCTGCTTCGTGTGGACCCGTCGCTGGTCGCGCCCGACGTCGAGCGGGAGATGGTGTTTGTGCAGAACGTGATCGATTCGCTCCGCACGCTGCGGAGCGAGATGAGCATTCCTCCGTCGCGGGAGATCGCGGTTCAGATGCGGATCAGTCACGGCCATTCCGCCGAGAGTATCCGCCGGTACGAGGGGTACCTGCAACGGCTTGCGCGGGTGACGTCGCTCGTCTTCCTTGCCGACGCACACCGGCCGAAGCTTTCGGCGGGCGCCGTTGTCGACGGAGAAGAGCTGTTTGTGCCGCTGGAGGGCGTGATAGATCTGGATGTCGAACGGACGCGTTTGCGCAAGGAGATCGACCGTGTTGCGGCGATGCTGGAGGGAGTCCGGCGCAAACTGAACAATGACAGCTTTGTTGAGAAGGCGCCAAAAGACGTCGTCGATCGCGAGCGGGAAAAGCTCGAGGCGTTTACGCACACAATGGAAAAACTGGAAAAAAACCTGGAGATGCTGCAGTCGTGACAGGAAACCGCAAGCCCTTCGCACGCATCACCGCTGGCATTGCTGATGAACTTCGCGCACTGGTCGGGTCCGCCTATGTCACGGTCGACCAGGATGCGCTCCAGCTCTATGGTCAGGATGAAACGGAGGATCTCGTTTTTCCCCCCGAAGTGGTCGTCAAGCCCGGAACCGTGCAGGACATCTCGGGTGTTTTCGCGATTGCAACGCGGGAACATATCGCGGTGACGCCGCGTGGCGGCGGCACGGGCCTCTCAGGGGGCGCTCTGCCTGTCCGGGGGGGGATTCTCCTCTCGATGGAGCGCTTCAATCGCATTCTGGAAATCGACGAGAAGAATCTGCAGGCGGTCGTGGAGCCGGGCGTGATCACGCAGAAGCTCCAGGAGGCCGTGGAGGAGCGCGGGTTATACTATCCGCCGGATCCCGCATCGCGCGGGAGCTGCCATATCGGCGGCAATCTCGCGGAATGTGCGGGCGGCCCTCACGCAGTCAAGTACGGGGTGACCAAAGACTACGTCCTCGGCATCGAAGCGGTGCTGCCCAACGGCGAGGTCTTCACCACCGGTGCGCGTGTGCTCAAGAACGTCTCCGGCTACAATCTCACGCAGCTCCTCGTGGGGAGTGAAGGCACGCTTGCCGTCATCACCAGGGTCATGCTGCGTCTGGTGCCGATGCCGAGGCACCGGAAGGTGGTGCTGGTGGCTTTTGGTTCTTTGGAGGACGCGGCGTCGGCCGTGGCCACCATATTTCAGCGGGGCATCACCCCATCCGCCCTCGAGTTTCTGGAACGCGCAGCGGTGAAGGCAGCGGAGGAGCGCCAGGGGAAGAAATTCCCCAATGGCGACGCCGCGGCCCAGCTCCTGATCGAAGTCGACGGTTTCCACGAAGAATCCCTGTCGGAGGAGATTCAGGTGATTGCGGACGCCGTCGAGCAGCACCATGCCGTGGACGTGCTGCTCGCCGAGGACCGGGCCAAGGTGGAAGAGGTGTGGGCGCTGCGCCGGGGCATCGGCGAGGCGGTCAAGTCCATCTCCGCCTACCGGGAAGAGGATACGGTCGTCCCTCGGGCAAAACTGCCCGAGCTGGTCGCCGGAACGAAACGGATCTGCGGCGGCTACGGCCTGACCACGATCTGTTACGGCCACGCAGGGGACGGCAACGTGCATGTCAATATCCTCAAAGACACCATGGATCAGCAGACGTGGGAGCGGGTTATTGACCCCGCCATCCGCGAGCTGTTTGCGTTCGTGGCGAGCCTGGGCGGCACCATCTCGGCAGAACACGGCATCGGGTTTTCACAGAAGGAGTATCTGCCAATCGCATTATCGCCTGTCGAGTTGCGCCTCATGCGCGACATCAAGGATGTCTTCGATCCTTCAGGCATCCTCAACCCGGGAAAGGTCTTTCCCGGGTAGCGGCCGTTGCATCTTCGTTCGTTTCAATTATATTACCCCCTATGAACCGCGACGTTATCGAACGTGTGATCCGCGAAGTGCTTGCAGAAAGGCTCGGGGCCTCCCCGGGCCATTCGTGCCGCGACGGGTGTGTGGACGGCATATGCCGGGACGGACTCTGTGTGGTGCACAACACAGCCGCCGTCCGGAACATCGTACGCAGCGGCGCCACGCGGGTCACTGCCGGATCCGGCATTGAAGCAGCGGGGGGTGTGGCATCGGATCTTGCCCGGCTGATCGATCACACGCTCCTGAAACCGGATGCGACACCCGCCGAAGTGGAAAAGCTGTGCGAAGAGGCGAAGAAGTACACGTTCGCCAGCGTGTGCATCAATCCCGGGTATGTACCGCTCTCCGCGCGTCTTCTCCGGGGTACGCCCGTGCGTGTCTGCACCGTGATCGGCTTCCCGCTGGGCGCGACGTCGACGGGAGCGAAGGCATTCGAAACGGAGCAGGCAATNNGTCGTGCACGCGGCGCGGCGCCAGCGTGTCCTGACCAAGGTGATCATTGAAACCGCCCTGCTCACCGACGAGGAAAAGGTGAAGGCCTGCCTGATCGCAAAAAAGGCCGGGGCGGATTTTGTGAAGACGTCGACGGGCTTTGCGAAAGGCGGCGCCACCGCCGGCGATATCGCACTCATGCGGCGTGTCGTGGGGAGCGCGATGGGAGTCAAGGCGTCCGGCGGCGTCCGGACTCGTGACGATGCGCTGACCATGGTCGCAAGCGGCGCTGACCGCATCGGCGCCAGCGCAAGCGTGCGCATCATCGGAGGCGAATCAGGGGAATAGCTCCACCATCAGGCGAGGCGGATATGCAATCATCAGGTTATATCCTTGCCGCCACACTATGGGTGCTGGGAGGGTGCGCCGGATCCACCCCCGCAGCGCAGGACGACGGACGCGTCCCGCCGCCGACACCGCGCCCCCTACCGGCTTCTCCGGCTCCGGCGGAATTCGAAACACGGACCGACACGCTCCAGGTAAGCAGGGAGGTCAGCACCGTGCCTCCCGACACCACCGAAGGCCGTGCCGACACCTGGTTTGCCGTGCAGATCGGCGCGTTCAAGGATCCACACCGCGCGACGGTCGCGCAGGCGTTGGCACGCGACCGGTATCATCTCCCGGTCATCAACGAGTTCACCCCGCCCGCCGGCTTGTACCAGATCCGGCTCGGCGCTTTTCCATCGCGTGATTCCGCACGCGAATTTCTGACGAAAATGCAGAGGGATTTTCCGGCCGAATACCGGGATTCCTGGCTTGTGCAACTGAAAAGGTAACCCGTTTATGTATTTTCGCATCGCCGGTTGCGCCTGTCTTGCCGCCGCTTTACTGGGCGGGTGCTCGTCTACACAACCTTCATCCGCCGGGCATCCCGCCGTCACCGAGGACCAGACGCGCGCCGCAGAGAATTCTTTCCGCCCGTCGGATCACGACCCCCTGCCGGCGCACGGCCAACGCACAGCCACTTCGCCTGCGGATTCGACACAAGCCCCCGTACAGGAGGAATCCCCGAACACGTCCTCCGGAGAGCTGGTACAGGGCTTTCGCGTGCAGGCGTTCTCCTCAACGAATATCGATGATGCACGCGCGAAGAAGCAAGATCTGGAACTGCTGTTTCCGGGGGAGTGGTTTTACCTGGAATACGATTCCCCCAGCTATAAGATCCGGGCGGGTAACTTCGTCAATCGTTTTGAGGCTGACCGTTTTGCGCGGGCGATGATTGAGAAGGGCTTTCCTGACGCGTGGACCGTGCCCGAAAAAGTATATGCCGCGATCGGGCGCCGGCCTCTCCCCCCGCCGCCGCCTGCTCCTGAGCCGCAGCCCGAAGTAAAATAGGCACAGGCGACCGGGCCGGTCATTGCACCGGACAGGTTTCCCTGGCAGCGAATCGAGCCGTAGCTTATCGGGCTGACCCTTCTTCCTGGGGAAATTTCACCTCCACACCTTCCACACTCCAGCGTGCACGGACCTTGATGGTGTCGGCCCCGACGGCGAACCGCGCGCTTGGCGTGAACGGATACGGGAGGCCTGCCCGGAATTTTCCGTCGCCGTCGACATCTTCAAACGCCTGGAGGTTGTAGCGCAATTCCGGGAGCTGGTCGATCTGAAATTTCCCCGCATGATCGAGACGGCGCGACACGATGCGCTGCGGGTTAACCTCCGTCGTCACCGCCATGAGTATCACCGCATACGCACCGGAAGCGCCGATGATGGTTCCTTCGACCGTCCCAAGTGCGCGTGCATCCAACGTCTGGAACCGGAGTCGGTAGGTGGAATCGCGGTAGCGTTGGCCCCTGCTGTCCCGGACCGAATCCAGCGCGACGCGGAGAGTGTACCATGCGAACGGCTTGAGGGGCGTTTCGGGGGCAACGAAAACTTCCGCCGACGAGCGGGGGCGCACGGAGACAGGCACCCCATGTGCGTTGCTGTCCACCAGGACAACGCCGCGCATAATCCCGCCGAGGTCAAGCGGCCTGCCAAAATCCATCTCGAATGCCGGTCTGAGGTCCATTCCCCGTGTGCTGTCGGTGATTCCACGCACCTGAGGGTATGGTCGTGCGGTATCGGGCACCGGTGTGCCGGCAAACGTGGATGAAGCATTGTTCGAGTCCAGCATATTTCCTGCACGGTCGATTATTCCCCGGACGATCAGACGGTAGCCCGACGTGCTGTCGAGGAGATCCCGGGTTTCCACGCCCGCCAGCGCCTGATTGCCCATGTTCTGATAGACGGCAGCGATGCCGACAGAAAGGCTCTTCGTGGTATCATGCAACGCAAAAACGGCGTGCGGAAACGCAAGAGTATCCACCGGTTCACTGAAACGGACAAGCAGATGGCGGCGGTCGATCGCAGTAACGCTTGTGAGGAACGGCCGGGTCGTGTCTTCCTTCGCCATACGGAACCAGAGATCCCGCACTTCCGGATGGCCGTCGCTCACCAGCACGTCCCGGGATGCCACGCCATACTGGTCGATCTCCCGGTCATAGACCAGATTCCGGTATTCATCGCGCACGGCAATCACGCGATACGGACCGAAGGCGATATTCTTCAGCCTGAAGCTGCCGTCTTTGCCGGTTTGCATGATGTATTGCGAGCGTGTGTGCGACGGGTTCAGAGTATCCCCGCCCATTTCCCGGAGATTGTAGGCGAAGATCATGACCCCGTCGGGGTGTTCATCGAAGACGCGGCCGGAGATCACGCCGTGGTCGATGGAATCGCCGGTGCTGAACGCAAGAGAATAGGCATGGGCCATTTTGTTCCCCGCACGGATATCGGCGACGTCGGTACCGACCGTGACGACATACGTCGTGTTCTTCCGGAGCTGTTCAGGGAAGCGCACGGTCACTTCGGTGCCGCTCCATTCGAACTCGAGCTGTCCGACGTACGGTGAGATGAACACCGCATCCTCGACGGAGCGGCGGTCGACATACTCGCCGAATTCCAGTTCGATCCGGTCGGGGATGACGTGCACCGCGTCGCTGTCCGGATATGATCTGACGATCGACGGCGGAATGGTATCGGCAGGCCCCCCGGAGGGCATCACCTGGCCGGCGCACCCGCCGAGGAGCTGGAGGGCCGGCAAAAGAAGTCCCGCAAAAAACAGGGAGACACGTGGAACTTTCTGTTTGGTGGTCACGTTCATATCTTTGGTGATTGGAAAAAAAGTCCGGGGGCTCCAGGGTCAGGTGGTGGTGGCGGCGATGGAAGACTCCTGCAGTCCCCGGCATATTTGATGAACATGGTGCATGGTGGGATACCAGGGGTTGCACCACCAGGAGGAACAAAGGCCTCGCCTCGCGGCGGGGCCTTTTGCATTAATGTCGCGCACGGACTCTTCGGTAGTTTTTGACATTCCGCACATGTTCGGCGAGATTTCTTGCAAACCAATGGCCGCCGTGGGTGTTCGACACAAAGTAAAGATAATTGTTCTGTTGCGGAAAGAGGGCCGCCAGAATTGAGGCCCTTCCGGGATTGTTCACCGGTCCCGGCGGCAATCCCGCATAGCGATAGGTGTTGTACGGATTGTCAATGCGGAGGTCCGCATACAACACCCGCCGGGGACCATTATCGAAGATGTACTGCAAGGTCGGGTCGGCCTCGAGTTTCATGCCGATACGCAGCCTGTTGTGATACACACCGGAGATCACCGGGCGTTCTTCATCGATCACGGCCTCCCCTTCCACAATAGACGCGAATGTCAGCGCCTCCCTGACAGTCCATCCGAACTCGCCCGCGCGGACCCGCAGGGAATCGGTAAAGAACCGTTTGAATTCTCCCAGCTGCTTCTCGATGATTTCGCGCTCTTCCTGTCCCCACATCAGCCGGTACGTTTCCGGGAGGAGGAATCCTTCCAATGTCGGTCCTTCGAGTCCGCACTTCTTCACGTACGACGCATCCCGCACGAGGTTCATGTATTTCACGGAGTCGATACCGAGGGCCCGTGCAAAGAGCCTGGCCTGGGCCCGGGCCCTGAGGCCTTCGGGAATTGTCACAGTGATCAGGAGATTGTCGCGTCCCTCGCGCAAAGAGAGGAAGATGTCGGTGTTCGACATACCGTTGCGAAACGCGTATTTGCCGATCTGGAGTCTGTCAGTTCCACCGTAGAGGCGGGCGGTCAGATGGAACAGGAGTCTGCTGCGGATGATCCGGTGATGCTCGAGCGAATCCATGATTGCATGGAAGGATTCTCCGCGCGACACGTACACCAGACGGTCGGCCTCATCAGGAAGCGAATTGGGCCAGTAGAGTGCAACGAGGACGAACGCGCCGGCCGCCGCGACCATCACGAAGATGAGGCCGAGCACGAGAAAGCGAAGCCGGCGGGGGGATGCAGGGGTCGACATTGCGGTCAGGCAAGCTCCAATCCGGCGACGGCCGTGAGATCGAGTGGTGAACGGATGCCGCGGTTACGCTTCAGCCAACCGACATAGCCGATCATGGCGCCGTTATCCATGCAAAATTCGATGTGGGGCATGAACAGTCGTTTTCCGGCGGCGGTGCAGGCCTTGCCGAGCTCATGGCGCAGGCCGGCATTCGCGGAGACTCCTCCCGCGATTGCGACATCGCGAACACCGGTCATCATTGCGGCGCGCAGTGTCTTGCGGACGAGCACATCGACGACCGACTGCTGAAAGCTTGCGCAGACATCCGCGAGAACGGAGGGATCCCCGGGCAAGCCGTGATCCCGCACATAATAGAGGACTGCTGTTTTGATGCCGCTGAAGCTGAAGTCCAGCGTATCCTGCTCGAGGTACGAACGGGGGAACCTGATGGCCCGTGGATTGCCCTGTGCCGCGAGGGCATCGATGCGCGGCCCGCCAGGGTAGCCAAGTCCGAGCATTTTTGCCACCTTGTCGAACGCCTCGCCGGCTGCGTCGTCGCGTGTCTGGCCGAGGACGTCATGGAGGAACGGCCCTCTCACGTGCACGAGAAGCGTATGTCCCCCCGAGACGATCAGAGAGACGAACGGGAACTCCGGTGCCGGTTCACCGAGCAGCACGGAATACAGATGGCCTTCCATATGATTGACGCCGACGAAGGGGATGCCGAGGCCATAGGCCAGGGCTTTGCCGAAATTCAGGCCCACGAGAAGGGCGCCGACAAGGCCTGGACCGTAGGTCGCCGCCACCGCATCCAGGTCCCGGATCCCGCAACTGCCGTTCTGCAGGGCTTCTTCCACAACCTGCGTAATAAGCCGCTGATGCGCCCGTGACGCCAGTTCCGGCACCACGCCTCCGTATTTCCGGTGTACATACTGGGATGAGATGACATTCGAACAGATCTTTCCGTCGCGGATGACTGCAGCCGAGGTCTCATCACAGGATGTCTCGATACCCAAAATGGTCATAGCCGTATTGTACGGAAACAGCCAACGACATTCAAGAAACCGCGGGAAATTCCTTGCATATCAGGGAGTGAATCCATATATTTATCTGATTTTTAACTTAAGGGTGATACGATGGCACGAGTCTGTGATATTTGCGGCAAGAAACCGATCAGCGGCAACAACATCTCGCATGCGCACAATCGCACGCGCAGGCGCTGGATGCCGAACCTGCAGGAAGTGCGTGCGCAAGTCAACGGCCGTTCGCGCCGCATGACCGTATGCACGAATTGTCTGAAGTCAAAGCGGGTGATGAAAGCCGCCTGACCCGGCGCAGCTTTTGATTTCCATGGAAGCCATCATCATGCTTTGATGGCTTTTTTGTTTGTCCCTCTTCCGGCGGTCGCGCATGCCCAAACTTCAATTCGAACTCAACCTTCCCAACCAGCTGACGCTGCTGCGGATCGCGTTGACGCCGGTGTTTGTTGCGTTTCTCCTTTCCTCGTCGCTGACCCTCCGTCAGCTGTCGCTCGTGGTATTCGTTGTTGCCGCGCTCACCGATTGGTATGACGGCTGGATTGCGCGCAGGATGGGCTATTCCACCCGTTGGGGCAAGTTTCTTGATCCTCTTGCCGACAAAGTCCTCTCTTCCGCGGCATTGCTCTCCTACGCCGGTCTGGGACTTGTCGATGCCTGGATGGTCTGGATCGTGATTT
>PMCM01000319.1 GCA_003154155.1 Ignavibacteriota bacterium | reverse complement strand
ATGGAGAGCCACGTCAGCCACCAGCGGCCGCCGCTGAACGATGCGAGCAGGTTCTTCGTACGAAACAAGCGTACGAAGAGCCCGATCACACCGATATTCAGAAGAATAAGGAGGAGCAGTTTCATGGAATGCGTGGCCGGCGCGGATTACATGAGGAGCATCGCATCGCCATAACTGAAAAATCTGTATCCCTCCTTGATTGCGCGTTTATACGCTTTCATCATGAAATCACGCCCGGCGAACGCAGAGGAGAGCATCAGGAGGGTCGATTCCGGCATATGGAAATTGGTGATCAGCCGGTCGGCGATTTTGAAATCGTACGGCGGGAAGATGAACTTATCGGTCCAGCCGCGGGTGGATTTCAGATGGCCGTCGGTGGTCACGCTCGACTCGACAGCTCGGCAGGTGCTGGTGCCCACGACGAACACCATCCCCTTGCTGTCAATGGTCTTGTTGACCGCCTCGACCGTTGCCTCCGGAATATCGTAGTATTCCGAATCCATCTTATGCTTGGTGAGATCCTCCACTTCCACGGGCCGGAACGAGCCGAGACCGACATGGAGAACGACGGGGACGATCTTGACGCCTTTGCGTTTGAGGGTGGCGAGCAACCGTTTCGTGAAGTGCAAGCCGGCGGTCGGCGCGGCCACAGCCCCGATCGAGCGCGCGAAGACGGTCTGATAGGTCTCCTTGTCCTTCTCGGTGGAATCCCTCTTGATGTAATACGGCAGCGGCATTTTGCCGATACGTTCGATGATTTTGAAGAAGTCCCCCGTGACGTTGAAACGCACGGTGCGTCCCCGCGAGGTCGTATTGTCGATCACTTCGCACCAGAGGCGCCCCTCATCGAAGAAGATTTTGTTGCCGATGCGGACCTTGCGCGCGGGATCGACGATGACGTCCCAGATATTCTCCTCCTTGTTCAGTTCACGCAGAAGGAAGACCTCGATCCGAGCATTGGTCTTCTCCTTGCGCCCGAACAGGCGGGCGGGGAACACCCGGGTTTCATTGACGACCAGGCAGTCGCCTTTCTTGAAGAACCTGGTGATTTCATGAAACCGCATGTTCTCGATGGATTCGTCCGAGCGGTTCAGCACCATGAGGCGCGCATTGTCACGCGGGTTTGCCGGGTATTTTGCGATCAGGTTCCTCGGCAGAGGATAGCGGAAGTCCGAGAGTTTCATGCTGCATCTACTCCTGAATGATCAACGACGCCCCGCGTGCGCGCGGGAGGTCCGGGCGCGCGCGGGGCATGCATCGAGCCGTGTTATGTACGTTTCCGCGGCGAGGCCTTTTTCACGGCCTTCCGGGTTTTCTTGGGCGCAGCCTTCTTCGCGCTTCCAGGAGCCTTCTGCGCAGACTTGCCATCCGCCAGTGCCGCCTGCGCGGCCGCCAGACGGGCGATCGGCACGCGGAAGGGGGAGCACGACACGTAGTTCATGCCGACACGGTAGCAGAATGCCACCGACGACGGCTCACCTCCGTGCTCACCGCAAATGCCGACCTTCAGCTTCGGCCTGGTTGAACGTCCTTTTTCAATGGACATCCGCACCAGCTGGCCGACGCCTTCCTGATCCAGCACCTGGAACGGATCCGCCGGCAACAGTTTCAGCTTCAGGTAGTCCGGCACGAACCCGCCGATATCGTCGCGCGAAAATCCGAAGCTCATCTGCGTCAGGTCATTGGTCCCAAATGAGAAGAATTCCGCAGATTCCGCGATCTTATCGGACGTCAGCGCTGCACGCGGTATTTCAATCATCGTGCCGTACAGGTAGTCGATCTTGCGCACGTTGTACTTCTTGCACACTTCGGCGTAGACCCGGTCAACGATCCCGCGCTGGTGATCGAGTTCGTTCTTTGCACACACCACGGGCACCATGATCTCGGGCAGAACTTTCTTTCCTTCCGCCGTCAGTTCCACCGCCGATTCAAAAATAGCGCGCACTTGCATTTCCGTGATTTCCGGATACGTGACGCCCAGCCGGACGCCGCGGTGTCCCATCATCGGATTGCTTTCATGCAACGCTTCCGCACGGTTGGCAATTTCATTGACCGTGATGCCCAGGGCGCTCGCCAGCTTTGCCCGTTCTTCCGCTGCCTTCGGCACAAACTCGTGCAGGGGCGGGTCAAGCAAGCGCACCGTCACGGGGAGACCGTCCATGACCGCCAGCGTGTCTTTGATGTCTTTCTTCACGAACGGGTAGAGCTCGGCAAGCACCGCGCGGCGTTCCTGCTCCGTCCGGGAGATGATCATCTTCCGGAGAATGAAGAGAGGTTGCTCGGAGTGCTTCCCGTAGAACATATGTTCCGTCCGGAACAGGCCGATGCCCTCGGCGCCGAAATCGCGCGCCTTCTGAGCATCTTCGGGTGTGTCGGCATTCGTCCGCACGCCGATCGTGCGGTATTTGTCCACGATGTGCATGAATTCCACAAACCGCGGATTTTCGGTGGAGCTGACCATGGGAAGCTTGCCGGCGTAGACGTTGCCCCGCGTCCCGTTCAGCGTGAACCAATCGCCTTCGCGGTAGGTGCGGCCGGCGATCGTCAGGGTCTTCGCGTGCAGATCGATATGCAGCGCAGCGCAGCCGACGATGCAGCATTTTCCCCAGCCGCGCGCAACAAGGGCCGCATGGCTTGTCATGCCGCCACGGGCCGTCAAAATGCCCTCGGCCGCGCGCATGCCCTCGACATCCTCGGGATTGGTCTCTTCACGGAGAAGAAGAACGACCTTCCCCTGCCTTGTCCATTCCACGGCGTCATTCGCGGTGAACACGATCTGACCGCAGGCGCCGCCCGGACCCGCAGGAAGTCCGCCCGCAACCGGTGCGGTTTCCTTCTCCGCTTTCGGATCCACAATCGGATGGAGCAATTCGTCCAGCTGATCGGGGGTCAGCCGCGTCACTGCTGTCTTTTCGTCGATGAGCTTCTCGCCCAGCATGTCCATGGCCATGTTCAGCGCGGCCGTGCCCGTGCGTTTGCCAACGCGGCACTGCAGCATCCACAGACGGCCTTCCTGGATCGTGAACTCGATGTCCTGCATGTCCTTGAAGTGCTTCTCCAGCTTCACGCGAATCGCATCAAGCTGCTTGTACGTGCCGGCCATCGCGGTTTCCAGCGACGGGAGGTGGCGGTTGTGCTCGCTCTTGGTGGATTCGTTCAACGGGCTCGGAGTCCGGATGCCCGCGACCACGTCTTCACCCTGCGCNNCATCGCCTGCACGTTGACCGCGGTTCCCCACTCGTCGGGAATGCGTTCGATGCGACGGTAGGAGACTGCGCGTTTGCCATTCCACGAGGAGAACACCGCGCCGACGCCGCCCCAGAGCTGTTCGTAGGGTTCATCGGGGAATTCTTTTCCGAGGACTTCCTTGACGCGCACCTTGAAACGGACGCAGAGTTCCTTCAACTCTTCCGCGGGAATGTCCGCATCCGTCTTATATCCCTTGGCGGTCTTCACTTCATGCAGCATCTTGTCCAGNNGTCGCGGTGCACAGGCCCACGTTCAACACGGTCTCCATCATGCCGGGCATCGACTTGCGCGCACCCGATCGGACCGACAGGAGCAGGGGATTGGCCGGGTGGCCGAACTTCATTCCCATGCGCGATTCGATACCCTTGAGTGCGGCGGCAACTTCCTTCTTCAATGAGACAGGATAGGTCTGCTTGTGTTCGTAGTAATAGGTGCACACTTCAGTCGTGATGGTGAACCCCGCAGGCACGGGAATCCCCAGCCTGGCCATCTCAGCGAGGTTGGCGCCTTTGCCGCCGAGGAGTTCTTTCATCTCCGCGCGGCCTTCCGCCTTCCCCTTGCCGAAGAAATAGACGTATTTTTTCATGCGTAGTCCTTAGGTAGT
>PMCM01000123.1 GCA_003154155.1 Ignavibacteriota bacterium | reverse complement strand
CGTTTGGGTGTTATTGGGGAGCACGGCCTGCAGTTCCGCCTGGGAAGCGCCGAACCACTGCCGGAGGATCGATGCGTAGATCATGCGGTAGTCGGTCTGCATGGCAATGTTGTCGTTGACGGTTGCGCTCGCCGGCAGCACCGGATTCGTCCCGATGATGCCGCCGTTCACCAGTGACCCGAAAACGAAGAGGGGCGCCGCGGTGCCGTGATCGGTGCCGGCGCTGGCATTCGATTTAATGCGGCGGCCGAATTCCGAAAATGTCATTCCCAACACGCGCCCGTCCTGCCCCAGGAGCTTCAGATCATCCATGAACGCCGTGATGCCCACCGAAATCCGATCCATGAGCGTTGCATGAACGCCGGTATCCGTCGCCCCGGTGACCACTTCGGCGGAATGCGTATCAAATCCGCCAAGGTTCACCACATACACCCGCGTATTGAGGCCGCCGGCGACGAGCTGTGCAACGATCTTCAACTGGTCCGCAAGCGCATTTGTTCCCGCCGCCGGATACAGCGTAGACTTGTTGGCCCCTTTTGCAGCCGCGGCTTTGATCGCGCCGGAGTAGACTTGCGTCTGCTGTGCGATCTGCCGGATGAAGGTCAACTCATGACCCGCCGGCGTCGCCGGCGGCGTGTCTTCCCCGCCCGGGAGCGTGTACGAGGAATTCGGGTTCGTGATGGCATCACCCATGCTGACCGAAGGGCCCTGCAGTCCGGTGGAGACGACGGCCCCGATCTGAATCGCTAGCGGATCTGGGGCCGCACTGTTCGGGTACCCCACGGGGTAGTTGGGGAACTCTTGATCAAGATAACGGCCGAGCCATCCTGTGTTCAGGATCGTCGTCGCATCCGACCCTGACAACCAGATGTCTGTGGCACGAAAATGGGAGAAATTGGGATTGGGATACCCCACGCTCTGGACCACAACGAGCTTCCCATCCTGATACAGCGCCTGGAGCCCGGTCAGTTTCGGATGAAACCCCGTTGCCGCGGTCAGCGGCAGCACTTTTGTCTCGTCGATCATGATGTTGGACCGGGCTGCGGCGAGCGCGGGGTACTGATCCCGCGGAATCACCATATTCAGTCCGTCATTGCCGCCGTTGAGCTGAATCAAGACCAGCACACGATCGGTGGTCGTCGCCAGCGATGTGAGAGCATCCAGCAGAGGCGATCGACCGAATGCCTGAACGGNNAAACACGCGTCGGTTCATCGGGGAGATGTTCATTGCAGTTGGAACTCCGGCATCGACATCATGAAGGCATAGAGCGTCTGCAGCTTGCTCCTCACGGGCGTGTACTTCAGGGTGTTCGTGGGATCGGCGAGATAGTTCCCCCACTCGGTGGACCATTCGTAATCGGGCAGCCCGGGAATCAGCGTTTGCTTCAGGAACGCTTTTTGATTTGCGGTGAGCGGGATGGCAAAGAAGAGACGTGCTGCATCGTCAATCAACGCATTGGGATCGGAAGGATTGGAAAGACCTCCCGTAAACAGCAACACGTCGATGACCAGTTTGGATGTTCCCGAGGTGTATCCGGACTTGGCCATGGTGGTGGTAAACGCAGTGCGAATCGGCAGCGTGTCGGAGTTAATCCAGAGCTCATAGAACTGGGGAGTCTGATAGTAAGCCTGCCAACCGGCAACATTCGGGGGATTGCCGATATCCAACTGCAGGTTTGAGGTTTGACTGAAGAGGTAACTCATCATTTTGTAGAGTGTGGCCGTGTCGGCGGGCAGGGAAACGCCGAAAAGCCGGATCACGCCGGCCACAAGTTCGACGGGGTTCTTGATCATGCACCCCATGTTTGCAGGATCGTAAAAATGCGCACTCTTGAACAACGTCGACAGCACGGGAGCCACATCGTAGTTGTTCGTGCGGAGGATGACCGCCAGCGGCTCGATAATATTGCTTTCCGTCCAGTCGTCGATCACATAGTACACGAACCACCGGTACAGCTTTCTGCAGAGGAACCGCGCCGTCTCCGGCTGATTGAAGATCATATCCACCATCGCGTTCAGCTCGGCCAATCCGTCGGTTCCCCCCGTAATCAACTGGTTGGCATAGCGGGGGGAAAACTGCTTGTTGGTCGTATCGTGACGGCCGGCGGTAAACATCCATGGTGTCGACCCCGCCGTGGTCAGGACGGTCGCATCGTCCTGCCACCCCGTCAGCACCCGGGCAGCGGCCTTGACGTCGGCTTCGGTGTAATTGGTATAGTCGCCGGGAGCCACTTCGGGACCCTTCCCGACGGTAAACAGTTCCTGAAACTCCCGGCCGTAGTTTTCATTGGGACTCGATTTGGTGTTGGTATTGCCGTTAAGGTACCGGAGCATCGCCCCATCGAAGGAAATCATGCGCGCGAGACCCTTCCAGTTTCCGAGCGCATGCGCTCGCAGCAGGGCGAGATAGCGGTAGGAAAACCTGGGATCGTTCACGACATTTGCTTCGGTCACGAAATGATTATGCCAGAAGAGCACCATCTTTTCCCTGAGGGAGAGGTTCTGCTGAACGATCAGATCCATCCACCAGGATTTCAAGGAATTGAGACGCACGCCCGTTGGATTGAAGGAGCCCGCGGTGGGGTCCTGATAGATGGCGTACACCCAGGAGGAGCCGACCGGCACAACGTCGCGGGTATCAACATTCAGGGGGAGAGAGGTTTCATCCGGCGGCGTTGCCACAAGCATGTCAACGGCCGAGTTTACACTCATTGTGCTCAGGAGCGCCGCATTTGCCAATGCCGGACCGAATGTCGTCCGCCGTAACAGGTGCATGGTCTGATCGTTTCCCCAGGTCCCGGTGTAGGGTTCCAGCCCGGCAGTCGTGCGCTCGAACCGCGGAATCGCTTTGTTGGCGTACGGGCTGATGCCCAACACCTGATTCTCCTGGAGATCAGCCACAGAGGTGAGACTATTCAACGCGTCGCGTCGATTCATATGCTGTCCCTTGAAAAGAGTCCAAATCTTCGTATATTTGAACCGCTTCGACAGCTCCCCTATTCTCACTCACATAGGAGGTCAGTCAATGAACCGGGTTCATGTGATGGTATGCCTGACGGTCGCCGTTGCTTTTCTGTTCGCCGGTTGTGGGAAGTCCGGCGAAATGAAAAAGCTTGAAGCAGGCTTGAACACTGAGGTGATGCAAAAACACGACGACCTGATGAAAGCCGTTTCCGGTCTCAATGCCACGGCCGACCAGATAACCGCCCTACTAGCTCAACACGATTCGCTTGCCCAGTTGTTCCCGAAAGAGGTCGTGGGGCACGAAACCACGGATCTGGTTGCGGCGAAGGAGAAGTTGGCAGCCGCTAAGGAGGCCATGATGACCTGGATGAAAGGCTTCCGGCCGTATGATCCGACAGCCAAGCACGAAGAGGTGATGGCACAACTGCAAAAAACCAAGGACGATCTGGCCGGGATTTCGGGGCAATTTGACGAAGCCCTTGCAGCGGCAAAGACCGCAGTAGAGAATCATACCGCGTTTGCGGCAGGACTCGCGGCAAAGATCCCGAAAAAGAAGTAAAGACCCGGAGGGAAGAATTGCGGGGGATCATGGTCGCCATGGTCCCCTTTCAATTTCCATGGGACGATTTCGCCTACACATTGAATACGAGGGGACCCGCTACCGGGGGTGGCAGGTACAGAAGAACGCCCGCACGGTGCAGGGAGAACTCATGCGCGCCGTCGCCGAGGTTTGCCAGACCGCCGAATATGAATTTCATGGCGCCGGGCGCACCGATGCCGGCGTGCATGCCCTCGGACAGGTAGCCCATCTGGACGTGCGAACGATGCTGGCGCCCGAGATTCTTCGGATCAAGCTCAACGACGTCCTCCCGGCGGATATCAACGTCCTGAGCGTCGATAAAGCGGCGGCAAATTTTCATGCCCGCCATCATGCGCTCTCACGGAGCTATCTGTATCAGATCTCCCGGCGCAGGACCGCCCTTGCAAAACGCTACGTCTGGTGGATCAAGGATCCGCTCGACACAGCACGCATGGGACGTGCGATGGAGCTGTTCCGCGGTATGAAAGACTTCCGCTCGTTTGCAGAAGAGGATCCGGAACGCCCCTCGACCAAAGTCCTCATCGAAGAACTTCGGCTGGAAGAGTCGGGTGATCTGCTGCTGTTCCGGGTGCGCGGTTCGCACTTCATCTGGAAGATGGTCCGCCGGATGGTCGGTGTCTTGGCAGGTGTGGGCCGGGGCGCCCTCTCCCTCGAAGAAGTGGAACGCTTTCTTCATGAAGAATCCGATACCCCCGCACGGTTGACGGCGCCTCCCTCGGGCCTGTTTCTTGAACGGGTGTACTACGCGGGGGAACCCGTGCTCACGCAGTTGGAACCGGTTATCATGGTGAATCATGGCTGACAACAAAATCATCTTTTCCATGGTCGGGGTGGGCAAGGTCTATCCGCCCAACCGGCAGGTCCTCAAGGACATCTATCTCTCCTTTTTCTACGGGGCAAAAATCGGCGTCCTGGGCATGAACGGCTCCGGAAAGAGTTCGCTCCTTCGCATTGTCGCCGGTGTCGACAAGGACTACCTGGGTGAGATCACAGTACAGAAGGGGATCACCTTCGGGTACCTGCCGCAGGAACCGGAACTCGATCCGGATAAAACCGTGCGCGAAATCGTGGAAGAAGGTGTCGCCGACACCGTCAAGATTTTACGGCAGTTTGATGAAGTGAGTAACCAAATGTCGGACCCGGATGCCGACTTCGACAAACTCCTGACGAAACAGTCCGCCCTGCAGGAGAAGATCGACCATCTGGATGCGTGGGATCTGGACAGCAAGCTGGAGCAGGCCATGGATGCCCTGCGATGCCCTCCGGGCGATGCCTCGGTCCAGGTGATCTCCGGCGGTGAACGCCGCCGGGTCGCACTCTGCCGGCTTCTGTTGCAGAAGCCCGACGTGTTGTTGCTGGATGAACCAACGAACCACCTGGATGCGGAATCCGTCGCCTGGCTCGAACAACATCTCGCCGAATACGAAGGCACGGTGCTGGCCGTGACACACGACAGGTACTTCCTGGATAATGTGGCAGGGTGGATTCTCGAGCTGGACCGCGGCGAAGGCATCCCGTTCCAGGGCAACTACTCCTCATGGCTTGAACAAAAGAAGGCACGCCTGGCCATCGAGGAAAAGCAGGAGTCGAAGCGGCAGAAGACCCTCGAGCGCGAATTGGAATGGATCCGTATGAATCCGCGCGGGCGCCACGCGAAAAGCAAAGCCCGCATCACGGCATATGAAAACCTGCTGGCGGAGGAAACGGAACAACGGAATGAAGAGATGGAAATCTTCATCCCTCCCGGACCGCGGCTCGGCAATGTGGTCGTTGAGGCCGATCACGTTGCGAAGGCGTATGGCGACAATGTGCTCTTTGAGGACCTGACGTTTCAACTCCCTCCCGGGGGCATCATCGGGGTCATCGGACCCAACGGCGCAGGCAAGACCACCCTCTTCCGCATGATCATCGGACTGGAACGGCCGGACAACGGAACGTTCCGGACCGGAGACACGGTGAAACTCGGCTATGTCGATCAGAACCGCCCCCTGGACCCCGCCAAGAGCATCTGGCAGGAAATCTCCGGCGGCGAAGACGTGCTGCAACTCGGCCACCGCGAAGTAAACTCCCGCGCATATGTGGCCCGCTTCAATTTCAGCGGCACGGATCAACAGAAGAAAACCGTCGCTCTCTCCGGCGGTGAACGCAACCGCGTGCATCTCGCGAAAATGCTGAAAGAGGGGGCAAACGTGCTCCTGCTGGACGAGCCCACCAACGACCTGGATGTGCACACACTCCGGGCGCTCGAAGATGCGCTCCTGAACTTCGCGGGATGCGCGGTGGTCATTTCCCATGACCGCTGGTTCCTCGATCGCATCGCGACACACATTCTGGCGTTTGAAGGGGAAAGCAAAGTGGTGTGGTATGACGGGAATTACAGTGAATATGAAATCGACCGCCATAAACGGCTGGGTATCGATGCCGACAAACCCCACCGGATCAAGTACAAGAAGCT
>PMCM01000079.1 GCA_003154155.1 Ignavibacteriota bacterium | reverse complement strand
CCATCGGGTATCCGGCGAGCACGCCGTTGCGCATGGCTTCCTGGATTCCCTGTTCCACCGGGCGGATATACTCGCGGGGAATCGTGCCTCCGACGATGCCGTTTTCGAAGAGGAATCCCTTCCCTTTTTCATTCGGCATGAGTTCGATCCAGACGTGGCCGTACTGGCCNNTCGACGATGATCTCCAGATGCAGTTCGCCCATACCGCTGATGATGGTCTGGCCGGTTTCTTCGTTCGTGGCCACACGCAGCGTCGGGTCTTCTTCCGACAGCTTGACCATCGCTTCCACGAGCTTGTCCTGGTCGGCCTTCGTTTTGGCTTCGATGGCCACGTGGATCACCGGATCCGGGAAGGTCATCTTTTCGAGGACGACGGGGTCGTTCTCGTCGCAGAGCGTATCGCCGGTGCGCGTATGTTTCAGGCCGACGGCGGCGACGATGTCGCCGGTATACGCTTCGTCCACGTCCTCGCGGGTGTTTGCGTGCATGCGGAGGATGCGGCTGAGGCGTTCCTTCTTGTCGGTCACGGGATTATACACGTACGAACCGGATTTCAGCGTTCCCGAATAGACCCGGAAGTAGGTGAGCTTTCCCACGAACGGATCGGTCATGATCTTGAAGGCAAGGGCCGTGAACGGCTCTTTGTCCGACACTTTGCGCTCGATCTTGTCGGTCATATTCATATGATGACCGACAAGGGTCCCGTTGTTCAGATCCAGCGGCGACGGCAGATAGTCGACGACGGCGTCCATCAACGACTGCACGCCCTTGTTTTTGAACGAGCTCCCGCAGAGCACGGGGATGATGCTGACTTTCAGCGAGGCGCGGCGGAGGACCTTCATGATTTCGGCGGGGGTGATTTCTTTCCCGTCGAGGTATTTTTCCAGGAGCGTATCGTCTTCATCGGAGACCGCTTCGAGCATTTTGGTGCGGTAGGCCTGCGCCCTGCCGAGCATGTCATGGGGGATGTCGATGTCGTCCCATTCCGTGCCCAGGCTTGATTCGCGGTACATCCGGGCCTTCATGGTGACGAGGTCGATGACCCCGGAGAACATATCTCCTTCTCCGACGGGCAGCTGGATCGGCACGGCATTTGCGCCGAGCCGGTCTTTGATCATCTGGACGACGTTGAGGAAGTCGGCGCCGACGCGGTCCATCTTGTTCACAAACGCGATGCGGGGCACACCGTACTTGTCCATCTGGCGCCAGACGGTTTCCGACTGGGGTTCGACGCCGCCGACGGCGCAGAACAGGGCGATGGCGCCGTCGAGCACGCGGAGGGAGCGTTCCACCTCGGCGGTGAAGTCCACGTGNNTGGCGGCGCCGTCATGGACTTCGCCCATGCGGTGGACGACGCCCGTATAGAACAGGATGCGTTCCGTCGTCGTGGTTTTTCCGGCATCGATGTGCGCGCTGATGCCGATATTGCGCGTCCGCTCAAGCGGATAGAGTCGCGGCATGCGTGGTGCTTACCACTTGAAATGGGCGAACGCCTTGTTGGCTTCGGCCATTCTGTGGGTTTCTTCCTTTTTCTTGATGGAGCTGCCTTCACCGTTGGAGGCAGCGATAAATTCAGACGCAAGTTTGTGGGCCATGGAGCGTTCTTTGCGTTCGCTGGCATAGCCGATGAGCCACCGGATGGCGAGTGCCGTGCTGCGGCCGGACCGGACTTCGGTCGGGACCTGGTACGTTGCGCCGCCGACGCGGCGCGCCTTCACTTCGAGCATCGGGCGGGTATTGGAGACCGCCTTCTTGAAGACATCCAGGCCCGCCGCCTTCGTGCGTTCCTCGATAATGCCGAAGGCATCATAGAGGATGGCGCGGGCGGTATGTTTCTTACCGCTCTTCATAATATTGTTGACAAACTCCGACACGAGGACATCGTTGAATTTCGGGTCGGGTGTCCGATGGCGTGTTGCTGCTCTCTTCTTTCTCACTTGCGGAGGCCTGGGTTAGGGTGTTACTACGTCGTTTTCTTTGCGCGTTTCGCGCCGTACTTGGAACGACCCTGTTTACGCTCTGCGACGCCGGCCGTATCCAGGGTACCGCGGATGATGTGGTAGCGGACGCCGGGCAGATCCTTCACCCTGCCGCCGCGGATCATCACGATGGAATGTTCCTGGAGGTTATGTCCTTCGCCGGGGATATAGGCGGTCACTTCGATCCCGTTCACGAGCCGGACGCGAGCGACCTTGCGGAGCGCGGAGTTCGGNNCCACGCTTCTGCGGGTTTCCACCCATCGCCGGCGCCTTACTCTTGTAGGTCACCGCACGGCGGCTCTTGCGAATCAGCTGATTGATGGTCGGCACGTGGTACTCCAAAACTGCGATTTCAGTGCGTAGAAAGACAGCTTTACAAGGTACGAAATGCTTCGGCCAATGTCAAGATGTTGTTATGCGTTCTCGTACCTTTGTCCGCACCGGCGTCTCCGGCTCGGCAGGCGCCGCTGCTTCCACGAGATTGGGGGGCGTCACGATCAGCTCCACGAACTTCTTCAGCCCTGTGCCCGCCGGGATCAGGTGGCCCATGATGACGTTTTCCTTCAAACCGAGCAGATAGTCCACTTTGCCCTCGATCGCGGCATCGGTGAGGACCTTGGTGGTCTCCTGGAANNGCCGAGATGAAGCTGTCGGTCGAGAGGGCGGCGGAGGTGATGCCCAGCAGCACCGGCTCGGACGTCGCCGGTTCCGCATCCCGTTTCTCCACCACCTTCTTGCTGCGTTTCTTCAGGTCGGCGTT
>PMCM01000192.1 GCA_003154155.1 Ignavibacteriota bacterium | reverse complement strand
GTGCGGGTTCAAGTCCCGCCTCCGGTACACTGTTTTTTCGTTGCGTTTCACGTTGCGCGTTCGTATATTAATGATCCATGGGCGGTTAGCTCAGTTGGTTAGAGCGCTACCTTGACATGGTAGAGGTCACAGGTTCGACTCCTGTATCGCCCACAATGAGGACGATCGTCCCCCCGGAGGGACGATTTTTTTATACTTCGGAAAAGAATGAGCCAGGTAAAGATTACATTTCCCGACGGAACAGTGCGCCCCTTCGATGAAGGCGTGACCGCCATGCAGATCGCCGAAGGGATCAGCAAAGGCCTCGCACGCGAGGCCCTTGCCGCCCTCGTCAACGGCGACACATGGGATCTCGCACGGCCCATCGCGGGCGACGCCGATGTCCGTATCCTGACGTGGAAAGACGACGCGGGGAAGCACGCGTACTGGCATAGCTCCGCCCACCTGATGGCAGAAGCAATCGAGTCGCTCTTCCCCGGAGCGAAATTCGGCATTGGACCGGCTATCGAGACGGGGTTCTATTACGACATCGATCTCGGCGAACATTCCGTCACGGCGGAAGATCTGGCAAAGATCGAGCAGCGGATGCGCGAGCTTTCCCAGCGCGATGTTCCCTATACGCGTGAGAACCGCGAATGGCAGAGTGCGGTTGCGTTCTTCACCCGGAAGGGGGACGAGTACAAGCTGGAGCTGCTCGAAGGATTGCGCAACGAGCAGATCACGTTCTATCACAGCGGGGAGTTCACCGATCTCTGCTCCGGTCCCCATATCCCCTCCACAGGTCGCATCAAAGCGATCAAGCTGCTGAGCGTGGCGGGTGCCTACTGGCGGGGGAACGAAAAGAACAAGATGCTGCAACGGATTTACGGTGTGACGTTTCCTACGCAGAAGGAGCTGGATGAATACCTGCGCCGCCTCGAGGAAGCCAAACGCCGGGATCATCGCAAACTGGGCGCCGAGCTGGAACTCTTTCTGATCACCCCGGCCGTAGGCGCGGGACTCCCGATCTGGCTGCCGAAAGGAACCATCGTCCGTGAGACGCTGGAGACATTCCTCCGAGAAGAACAGCGCAAACGGGGATATCAGCCGGTCGTCACGCCGCACATCGCAAACCTGAATTTGTACCGGCAGAGCGGTCACTATCCCTATTACAAGGACAGCCAGTTTGCACCGATCCTGATGGATGGCGAGGACTACCTGCTGAAGCCCATGAACTGTCCGCATCACCATCAGATCTACCTGGCGAAGCCACGCAGCTATCGCGATCTGCCGATCCGCCTGGCGGAATTCGGCACGGTGTACCGCTTCGAGCAGTCGGGTGAGTTGAACGGGTTGACCCGCGTACGGTCGTTCACGCAAGATGATTCGCACCTCTATGTGCGGCGCGACCAGTTGAAAGCCGAATTGTGCTCGACGATCGAGCTGACGCAGTTCGTGTTCACGTCGCTGGGATTCAAGGAGTTCAAGACCCGGCTGTCGTTCCGCGATCCGAAGAACACGGAGAAGTACGGAGGGGCGGATGATCTCTGGGTGCAGGCCGAACGGGACATCAAGGAAGCCGCGGACGCGATGAAGCTGAACTACTTCATCGGCATCGGGGAAGCGGCATTTTACGGCCCGAAGATCGACTTCATGGTGCAGGACGCGCTGGGGCGCACGTGGCAGCTGGGAACCGTCCAGGTCGACTACGTCATGCCGGAGCGATTCCAGCTTGAATACACCGGGAGCGACGGGCAGAAACACCGGCCCGTGATCATCCACCGGGCGCCGTTCGGATCGCTCGAACGTTTCATCGGGATTCTGATCGAGCATTATGCCGGAGAGTTTCCGCTCTGGTTGGCGCCGGTGCAAGCGGTCGTCATGCCGATCACCGATGCCCAGCTTCCCTACGCACAGGATGTGCAGAAGCAGCTGCAGGCCGCCGGGATCCGGGCGGAGCTGGATGAACGCAATGAGAAGGTGGGCTACAAAATCAGGGAATGGGAAACCAAGAAGGTTCCCTACATGCTTGTGGTCGGCGAGAAGGAGCGTTTGGGCGGCACCGTTGCCGTGCGGCGCCATCGGCTCGGCGATCAAGGCGCAGTTGCCACGGGTGAGTTGATCGCCCGTCTTAGTCAACAGATTCACGAAAAAGCACTCACTTCCTAGGAGGCGCATCCATTAGCAAGGAGAAACGCCCTCGCATCAATGACGAAATCCGTGTCGCCGAGGTACGGGTCATTGATCAACATGGCGGCCAGCTGGGCGTGATGACGCCCGCGGCAGCCATCGGCATGGCACGCGAACGCGAAGCAGATCTTGTGGAAATCGTGCCGAATGCCGTTCCGCCGGTATGCAAGATCATCAACTTTGGCAAGTTCAAATACGAACTGGCAAAGAAAGACAAGCTGCAGAAGAAACACCAGCACGTTTCGCTGTTGAAGGAACTCCGGTTCCATCCGAACACCGACACCCACGATTTTGAATTCAAGGTGCGGCACGCGAAGCGGTTTCTGGCGGAGGGGCACAAGGTGAAGGCGACCGTGGTGTTCAAAGGGAGGGAGATCACCTACAAGGAGAAGGGCGAAGTGCTGCTGGCCCGTCTCGTGGAGTCCTTGCTGGAGGTGTCGAAGGTGGACCAGGCCGCGCACATGGAAGGACGCAGCATGATTCTCATCCTGGTCCCCGAACGGAAGAAAAAGATAGAAGTCAAACCGGAAGCAAAAGCCGACGCGAAACCTGTGGCGGCCGCCGGTGCGCAGGCGCCGGCGAGTACAACGTAACGAAAGGACGTACCCATGCCCAAAAGCAAAACCAAGAGCAGTGCGAAGAAGAGATTCAAGCTGACTGCCTCGGGCAAAATCAAGCGTGCTGCGGCGTACCGCAGCCACATCCTGACCTCCAAGAGCCGCAAGCGGAAGCGAAAGCTGCGCAAGGGGCACGAGGTGTCAAAGCAGGATGCCAAAGCCGTGCGGACTATGCTGCAGGTCTGAGGCCCCGCCTCAAACGTGCCGCTGGCGCCCGCCGGCTCATCATTCACCCACTAAGGATCAAGTGCAACTATGCCTCGCTCGCAAAACAAAGTTGCCTCCCACCGCCGTCGCAAGAGGCTCATCGCCCAAGCGAAAGGCTCATGGGGCGCGAGAAGCAAGGTCCTCACCGTCGTCAAGCATCACCTGGACAAGGGCCTGCAATATGCCTACCGTGATCGCAAAGCGAAGAAACGGACCTTCCGACAGCTCTGGATCGCCCGCATTAATGCGGCGGCCCGGTTGAACGGAACGACATACTCCCGCCTCATCGCGGGACTCAACAAAAAAGAAATCGACATCAACAGAAAGATTCTGGCCGACCTCGCGGTGTCCAACCCCGCGGCGTTCGCTGAAGTGGTGAAGTTCGCACTCGCCTGAGTCTTGGTGCTCTTCCTGTGTACGCGGCCGCCTGATCACCGGCGCCGCGCAACGCAGGAAGAGCTCTCTTTCCTGCACAGGGGTCTCCCATGCTTGACCAGATTGCCGCCCTCCGGCGGCAGGCGGAGGAGGACCTGGCCGCCGCCACCGACGGGGCAGCGCTCGAAACCTTCCGCATTACCTATCTTGCCCGCAAAGGGAAAATCGCCGAGCTGTTCGATGCCCTCCGCACCGTTCCGCCCGACCGGAAACCTGCCGTCGGCAAGGCACTGAACGCCCTCCGAACCGATGTCCAGGCCCTCTTCGACCTGCGCCTCGCCGGCGCAACACAAAAGCAGGTCGTTCAGCAAAAACTCGACCTGACCCTTCCAGGCCGCATCCCGGCCCTCGGCTCGAAACACCCGCTCACCCAGGTGCTGGACGAAATCAAAGGCATCTTCGTGTCCATGGGTTTCGGCATCGCGGACGGCCCGGAGATCGAGGACGACTACCACAATTTCGGCGCCCTGAATTTTCCCCCGGATCACCCGGCACGCGACATGCAGGACACGTTCTTCCTGAGCAAACAGGCCCTCCTGCGGACTCACACCTCCCCCGTGCAAATCCGGGTGATGGAACAATTTCCGCCGCCGGTCCGCGTCATCATGCCCGGTAAAGTGTACCGGAACGAGGCCATCAGCTCGCGCAGCTACTGCCTCTTTCACCAGGTCGAAGGACTCCACGTGGACCGGGGCGTCACGTTCAGCGATCTGAAAGGGACCCTGATCTCGTTCATCAAGCAGTTCTACGGGAGCAGCCTCAAGTATAAATTCCGGCCCACGTTTTTCCCGTTCACGGAACCGAGTGCGGACATCTACATCACCTGTTTCGTGTGCGGCGGCAAAGGGTGCCGGATCTGCAAGCAAAGCGGCTGGCTGGAAATCCTGGGGTGCGGGATGGTGGATCCCAACGTGTTCCGCTCCGTGGGCTACGATCCGGAAAAATATACGGGCTATGCCTTCGGCATGGGAATCGAGCGCATCGCGCTCCTCCGCTATGGCATCGACGACATCCGCCTGTTTTTCGAAAATGACATGAGATTCCTCAATCAGTTCTGACCATGCACATCGTCCAGAGTTGGCTCCGACAATACACCGAAGTGCCGTTCGCTCCCCAGGAGCTTGCGGACCGGTTAACGATGCTCGGCCTTGAATTTGAGGCCATCACGAAACCCGGCGACAGATACAGCGGGTTCGTCGTGGGGGAAGTCCGGGAAGTCCAACGCCACCCCAACGCCGACCGGTTGTCCGTCTGCCGCGTGAACATCGGGAAAGGGGAACTCCAGATCGTGTGCGGCGCACCGAACGTCGCGGCCGGACAGAAGGTGCCTGTGGGACTTGTCGGCGCCACCGTGCCGCGCGACCAGCACGATCCGCAGGGTCCTCCCTTGGTCCTGAAACCTGTCAAGCTCCGCGGCGTCGAGTCTTCGGGCATGATCTGTTCGGCCTTCGAACTGGATCTCGGGAAGGATGCCGCGGGAATCCTTGTGCTGGAACCGAAGGCAAAAGTCGGCCAACCGCTTGCGCAGTACCTCGGTCTCGATGACGTCGTGTACGACATCGAAATCACGCCTAACCGTCCCGACTGGCTCAGCCATATCGGCTTCGCGCGGGAACTCCGCGTCCTGACGGGAAAGCCCGTCACGCTCCCGAAGATCAACCTCAAAGAGGGGAAGGAGCCTGTCGGCAAGCATCTGCGGATCGTCGTCGAGGACCGGAAGAACTGTCTCCGCTTTGCGGCGCGCGCGGTGCGGAACGTGAAGATCGCTCCGTCACCGCACTGGCTGCAGAACTGGTTGAAGCTCGCAGGCCTCCGCCCGCGGAACAACGTCGTCGACATCACGAACTTCGTGATGCTGGAGTGCGGTCATCCGATGCATGCATTTGATCACGCGCGGCTGGAGGGCTCCCGTCTCGTCATACGGCAGGCGGGGGAAGGGGCGACATTCCGGACACTGGACGGAGCCGACCATCAGCTCCCCGCGTCGGCAGTGATGGTGTGCGACGGCGCCAAACCGGTCTCCATCGCCGGCGTCATGGGGGGAGAGAATTCGGAAATCAACGACGCCACGGTCGATGTCGTGCTCGAAAGCGCATACTGGAATCCTTCCAGCATCCGCCGCACGGCGAAGACCCTGGGGATCAGCTCGGATGCGTCGCAACGGTTCGAACGGGGCGCCGATCCGAACGCAGTGATGTTTGCTCTCGACAGGGCGGCCGCACTGGTGGCCGAACTTGCGGGCGGGACCGTATGCAAGGGTGCCATCGATATCTACCCGAAACCGGTCAGGCAACATACTGTGACGTTCCGTCCGGCCCGGGCGAATGCCGTCATCGGCATCGACCAGCGGCCTGCGGCAATGGTACGCTGGCTCCGGCTTTTGGGACTGCAGCCGGTCAGGCGGACGAAGGATGCCGTGACGTTTGCCATCCCGACGTTCCGTGTGGATCTGGACCGGGAGATCGACCTGATCGAAGAGATCGCCAGGGTGTACGGGTATAACAACATTGAAGACAAGACACGGACGAGCGTGGATTTTGTGCATCCCTTTCCGCGGCAGTCGCCGTCCGACCCTGTGCGTTCCCGGTGCATTGCCGCAGGTCTTCACGAGGTCTTAACGAATTCCATGCACGATCAGCAGCGGGCCTCGATGAGCGGGGCCGTCCCGGTGCCGATCTTGAATCCCCAAAATCAGGACATGGGATTTCTCCGGACCAGTTTGCTGCCCGGGATGCTGGACGTTGTGGCGCGCAATATCAATGTCGGGTTCCCGGATCTCCGCCTGTTTGAGATCGGGCATGTCTTTTGCAAGGACAATTCCGCGGTGCCCAGGTTCGTGGAAGATTTTCTGGAAGAGGAACGGATCGGCATCCTGCTTTCGGGCTCTTCGGGCCAGCAGCATTGGGGGGAAAAGGCCCGGGAAGTGGATATCTTCGACATGAAGGGGACCATCGAGGGTTTGCTTGAAGCTTCAGGTCTTGACAAATGGCGTGTAATTTCTTATCCTACCGACAGAGGTTTAACTGACAGCACGCTAGCTATTGAAATTGCTGGCAGTTACGCAGGTCTCGCCGGAAGGGTCCGGCCTGACGTACTGAAGTTCTTTGGCATCGGACAAGATGTGTTCGTGGCCGAGCTGAATCTGTCTGGGCTTGCCGGAGGCGGCCGGGCGAAATACCGGACGCTGCCGAAGTATCCGCGGGTGCGGCGTGACGTTGCATTCGGCGTGTCGGTTGCAGCCGAAGCCGGCAGGATGCTGGAAATCATTCGCAATGCGGCGGGCAGTTTGCTGGAGAGTGTCGCGGTCTTTGATGTCTACCAGGGACAGAATGTCCCTGCCGGCACGAAGAGCATCGCCTTCGCGCTGGAGTTGATGTCGCGGGAGAAAACACTCACCGAGTCGGAGATTGATGATGTGATGCAGCGGGTGGTGCGCGATGTGGAAATCCAATGCGGCGCCACACTGCGTGGCGTGAAGTAGCACACAACAGCCACAACAACAACAGCGAATGCGTGGAAAACTCATCCGGCACACAGGCATCCACCGCAGCAGGTGATGTTCGGTCGGTTGAAAACGCTCTCACAGCGCTCTGGGAACGGGTCAGGCGGGCGGGTGAACTGATCCAGCAGCTCCGGGAAGAACGGCGTGCGCTCCTCACCCAGGTGGAACAGTTGCGCACGGAAGTGCAGCATCTCCAGGTTGAGCTTGCGCGCAAGGATCACCTTCTGAGCGCGGTCCCTGCGGCGGCGAACAGCGACGGCGGGAAAGTGTTCGCCAACGGTGAGCGGGAGGCGCTTGCGCAAAAAGTGAAGGATCTCCTGGCGCGGATTGACGCGTATTTGTGATGCGGCAGACGACGATTGACGACACACATGGATAAGAAAAGCATCAAGGTCAGGATTTTCGGGTCGGAGTATCCGCTGCGCGGCGAGAGTGAGGAGTTCACGCGGCGGGTGGCGACATATGTGGATGAGATGATTACGACGATCCACGATAAGATTCCCGAGCAGCCCACATTGACGGTTGCGGTGCTGTCCGCATTGAATATCACGGAAGATCTGTTTAAGGAACGCGACCGTGCCGGCACCGTGGCCGGTTTGCTCGAGGATGAGCTGGGCAAAATGTCGGAACATCTCGATGCATGTATGCGCGAGGAGTGACTGTTCTTTGTCTCACGTCGTCGACAACTGACGTCCGGAATAGAATCCGCACCGTCAACCGCTTCACTTACACAATAAAGAACCATTAGTGTAATCATGGGAGCCCGTCTCGCGGGCGTCGATTACATGCCTCATCCCGGCTTGCCGGGATTCTTGCGATGACCTTCGCATTGCGCGGAGAGAGCGAGAGGGTGGAAGTAAAAGACGCTCCGGCAGGTACCCACTGTATCGGAAGGGTTCTTTCATCGTGCCTTCCTGAAGGGTTGACGTGTTGCGGATTTTCTTTTTTTGCGGGTCCCTGGATTCGATCAAGGAGGTGGTATGGTGCTCAGCGTCTGGCTGCCGGTGATTCTTATAGGAGCCGCAATCCTCGGGTTTACCATCGGATGGTTGGTAGCAAATCGTATGGGACACGTGCGGATCGCATCCGCAAAGGAGAACGCCAAACGGATCCTTGAGGAAGGGGCGCGCGAGGCGGATACCCTGAAACGGGAAAAGCTCCTGGAAGTCAAAGATGAATGGTATCAGAAGAAAAAGGAATTTGACGCCGATGTTCAGGCAAAGCGCAACAAGATTGCGGCGCAGGAAAAAGCCCTCGACGTGCGTGAAGAGAACATTGACAGGAAAGTGGAGCTGCTGAGCCGCAAAGAGCGCGAACAGGTCGGTCTGAAGAAAACCATGGATGAGCGGCACCGCGCTCTCGACAGCAGGCAGCAGGAACTCGAACGGCTCCTCGCCGATGAAAATAACCGCCTGGAACGCCTCTCGGGACTGACCCGGGACGATGCCAAGCGGCAGTTGATCGAGAACATGGCGAACGAGGCGCGCACAGAAGCTGCCATGATGCTGAAGGAAATCCGCGACACCGCGCGCGAGGAAGCGCGCAGGGAGGCCCAGAAGCTGGTGGTGCAGGCCATCCAGCGGACCGCCGCCGACCACTCGGTGGAAACAACGGTCAGCGTGCTGAATATCCAGAGTGATGAGATGAAGGGCCGGATCATCGGCCGTGAGGGACGGAATATCCGCGCGTTTGAAGCAGCGACGGGCGTCGACGTGATCGTGGACGACACGCCGGAAGCCGTCATCCTCTCCGCCTTCGACCCGTTCCGGAGGGAGGTCGCCCGCATTGCGCTCGAACGCCTGATCGCCGACGGCCGCATCCATCCTGCGCGCATCGAAGAGGTCGTCGAGAAGGTCCGGACCGAGCTTGAAGAAGAGATCCTCAAGGTCGGGGAGAACACCTTGCTCGAGGTGGGGCTGCACGGCGCCCACAAGGAAATGCTGAAACTGATCGGCAAGATGAAATACCGCTCGAGCTACGGCCAGAATATGCTGCAACACAGCATCGAGGTGGCGTTCCTGACCGGCGCGATGGCCGGCGAGCTGCGCCTCGACTCCATGCTGGCGAAACGGGCCGGACTGCTGCACGATATCGGCAAGTGCGTGGACAAGAGCGTCGAGGGTCCGCACGCACTGATCGGGTTCGAAGTGGCCAAGAAATACGGGGAGCATCCCATCGTCGCCAATGCCATCGGCTCCCACCATGAAGACATCCCGATGGAAAGCCCGATCGCGGCCCTTGTGCAGGCGGCCGATGCGATCAGCGGGGCCCGCCCCGGCGCACGGCGCGAATCCGTCGAAGGATACGTCAAACGGCTGGAGAAACTGGAAGAACTTGCCCAGTCGTTCCGCGGCGTGTCGAAAACCTACGCCATCCAGGCGGGAAGGGAAGTCCGTGTCGTCGTCGAACAGGAAAAGGTGGACGATGCCCGGGCGGACCAGCTCGCACATGACATCTCCCAGAAAATCGAACATGAGATGGAATACCCCGGTCAAATCAAAGTGACCGTCATTCGCGAATATCGTTCTGTCTCGTATGCAAAATGAGAGGGACTATCTGCTGGTGGGTGTCACGGGGGGCATCGGCAGCGGAAAATCTCTGGTCTGTTCGCTCTTCGAGCGCCTCGGCCGTCCGCTCCTGAAGGCCGACCCTATCGCACAGGAAATCTCCGACTCGGACAAGAGTGTCCAGCGTGAGATTTCCCGTCTCCTCGGCAAGGAGGCGTTCCGTGCCGATGGCCTGCTGGACAGGAAGTTCGTCGCCGGCAAGGTCTTTTACGACCATGCCGTCCTCCGGAAACTCAACGCCATCGTCCACCCCGTCGTGATCGCCCGCATTCTGGAATGCGCTGCGTCGATGCCTGCCGAGCAACGGCGTCCCTATGTGGTGATCGAAGCGGCACTGGTGTACGAAAGCGGGATGGACGCCGTGCTGGACCGTGTGATCGTCGTGGATGCTGAGGAAGAAACCCGGATCCGGAGAGTCATGGAGCGTGACGGGGTGGACCGGGATGCAGTCATGCGGCGCATCGCAGCCCAGCTTCCCGCAACTGTTGTCGCAGGTCACGCAGATTTTGTCATCAGGAACGAAGAGAACACCACATCCCTTGCCGACAAAGTGCGCTTCATCGACACGCTTCTGGTGGCGACGTCGTCACAGGAACGGTCTGTTCACGCAACCACTCACCCATAACCACAACGGAGGAACCATGACCAGGAAACTTACTCTGCTTCTGTCGCTTCTCGTGCTGGCGAGCAGCGTCATGTTCGCACAGGCAAAGCCGGGCGGGATCGCGCGAGAATTGGCAATGGGAGCGTCACGAATCGACAGGAACATCGCGGTGAACCCCTTCATCGTCATGGACCCGAGCTGGCTGCTCGCCAACCCGGCTTTCCTGTTGAAGTATTCCGATTATGCCTGGTTTGACATTGCCGGCGGCGCTGTCAACGGGTACGGCGGTGAGAATGTGTACGGCAATCAATTCGGCGGAACCAGCTTCTCCTTCGGCAAGGAGCTGTCTGTCGGCGCGATCCTCTCCTACGATGCGTCCGTCACCAACAGCCTCTGGACGCCCCTGAACACGTACATCGCGCATTCCACGCGTGCCGCGGCGAACCCGGCTGCAGGGCAGGGCACCCCGCGCGCAATTGAAGTGTTTGAACTCCTCGCCGCATTTGACATGGGCGGCTTCCAGATTGGCGCCGGCCTGAGTTACGGCTGGTCAAACCAGGACTTTACGAACTCGCCGGCTCCTCCGGCCACCAATTCCTCCGACGGTTCGCTCGCAGCCCACATGTTGGGCATCCGGGGCGGAATCCGGATGGATCTGGGCGGTGGCTCGGCGTTTGAAGGTGCCGTGGCTGCCCGTATGGACAAAGCGACAGACAAGTACTCGATCGGGGGCGCAGGCAACGGCACCGGTTCCAGTGAATACGGCGCTTCCACCACTGAGTTGGAAGTCACTGCCCGCCTACCGCTGCATATGTCCAAACGCTTCACCCTGGTGCCGTACGCAGCTATGCGCACATATTCTATCGAACCGACGGAAGACGGAAGGCTCGTCGGCCAAGCCGAGACGAAGTATTCACTTAAAGAGAGCATCCTGTCCCTCGCCTTCGGCGTGGGCGGCGAAGTCAAGGTGAAGGAGTTCCTCCTGGCCGGCGGTGTGAGCTTTGCGACACGACGCGACAAGACCGAGACGAATCCCAATGCGACCGCGACCGACAAGACCACAACGGTGACGTCCACCATCACCGCGGTCCCCGTGTTCAACCTTGGGGTGGAGTACCCGGTGCTGGAGTGGCTGACGATCCGCGGCGGATACTACCGTGCCATCGCGAACATCGGCAGCAAGACTGCGGTTGACGCCGGGGCGAGCAACGAAACAAACCTGACGGTGGGCAACAGCTCCGTCTCCATCTGCGGCTACGGGCCCACGGCGAACGATGAGAACGGTCTTATGACCCTGGGTGTGGGACTGAAGTTCGGGGCTTTTGCCTTGGACGCCACGGTCAGCGAACAGGCCTTACGGCGCGGCCTGGGGATGATTGGCGCCCAGGACAACGTGAACACGTTCGGTTACGCCACATTGAGCTACTGCTTTGAATAGCGATTTTCCGTATTGACCTCCGGGCGGCCCCGCAATGAGGGGGCCGCCCTTTTTTTCACATGCACGACAGACCCCATGACACACCGCTTTGATTTTCTCGTCATCGGCACCGGCATCGCCGGACTTTCCTACGCGCTCAAAGCCTCCCGCCACGGCAGCGTGGCGGTCGTGACCAAGAAAGAGAAGGCCGAGTCCAATACGAATCTCGCGCAAGGAGGCGTGGCGGCGGTCATGTCCAAGGTCGACTCGTTCGATCTTCATGTGCGCGACACGCTGGCGACGGGGGTGGGGTTGTGCCACGAGGATGCCGTGAACCTCATGGTGCGCGAAGGACCGGATCGCCTCCGTGATTTGATCCGGATCGGCGTACAGTTCACGTATGCGGGAGGAGCCCTCGATCTCGGACGGGAAGGGGGGCATTC
>PMCM01000090.1 GCA_003154155.1 Ignavibacteriota bacterium | reverse complement strand
TGTTTGATGTGCTGTGTCCAGCTCATCTCGGAAATGTGGATCAGACCTTCGATGCCCTTCTCGATTTCCACGAATGCGCCGTAGTCGGCAAGGGACACCACTTTCCCGGTGACTTTGGTCCCGACCGGATATTTGGTCTGGATATTTTCCCACGGATGGGGCTGCAGCTGCTTGTACCCGAGGGAGATGCGCTTCTTTTCCTGGTCGAAGTCGAGCACCACGACGTTGATCGTCTGATCGAGCTTGACGATTTCCGACGGGTGGTTGATCCGGCCCCAGGAGAGATCGGTGATATGCACGAGACCATCCACGCCGCCGAGGTCGACGAACACGCCGAAATCGGTGATGGCTTTGACGGACCCTTCGAGGATCTGGCCTTTTTCGAGGCTCTCGATGATGGCTTTGCGTTGACCCGCCATCTCCTCCTCGACAAGCACCTTGTGGCTGACGACGACATTCTCGGACGGGTGATTGATCTTCACCACGCGGAAATCCATGATCTTACCGATGAACACATCGAAATCGCGCACGGGGCGCACGTCGATTTGCGATCCCGGGAGAAAAGCGTCAATGCCCATGAGGTCGACCACAATGCCGCCCTTGATGCGGCGGACGCACCGGCCCTGCAGCACTTCGCCGGTCGTGAATGCCTTGGTGACCCTCTCCCACACCCGCATGAAGTCTGCGCGCTTGCGCGACAGAACGAGCTGGCCATCTTTGTTTTCCACGCTTTCGAGGAAGACCTCAATCTCTTCACCGACCTTGAGTTCATCCGGGCGCGTGAATTCGGCGAGCGGCACAACGCCTTCCGATTTGAAACCGATGTCCACGGAGACTTCGCTTTCGCCGATGGCGACGACGCGCCCCCGCACGATCTCGCCTTCGCTGATCGTTCCGAGGGTGCCTTCGTACATTTTCAACATCTCGTTGTAATCGGCCTCGCTGTAATCACGGTCGAACCGAGATGATCGTGGAGTTTTTGTGTCAGCCATTCATCCTCCTGCTGTTCAACATACCATCCCGCATTTCACGGGATACTCCACCGGCTGTTCCGTAACCGACGTCATCAGGCGGCACGGTGACCCCATCCGGTGGGTGTACGTATTAGTGATGGGTTGTATGAGTTAGTGATGACGTTGTGCACGCTCTTCGATGGCACGCTGTACGCGCTCCATCAGCCATTGCGGTGTCGACGTCGCGCCGCTGATCCCGACCGTTGCTGCGCCCGCGAACCACGCCGGATCCATGTCCTGTTCCTGCTCGATGAAATATGACCGGGCATTCGCATCCCGGCAAATATCGTACAGCACCTTCCCGTTCGAAGAGTTCCGGCCGGCAACGAAGATCATGACCTCGTGCGCCGCCGCAAACTCCCGCAACTTCTTCTCCCGCCCCGCAACCTGTCCGCAAATGGTGTCTTTTGCGTGAAAGTCGATCGCCGATTCCTCAAACGTGCCGATCACCACCTCGGCGATTTTTTCGCGGAGGACGCGCGCGATCTCATGGAAGGTGGGCTTGTCCATGGTGGTCTGCGAGAAGAGCACCGTCTTCCTCGTCAGATCCACACTCTCGATGTCCTTCACCGACGAAATCACGACCGCTTCACCGTTGGTCTGTCCGACCAACCCGATGACTTCGGCGTGATCCCTCTTGCCGAAGATCACGATCTGATACCCGCCGTCAAAAAACTTGCGAATGCGTTCCTGCACCTTGGTCACCACAGGGCAGGTTGCGTCGATCACCGTGACGCCAAGATCCCGGGCCCGCGCATACGTCGATGGCGGTTCACCGTGCGCCCTGATCAACACCCGCTTTCCCGCGAGCCGGGGAAGATCCGCAAGAGTGACCGGCGTCAGGCCTTTTGCGCGCAACCGCTCGATCTCCACCGGGTTGTGAATCACCGGTCCAAGCGAATACAGCTCGCGCTCTTCTTCCATCTGCTCTTCGGCGATATCGATCGTCCGCACAACGCCCCAGCAGAATCCGGAATTCCGGTCCACCGTCACCTTCATCGCTTCCGCCTCTCCTGCAATATTCCGGACACGGCCTTCAGGACTATCTCCACCTGCTCCTCGATGGTCAACGCCGAGGTGTCGATATCGATCGCATCATCGGCACGACGCAGGGGAGATTCTGCACGGCCCGCATCACGGGCATCGCGCTCCCGTATATCTTGTACAACGGCCTCCAGAGGTATCGCAGTTCCCGTTCCCGTCAGCTCCTCCTGCCGCCTCCGCGCCCGCGCCTCAATACCCGCCACCATAAAGAACTTCACATCCGCGTCGGGATACACCACGGTCCCGATGTCCCTGCCGTCCATGACAATGCCGCCCGCCGCGCCAAGCAGGCGTTGCTCACGCACCATCGCGCGACGCACTTCCGGATAACCGCTCACCGGACTCACCGCCCGGGAGACCTCCGGGGAACGGATGGCGTCCGAGACGTCTTCACCGTCCAGGAACACCCGCAACACATCCCCCTGCAGCGCAAGTGCCACATGCGTTCCTGCAACCAACGACTCAATGCCTTGCCGGTCACCAATGGCGATATTTCGCCGCAGCACTTTCAGCGCGAACGCTCTGTACATCGCCCCCGTGTCCACGTGAAGATACCCCAGCCGGGCGGCGACCAACCTGGCCGTCGTGCTCTTCCCCGACGCAGCCGGGCCATCGATGGCAATCACGAGCTTTCGCGAAGTCACTTCAGAGTTCCGCAAAGGAATTAAATATACGGAAATTGGACAAATGTGGCAACTTTTTTGACCGGACCCGCCGAATTCCCTATATTGAGCGTGGATGCTCATCCATGCGAAAGCTCAATCACGAGGAAATATCGGCTTTCCGGGTCCCCCGGGGCGAAATCGGACAGGTGGATCGGCTGCCTATCTGGGGAATGCTGGACAATATCCGGTCGCTGTATAACGTGGGCTCGATGTTCCGGACGTCTGACGGGGCACGAGTCAGCGGATTGATACTCTGCGGGTTCACCCCGCACCCTCCACGGAAGGAAATCGACAAAACGGCCCTGGGATCGACCACCACCGTTCCGTGGGTCCACTTCCACGACCCGCTGGATGGAGTCGCAGAAGCACAACGGTCGGGAGCACGAATCTGCGTGCTCGAACACACGACAGCCAGCATTCCCTATTATGCCGTCACGGCGGACATGTTCCCGCTTTGCCTCGTGGTCGGCAATGAACTCACCGGGGTCTCCCCTCAGCTCGTGGCTGCCGCAGATATGGCTATCGATATTCCCATGTTCGGCGTCAAGCAGTCGCTGAATGCCGCGGTGGCGTACGGGATCGCCCTCTTTGAGCTGGTCAGGATCTGGCGGGAGTCTTCATCGGTCCGCTCACATCCTGGGCCAGCGTGAAGAAATCAGTACGCTCCAGCGTGTGAATGCGCACAACACCTGCCCGGACGAGGGACACAAGGATCCGCGACGCACGGTGCTCTGAGATGTTCACCAACTGGCTGAACTCCCTCGCCGTGATCCGCTCATGCGCATCGAGATAGTGAAAGAGGCGCTTTTCATTCTCTCCAAACTCTATGCGTACCGGCGGGGCATCCGGTCGCTCATTCCGCAAAATCTTCACCACTTCTTTGCTGGCCATGACGGTTTTGTCGTTGACGCGAATGTACACCCGCGTCCCCTCGCCTGACTCCGACCCACCATTCACCGGTCCGGCAAAGTAATGCGGCTTGTCGACGCTCTCGGTGATCGTTGCAACGATCACATCCTTGCCGTTGAACGGGACAATGTCGATCTCGGGCTGGATTTCCGGCTCACAATATACCGTTCCTGCTTCATGAATCAGGTCCGCCTCACTTTTTTCGCTCTCAACGCCCACAATCGACCCGTCGTCGTCGACGCCGAACAGGATATGCCCCCCTTTGGTGTTGGCAAAAGCAATAAGTGCCCGCGCTATCTTCTCGGGCGTGGAGACTTTGCGTTTGAATTCGATGGTGAATCCTTCACCCTGATCGATGAGCCTGTTCACGTCTCTATAATCCACCGTCACCCCCCTGTTCCTCTGCTAGTGAATCCGCCTTCGCCTCAGACCCTGCGGGCGCAGTGCTGTCCGGTCGCACGGTATCCGCTGCGCCCGCCGGCACTCCCGGGAGCCAGTTCCGGGCCGACATCCTGCCCAGCACGATCCCCGTGCGCCGCACCACGTAACGGCTGTCCGTGTTGGGCTGGTGCCGCAACGGACTCGGAATGACCGCCGCGAGCCGCGCGGCCTCGTCAATGGTTAACGCGGAAGCGGACTTTCCGAAATAGGCTTGCGCCGCAGCCTCAATGCCGAAAATCCCCCTTCCCCATTCGACGATGTTCAGATAAAGCTCCAGGATCCGCTGCTTCGTCAGCGTGTGTTCCATCATCAGCGTGATCGCCACTTCCTTCAGCTTTCTGATCGGATCCTTGGACGTGGACAGGAACAGATTCTTTGCAAGCTGCTGGGTGATCGTACTCGCCCCCCGCGCCGCCCGCCGTTCCTGAAGATTCTTCTCCATCGATTCCTGCACCTCGAACCAGTCGATCCCTCCGTGCTCGAAAAATGTCCCGTCCTCCGCCACGATGATTGCGTTGATGACATGCCGGGGCACCCGGGAAAGCGGGATCCACTGCTGCACAATTTTCAGGGCTTTGCCTTCACTCTCCGCTTCGCGCATCCTTTGCCGCATGAGGGCGGTTTGCGGCGGATTGTCCGTCCGCAGGCGGTAGACGCCATAGAAAGGGAGCGTCAGGATTTCCGTGACCGCACACACGGCACAAAAAAGAGCAAAGGTCTTCCACTTGTGCGCCCGCACCCAGCCCAGGAGAATGTGCATCCTCCCGGCCGGCGGGGACACCGGCGGTAGCTCTGGTGGCACCGCGTGGTCACTCAAGGATGGAACCTGCTGCACGATGTTCCGGATGTTGCGGACTCCTCATTTGCCCTCATGCACGTCCAGATACTCCTGAAGCATCAGCCGTGCAGCCATTTCGTCGAGCACGCCCTTCTGCCGTCGCTGTTTCTTCTTCATGCCTGCCTTGCGTATGGCGGCTCCGGCATCCACTGTGGTGAAACTCTCATCCCACGTTGCTACCGGAATCGTCACGACACTCTCCAACCGCTGGATAAAGCGCAGCACTTCCTCCCCCTTTTTACCGGTCCCGCCATCAGGCGCATACGGCATGCCCACGACAATGAGCACGACATGCTGGTCGTCCACAATCCGGGCAAGATGATTGACCAGCGACGGGGTGTTTTGGATCACCCCCGCGCCGCTCGCAATAATCCGCAGCGGGTCACTCAGCGAGATGCCCACACGCCGGCTGCCGTAGTCGATGCCCAACACGCGACCGATCATGCGCTCTTCCGCCTATTCCTCAAATCGCTCGGCCCGTCTGATCCCCTGCACCCGCCGGATCTTCTCAACGACCCGCGAAAGGTGATCGGTGTTCTCCACGTTCACGATGAACGTCCCGTCAAAGTGACCGTCGTCGGAGTCGATTGTCACGCTCCGGATATTCGTGTTCTGATATGTGGAAATCGCATGGGTCAAGTCGTTCAACATGCCCGGCCTGTCATCGCCGGACACCCGCACGCCCGCAACAAACAGCGTCCCGCCCTCGGCAGGCAGGTGCACTTCGACAATGCGATCGGGTGCGGTGACCCTCATGGACTGCAGATTATGGCAGGAGCGCCGGTGGATCTTGATCCCTTCCCCCGTCGTGACGAACCCCACGACATCGTCCCCCGGCAAAGGCTGGCAGCACTTGGCGTAATTGTGCATGAAATTGTCTTTCGACCCGTCAAGCACAATGCTGGTCGACACCCCCCTGGCCGTAGAAATGAACCTGTTGAAGAGCCCGTCGATCCTTGACTCCTCCTGGCCCGACGGCGAAGGGTGCTTCTGCTCTTCCTGGTACTGAGCGATCAACTCATCCGGATCGACCGTCCCATCGCGCACGCCGAGAAACAACTCCATCGTTCCGTCGATCTTTTTGTCGCGGACAAACCGCACCAGCTCGTCTTCGCTGATGTTCAATTTGGCTTTCTTGACCCTCTTTTCCCAGATCTCCCGCCCTTCGTCAATAACTTTGCGCTGTTCCTCTTTGATCCAGCGGCGAATGTGGGACTTCGCCTTGTGGGTGACGACGAACTTCTCCCAGTCCGGGTTGGGGGATTGATTCTTCGACGTGAGAATCTCCACCTGGTCGCCGCTTTTGAGCTTCGTGTCCAGCGGCACGATGCGCCCGTTCACCTTGGCGGCAAGGGTGTGATCCCCGACTTTGGAGTGAATCTCGTAACCGAAGTCGATGGGTGTCGACCCGCTCGGGAGTATCTTCAGGTCGCCTTTCGGTGTGAACAGGTAAATTTCATCCTGATAGAGATTCAGCTTGAAACTCTCCATCAACTGCTGCGTCGGCACCTGGCCTTCTGCGGCGGTTTCAAATATTTCACGCACCCAGCTCACCCAGTTCGCCAGCTCCGGATCGACGTTTGCAACATTGTCCTTGTACATCCAGTGCGCCGCCACGCCCTTTTCCGCCACTTCGTGCATGGACCGGGTGCGAATCTGCACTTCTACCATCCTGCCGTCAGGTCCGACGACCGTGGTGTGGATGGACTGGTAACCGTTCTTCTTCGGAACCGAGATGTAGTTCTTGAACCGCTCCGGATTCGGGATATAGATATCGGACACGATGCCATAGACGCCGAAGCAATCGTTCGCATCCTCCGTGTCAAGGATGATCCTCACCGCGAAGAGATCGTAGACCTCTTCGAGCGGCTTGTTCCGCTTGATCATCTTGTTGTAGATGCTGTAAATGTGCTTGGGGCGGCCGCTGATTTCAAATTTATACCCCGAGTCCCGCAACCGGCGCTCGAGGGGCTGGGAGAACTTGCGGATGTAGTGTTCGCGTTCCCGGCGCCGCGATTTCAAATCACGCGCGATCTGATCGTACGCCTCGCGGTGGATGTGCTTGAAGGACAGGTCCTCCAGCTCCCACTTGATGTTGGCAAGGCCGAAACGGTGGGCGAAGGGGGCATAGATATCAAGCGTTTCTTTGGCCAGCCGTCGCTGCTTTTCGGCGGGAAGATATTCGAGCGTCCGCATGTTGTGCAAACGGTCTGCGAATTTCACGAGCATCACCCGGATGTCATTCACCATCGACAGCAACAGCTTGCGGTAGCTTTCCGCCTGCGTCACATCGTGGCTCTTGAAGATGTCGGAGATTTTGGTGGCACCGTCGACGATGTCCGCGATTGTGTCGCCGAACTCCTCGCGGATATCCTTGACCTGGTACTCGGTGTCCTCCGCCACATCGTGGAGAAGTGCTGCCGCGACGGAGACGTCGTCCAGGGGGATTTCCTTGGCGACGATCTTCGCCACGGCATAGGGATGATCGAAGAACGGTTCGCCCGATGCGCGGATATCGTGCCGGTGGGCGTTGAAACTGAAATCAAACGCACGACGGATGAGCGATTCGTCGACACGGGGAAGGCTCTTCTGACAGATGAGCAGAAGGTCGTCCAGCTTCTTCTTGTATTTGGGATTGGTCATGGTATCAGGCCCAACGCAGACTACAAAAAATATAGGTGCAATGGGAGGTATTGTCAAGCAAGCGCCGTTCCGGAACGTTTCCGTTTGCGGCGAATGGCAGGACGCACCCCCTCAAAGCGTACAACACGCGGAAAGCCTGAGAAATTCAGCAGGCGCGGCGCGCAGCGCGATTACTTTTCCGTCCCGAACATGCGGTCGCCCGCATCGCCCAGACCNNCCACAAACCGGATGCGCCGTGCCCCCCGGCGCTTGAGGAACGTCACCGCAGCGGTCGCGCTGCCGCCCGTGGCAAGCATGGGATCCAGCAAGAGTACGAGGCTGCGCCGGAGACCATCCGGAAACTTCGAATAATAATCGACAGGCTCCAGCGTCTTCTCGTTCCGGTAGAGTCCGACATGCCCGACCCGCGCTTCCGGGAGCACATCCAGGAAGCCGTCGATCAACCCCAGACCGGCACGCAGGACCGGCACGACGACGACATCCTCGCCAAGAACAAATCCTGCTGTGCGTTCCAGGGGTGTCTGGACCCACGTTCGTTTCAAGCGAAGATCACGGGTGACCGTGAAGGCCATGATCGACGAGATGCGCCGGAGCGTTGTGCGAAAGAGATGATTGTCGGTGTCGCGATTGCGTAAAATCGTCAGGTCGCGTTTGATGAGCGGATGGTCGATGATCGTCAGGTGTTTCATGGTCGGGTCCCGTGTGTGCGGAGTTTCTCCAGGGCATTTGCCGCAATGAGCAATGGATCCCAGAGTGGAGAGAACGGCGGCGCATAGGCAAAATCGGTCTTCTGGAACTGCTCAAGGGTCATGCCTTGATGGAGCGCTACGGCCAGGGCATGGCTCCGGAGTACCGCACCCTCGGTCCCCCACAGCGTCCCGCCCAGAATTCTTCCAGTCTCGTGTTCGGCCGTGAGCGAAACACTCAGGGGAGCACTGCCGGGCATCACGGGCACACGTGACCGGGAGGTTATGGTCTCCGCAACCACATGGAGACCCGCATCGCGAGCCTCCTCGGCCGTCAGCCCGGTGCGGGCTACCTCCCCGTCGAAAACACGCAACGCGGTACTGCGGAGGACGCCGGGAAACGCCGCCCTGCCGCCTGCGGCATTCTGTCCGGCCACCCAGCCGGCACGGTTCGCATTCGTGGCCAGCGGTGCATACACCCACTTCCGCGTCACAATATCACGGTACTCGCAACAATCCCCGGCCGCGAAGATCCCGTCCACCGACGTCTGCATCCGCTGATCCACCAGGATCCCTCCCCGGGTGCCGAGCCGGATGCCCGCGGTGCCCGCAAGCTCCGTGGCAGGTATCACGCCCGTGGCCACAATCACCAGATCGGCCGGGTAGCTGCCGTCCGGGGTCAAGACATGACTTACCCGCTGTGAGGCATCGACCGGCAATGCCACGACCTGCGCCCCGGCGACCAGCCTGACGCCGCGCCTGGCAAGAATGTCCGCGACGAACGCGCGCGCGGGTGCGTCCAGGTCATGCAAAATCTCATTCCGGCGCTCCAGCACGGTGACCTCGCATTCGCGTGACCGCAGCGCCTCCGCCATCTCGATGCCGATGTAGCCCCCTCCGACGATCACGACGTTGCGGGGATGTTCGGTCTCCAGGTATCTGCGGAGCGCGCATGCACCGTCATAGGAACGGACTGGAAACACGTTGCGTGCCTGTTCGCCGGCGAGGTTCAGGGGCCGCGGACGCGCCCCGGTCGCCAGTACCAGGCGGTCGAACCGTTCCTCGTACACCCTGCCGGTGGCGACTTCGCGCACGACGATCGTCCGGCGGGCTGTGGAGATCGATTCTACCAGCTGGAGCGTGCGCACCTCGACGCCCTTCTCTTTGCCGAGCGATGCCGGTGTGTGCACAACAAGGTCTTCCTGGCGCACCTCGCCGGCCAGGAAGAACGGGATTTCGCAGATGCCGTAGGAGATGGTGTCGGTCAGTTCAAAAAGCGTGACGTGCGCATCGGGGTTCGTGCGTGCAGCCTTGCTGGCGGCACTCGGACCGGCCGCAACACCGCCCACCACCAGGATGCGTTTTCCGACGGCCATTATTTCTTCTTGAGCGAAATCACGATAGGAACGCCGATAAACCCGAAGTGCGCCCGGATCTGGTTCTCCAGAAAACGCACGTAACTGTCATCGACAAGGCGCGGGTCATTGCAGAAAAACGCAAAGACGGGGGGCGCCGTCTTCACCTGGGTGGAGAATTTGATTTTGATTTCCTTCCCTGACCGGCTGTGGGGCGGGTGTGCGGCAATCTCTTCCTCCATCACCGCGTTCAGACGGCTGGTCGTGATCCGCTTGCGCTGCTCCGCGTCCACCTGTTTCACCATGTCGATCAGTTTATAGATGCGCTGCTTTTCCAGGGCGGAGATGAAGATGATCGGGAGATAATCGTACAACCGCAGCCGCTCACGCAGTGCGCGTTCGAAAAGTTTGGCCGTGTGCTCGTCCTTCTCGATCAAGTCCCATTTGTTCACCGCGATCACGGTTGCCTTCCGCTTTTCCGCAGCGGTTTCCACAATGTGGAGATCCTGGTGGTCGAGCCCCTGCTGCGCATCGATCAGGATGACGGCGACATCGCAGCGTTCGATGCTTTTGACGGTGCGTACGGTACTGAAGAGCTCGACTGATTCCTTGATCCGGCTCTTCCGGCGGAGACCGGCGGTGTCGATCAGCAGCATTTCCTCACCGTAATACTTCAATACGGCATCGATCGGATCTCGGGTGGTCCCGGGTATATCCGTAACGATATGCCGTTCTTCCTGCAGGAGAGCATTGACAAGCGACGATTTCCCCACGTTGGGTTTGCCGATGATGGCGATCTTCAGCCGCGGATCGCCGTCGGTCTCCTCGGTTTCGGGAATGGATGCCGTGATCGCGTCGAGGAGGTCGCCGATGCGCCGGCCGCCCAGGGCAGAAAGAGGAATCGGTTCGCCCAGACCGAGCTCATAGAACTCGCCCAATCCCTGCTCTTTCCGTTCACTGTCGGCCTTGTTGACGAGCAGCATCACGCGCTTCCCCGCCCGTCGCAGTACGTCGGCGATCTCCTGGTCCGCCGGCAGGAGCCCGGCCTCCCCGTCCACAACGAAAAGAATCAACTGCGCCTCATCGATGGCAACCTGCGCCTGTTCCCGGATCGCGGTTTCCATCACATCCTCCGATGCGGGCACAAAACCGCCGGTGTCGATCAGCGTGAACCGTTTGCCTGCCCATTCCGCATCGGCGTAATGCCGGTCGCGCGTCACGCCGGGCAGATCATGGACAATGGCATCCCGGAAGCCGATGATGCGGTTGAAAAGGGTGGATTTACCGACGTTGGGGCGTCCGACAAGTGCAACCAGCCAGCGCGAGGATGTTGCCATTCTGATGTATTCTTCCTACAATTTGCAGGACCAGCAACAGGGCATGCATGATTCTGAAACTTCATCCGGTTACGCCGGAACTGAGGAATATCCGGAAGGCGGCAGAGGTGCTTGCCGCCGGCGGAATCGTGATCTATCCGACCGATACAGTATACGGCATCGGGTGCAGCATCGAGAACAAGAATGCGATCGAACGCATCTATCTGATCAAGCGACAGCGGGCCGACAAACCGTTCAGCTTTGTGTGCTCCGATCTCACGAATATCAGCGAGTACGCACATGTCAGCAACGCGGCCTTCAAGATCATGAAACGCCTTATCCCCGGTCCCTACACGTTTATTTTGCCGGCGGCGCGCATGAGGCAGCTGCCCAAGATCCTGGTGTCAAAACGGAAGACCGTCGGCGTCCGCGTGCCCGACAGCCTCGCAACGCTGGGCATCGTCCGCGAGCTCGGCCACCCCATCCTCAGCACAAGCGCGACGACCGAGGATGGGGAGGTGGTAACGGATCCCGAGCAGTTTAAAGAGCTGTTCAATAACGTTGTCGACATTATCCTTGACGGCGGCGTGCTCGCTTCCCAGCAGTCCACCGTTCTGGATCTCACAGGAGACGAGCCGGTCGTCGTCCGCAAGGGCGCCGGCGATATCTCTGCGCTGGGGTGAGCCCTTCCCGGTTACTCTTTCGGCTCGCGGATGATATCCCCGGCTTTGATACCCGTGCCGGAAACGATCTTCGCCTTCGCCGCCTTGCCGTTCAGCATGTCGGACTGCACAACGATGTGAGCGACCTTGGTCTCTTCCGACCCCAACGAGACGCCGGTATCGGGGTCTTTCATTTCTTCACCTGTCTGGAACACATCGAATGCCATCCCCGTCTTGACACTCCCTTCGGAACCCGGCTTCATCACCACCGTGCCGTCGCCGTTCACTTTGATAATCCGGCCTGACCAGGGGATCTTTTCCATGTTGTCGGTGATCAGCTCAACGGTCTTATTGATGGCCTCGCGGCACGCCTTGCCGACATCGGTGTTGTCCCAGGCATTCACATCGCTGAAATTGATGTCCGAATAGGACCCCTTGAACCCCAGCGTCGATTCTGTTCCTTCTTCCGTTTCCGCCGCGAGAATTTCACCGGTTGTCGTGTTCACGAGCCGGATATCCACGGCCGCGCGGGCCTGCTGCGTACTCAATCCGGCGCCGATGCCCCCGAATCCTCCACCGATATCACGTTTCGATGTGCCCAGCTCCGAGACACTGCCGATGACAAGAAGTTCTACACCGAGCAGTTTGCCGACTGCCGGAGCGGTCTCCGCCGTGACCATGCCGGAGAGTCCGAGCTTCTGTTCTTCGACCACTTTGTCCAGCTCTTTGCGCTCAATGACCATGAATTTCTTGGTCTTCACAAGGGCGGTGGAGAGCATGTCCGCAACGCCGATACCGCAGCCGGAATATCCATGGCCGTCTTCGAACCGCGAAACGGCAATCCTCTTTTTCGGCTGAGCGCCCGCCAGAGAAACCGCAAGCACGAGTGCCGCAAGGAGAACGGTGGTGAGACGTCGGAGGTTCATCGGTCGTCCTTTCATCCAGGTTATTGAGTAGGCTGCAGTGCAGACGGGCAGTAATGCAGGAGCGCCAACGGAGGAATCCGCTGCGGGCGGCCCCGTGATTGCCTCCACGGAGGCCCGGTACTACGTTGGCGTCACCACATACCGCTTCATGTTAGAGAAATGTACCAAACCTATTGCGGGAATGCAACCGCCATGGACGGCCGGGAACTGCTTGGCATGCGGAAATGAGGGTATGTATGCTCTGGTACAACGGGGGGATCAATTCGCTACCACTTCCGGCTGTTGCGGTTGCTCTGCCGGAGTTGTCACAACGGTGACTTCTTGATGGTCCATCGTGCGTTGAATAATGGAACGGAGGCGTTCGAGATCTGTCGCAATAGAGGCGATTTCCTGCTCGATTGCCGCACGCGTCTCTTCTTTGCTCTTGTGTACTTTCGTCCGCATAGATCCTCCAAATCCGATCGATGATCTTTGATCCACGATAGAGCGGGATATGGCTGACGATACATGCCGGCGTTGGGGTAGCCGGCCTGGACTTGAATTCGAGGGACTGGTAACTTACTGCTGGGCTATGTCGGGTACGAAGAGTATGCCGCCCGGTTAGAACTTTTAGTGAGGCGGTAGAAATGTGTGGAAGGTTACGCAGCCACAATGTTAAAGTCAAGCTCTTTTTTCCTCAGGAAATGCTGGGAAACAAGGCGATTTGTGCTTAGATTCCCCACCGGAGTCCGGAGTTACGCCGGAGTCTCACCAGCGTGGAGCTTGCAGTGATACATCGTCCCGACATATGCCCATCCCCCTGGAACGGCCTGCCTCGGGTCCGTTCCTTCTTCGCCGGCAATACCATCTGGTTATTGCTCCTGGTGTCGCCCTGGGTCGCTTATGGCGGAAGCCCGCCTCTCCGCATTGCTTGCATCGGCACCGGGACCACATCACGAACCGCCCCGGCCCCGGAGAGTTACCCCCGGAAATTGCAGATGCTCCTTGGAGGGAACGACACGGTGAGCGATTTCGGAAGCACCGATGCCGCCCTGTCGCTATCGGCGCCCCATCCCTACCTCCTGCAACCAGAGTGCGCCGCTGCACTGCAGTTCCTCCCCGACATCGTCTTTGTAGAACTCGGCACCTATGACAGCCGCCGGCGAGAAGGAGTCACCACCGACTCGTTGTGCGCCGATTGTTCCCGGCTCATCGGACGGTTCCTTGCACTCCCCTCGAAACCACGTATCGTTGTCCTCATTCCACCACCTCTGTACGCGAGGGATACGGCAGCGTACTCTAACGATGTGCTCACACACCTTGTCGCGCCTGCACTGCAGATGTCGGCATACGCCAACGGTGTTGAGATCGTCAGCCTGTACAGCTACCTCCTGGATCACGGTGATCTTTTTCCGGATGGGATAACGCCTTCACCGGAGTGCGCTGGGATGATCGCGCGGAGACTGCAGGAAGCCCTCGACTCGTCCCAGACCACCGGCTACGACGTCTTCTCCGGATCACATGTTCCCGCAATCCGGACAAACTATTTCGGATTCGAATTATACGACTTTGCGTTTGAACGGAGAGATGCCAAAATCGTGAAACCCAAGCGGCCGGCGAAAGGGCATCCCTGGATCTGGAGGGCACGGTTCTGGGGCCATGAGCCGCAGACGGAGATCGCACTTCTTGAGCGCGGATTCCACCTTGTCTACTGCGATGTGTCGGAGCTGTTTGGCAACCCGGAAGCTCTGCTCACGTGGGACAGGTTTTATGAGTTCCTGACACGCCAGGGACTCTCCCGCAAAGCTGCGCTCATGGGGTTCAGCCGTGGAGGATTCTATGCCTACAGATGGGCAGCCGCAAATTCCGACAAGGTTGCCTGTGTCTATGCGGATGCCCCTGTGCTCGATATCAAGAGCTGGCCGGGCGGGAAAGGGAAAGGTGGCGGGAATCCCGTCGAATGGGATCGGTTCAAGCAGGATTTCCATTTGACGTCGGAGGAAGAGGCTCTCAGTTTCAACGGGAACCCGCTGGACGTGGCTGACAGAATCGCAGCCGCCGGGTTTCCTATGTTGCATGTTTGCGGCGGTGCCGACACTGTCGTCCCGGTTGAAGAGAACACCGATATCTTCGAGAAAAAGATCATCGCCGCGGGGGGGCACATCACCGTCATTCGCAAGCCGGGCATCGGCCATCACCCGCACAGTTTGCCCAACCCCGCCCTGATCGTGGACTTCATCCTCCGGGCGACAACGCAGCGATAAACGGAACCGGGACTACTTCCAGGATTGCAGCTCGATGATGTTCCCTTCCGGGTCGCGCATGTAGCACCATGTCACCCTTCCTCCCGTCGACGTCTGCAGCGTGACAACATCGGCCACCGCCGAACCTCCCGACTTCAAGACCGTCTCACGTGCAGTCAGGACATCATCGACAGAAAAAGCGATGTGCCCAAACCCCGGACGGTTGACTTCGGGGAACAGACTCTCCGCACCAACGGTGTAACTGTACACCTCGAGCGTCGGGCCGTCGTCCGCATAGCCGGGAAGTCTCAGGTGGACGCCATGAAGTTCCGATCCCGCAACCCCGGTCCCCCTCTCCAGGTCGGTCCCTCGGTAGTGCCGTTCCGGCGGAACAGGCCGGCAGCCGAAGACATCAATGTAGAATTGCGTCAATCGTTGCCAGTCCCTCGCAATCAGGTTGGTGTGTACGTACCGCGCAGGTATCGCCATGATGATACTCATTAAAGAGTCGCCGTCAGCCGGGGAAAACCACCGTGAAACGTGTACCCTCTGAAGGATCCATCTGAAGAATGCCGGAAATCTGTTCGGTCAGCGTACGAACAATACTCAATCCCATCGATGTCATCGTGCGATAGTCGGAGCCACGCGGAAAACCGATCCCGTCGTCACGAACTTCAAGCTTGAGGGTCGCCGGGTTCACGCGTTGGAAACTCACAACGACATTGCCCTCTGCACGTTGGCCAAAGGCATGTTTAAGGGCATTGGAAACAAGTTCGTTGGCGATCAAACCGCATGGCACGGCGACGTCGATGCCCAGGAGGATTGTTTCCGCTTCCACCTCCAGGCGGATATTGTCCCGATGCAGTGACCGGCGGAGTTCCTTCGCGACAGAATTGAGATACTCGTTAAAATCGATCTGTGCCAGGTCGTTTGAGCGGTACAGATTCTCATGAACGAGGGCCATTGAGCGGATACGCCGGATGCTGTCGGCATAGGCCTCTCGCGCCTGGCCGTCAGTGACCTGCTGGAGTTGCATTCCCAGAAGGCTCGAGATCACTTGCAGATTGTTTTTCACCCGATGATGGATTTCTTTGAGGAGCAACTCCTTTTCTTTCAACGAATTGTTGATGCGCCGCTCCGCAAGCTTTCGCTCAGTGATGTCTCTCATGAACGCTACCTGGGCCTGGCCATCAGGCAGGCCCATTGTTGCAACGGTAACGGCAACATGAATCCGCTCCTTGTCCCGCCGCTCGAACACCATCTCTGTATCAGGTAGGGCGAACATGCCGGATCCCGGCAACAGGACGCGATCCCCTTCTTGATCTTCATGCTGCGGCGTGATGAACTCCGCCATGTCATGCCGGTCGATCACCTGATCCGATGGCAGCAGCAGCAAATGGCGCAGCGCCGGGTTGCCGTAGAGAATTTTTCCCTCCCGCATGATTGTGATGGCCATGGGCGCTGCTTCAATAAGGGCCGCAAATCGCCGTTCGCTTTCCAGGAGCTCCGAAGCCCGCTTTTCAACCAGGACTTTCAGCAACCGGGGCTGACGCACCATATACCAGACAAAAGCGCCGCCGAGGATTGAGAGGAGAACGCTGAGCAAGACTGTTGGTACCGTCTTCTCTCTCGCTTGCCAACCGTTCGTTGGCGCAACCTCCAGCAGCCACTGGCCGTTTGGCACGGCCACCTCGACGGCAACCGGATTGTCGAGACGGAGACCCCTGTTGAAGAATGGGATCTCCATCCCGGTCTGCACATTGCGTTTCGAAAGGCGACATGCATATCCATGTGACGCAAGCTCGCCCAGACGTGCATAGCTGACCAAGGTCGGCACGCGGATGATGACGATCGTGAAACCCCAGAATACTTCCTTTCCGTCTTTCTTGAGAAAGACGGGACCCCTTCCCACAACGGCGAGGCCGCCCTGCACCAGCTCCAACGGGCCCGCGAAGATGAGACTCCTGTTCTGTATCGCAAGCAGGGCTTCATCCCTCTGCAACGAATCACCCAGGATGTCGAATCCAATGGCCTTCTTGTTCTCTTCGTACGGGTACACATATGTGACGATGCCGCCCAGGGTCAGTTCGACGGCGTCAATGGAATTGTAGGCGTGGGCAATCTTCGGGGCAACACTGTCAAAATCCCGGGGAAGGATCCCCTGTTCCACGCAGAGCCCAATCGTCTGTGTCGCGGAAAGGCCGTGCATGACCGCCGTCTTCAGCCTGTCACGGGCGTCAGACGCGACATTTGCCGTTTCCTGCACTTCATCATGCAGACTGACCGTATACACCCAATAGGACACAAGACCCGTAGCCAGGAGGAGAAGACCGGCCGCAATGCCGCCGGCAACAAGCGGGACGGAAAGGACTTTTAACAACCCAACGAAGAGTTGCCGTGAAGAGGTCATGCGCTCGCGAAAAATGGTTATGCGGGAGTCAAGGAAACCTCCCGCGCAAAAAAAAGCAACGATTGTGGCCCCCCTGCTCTATCGTTCCGGTGGAAAATACGCATTTGGCCCGGCAGGTGCAACACGGGGGGTGCACGGGCGCCGATCCCCGATTTGCATTCCGCCAGGCCCCGTTGCGGGAACTGATACAGGGAATTGCCCGTTTGAGAAAGAGAATCCACAGGCGGCACGATGACAGAACAGCGGACCAAACGACAACCAAAGGAGTACCGGCCATGCGGGTAATGATGCTGATGATCCCAGGGGTCTATCAGAGCCCGGGAGGAAGAACGCTGAAGGCGGATTTTGCGCCGGACGCTGAGGACGTCGAAAAGATGACGAGATTCAACGAAGACCTGGTAAATGCCGGTGTGCTCATTTCGCTGGATGGGTTGCAGCCGCCTGCGAAGGGTGCCCGTATTGCATTCTCGGGAGGTAAACCCAGGGTGACCGACGGCCCAAGCATTGAATCAAAGGATGTCCTCGGCGGCTATTGGTTACTGCAGGTAAAGTCGAAACAGGAGGCGGTTGATTGGGCCAGCCGGTGCCCCGCGCGGGATGG
>PMCM01000041.1:17809-33802 GCA_003154155.1 Ignavibacteriota bacterium | reverse complement strand
GCGTGCGCAGTTCATGCGACACATTGCCGAGGAACTGGCTGCGCACCTTTTCGAGCGCGGTCAGGCGTTCGATGTCGTTCGAGAGCCGTTCGGCCATCTCGTTGATTGCGGTGGCCAGTGCAGCCATTTCGTCGTTTGTAGTAATGGCTATCCGTTGCCGCAGGTCGCCGTCGCGGATCGCCTGGGCTGTCGTGGCGATACGCAGGATCGGCTGGGTGATGCGCCGCGAAACCTGAAATGTCAACACGACGATCAGGATGCTCGTGGTAAGTCCGATGCCCCAGATGGTGATCCGCACCCGGGTGGCGACTGCACGAATCTCCCCGAGGTCCATGGCGGTCCGCACGACGCCCTGCGAGAGGACCCCGGTGCCGTCGTGGAGCTGCCGCGCCGCGTACATGTATTCTTCACCTGTGGTCGCGCTCTTGCGGCGGGCGATCCCAACGCCTCCCTTATGTGCCGCGACAACTTCTTCGCGGGTCGCATGATTCTCCATCCGGGATATGGAATCCCGCATCACCTGAGTGTCAAACTTCACCACGCCGTCGTCTGCGATCAGGGTCAAACGGATGCGCAATGCTATCGCGAGCGATCGCAGGATTTCATCCGCCTTCTGCGTGGAATCGACAGATATGCTCCCCGATTCAATAAGACGGGCGAACATCTCGGTCTGGTCCCCCAGGAGCCGGGTATTCGCATCGTCGAGGTAATTGGTGATCTGCCAGGACGAGATGGCACTCACGAGTATTACCCCTCCGATCAGGAGGAGGGTATAGAAAGACGCTATGCGCGTTCGCAGTTTCATGGATGTGACGTAGTCAGGCCCGGAAACGGTAGCCGACTCCTTTGATGGTCTCAATCAGGTCAGCTTCCCCGCCGAGCTTCTCGCGAATCTTGCGTATGTGTACGTCCACGGTGCGGTCCACCACCACCACATCAGACCCCCATATCGCGTTCAGCAGCGCTTCGCGGCTGTACACGCGTCCGGCATGCCCCGCGAGCAGCGCGAGAATCTCAAATTCCTTTTTGGGGAAGAACGTTTCCTTTCTGGCGATCTTCACGGTGTACGCCGAGCGGTTGATCTCGAGCCGGCCCGCCCGGATGATGTCGGGTTGATCGCCCTGTTCCGCCGCGCTGTGCTCATGCCTGCGCAGCACAGCTTTCACGCGTGCCACCAGCTTTCGCGGACTGATCGGTTTTTGAATGTAGTCGTCAGCCCCCAGCTCGAGTCCCACGACTTCGTCGACTTCGCTGGCGCTGGCCGTGAGGAACACCACGGGGATGCCCGCCATAGCGGGCTGGGCCTTGAGGCGGCGGCAAGTTTCAAATCCGTCCATTACCGGCATCATGAGGTCCAGGAGCACCAGATCCGGAGCAGGCACCAGCTGGTCCAGTGCTTCCCTGCCGTTGCGCGCCGGGACGACGTCGAACCCTTCCTTGGTCAGATTGTACCGGATCAGGTCGACGATGTCTTCCTCGTCATCCACCACCACGATCCGCTTTTTGGTCGCGCTCATGTGCGCCTCAGGTCAGAGTGACTTCCCTTCCACGTTTGGCGGATTTATAGACCGCCTCCACTACTTTCATCCGTTGCACAGCCTCATCACCCGTGGAAATCGTGGGGTGAATATTCCTGACAGCACCGAAGAAATGGCGCAGCTCGTTCTCGTAGGACCGTTTGAAGAGCGACTGCGTGGCTTCCGGTTTCGCCGGCGCAAGATTCACTAGATTCCCATGGAGCTCCTTGTAGATGCGCAGGGGTTGCAGGCTTGCGCTCCCCTCGCTCCCGTGCACATAACAGTAGGAATAGTCCTCGTCGAGGTACATGGACCAGCTGACCTCGATGTTCACGGTGGCGCCGTTCTTGAGCGTCAACGCGACGATCGATGTATCCTCGACATTCTTGGTGCGGTGGTGATAATGCGACGCGGTCACGCGGGCCACTTCGGGGTATCCCATCATCCAGAGCGCCATATCGAGCATCATGATGCCCTGATCGATGAACACACCGCCGCCCGATTTTTCCTTTTGGGTTATCCAGGAACTGTCGAACGACCGTTTGCGCAGCCATCCCACGCGCGTGTAGTACACCTTCCCCAGTTCCTTGCCGTCGATGAAGCTCTTGAGGATCATCGTATCGGGCCTGAAGCGGTGGTTCATGCCCACCATCAGCTTGCGCTTGTGTTCCTTCGCCGCCATGGCCATGGCTTCGGCTTCGGCGTAGGTGCGTGCCACCGGCTTCTCCACCAGGACATCCTTCCCGGCCTTGAGTGCGGCCAGGGTGACGGCACTGTGGGCGTCCGTGGAAGTGCAGACCAGCACCGCCTCGCACTCTTCCTTGGCAAGCATTTCGTCAAGGTTCGAGTAGAGTTTGGGGATGTTGTATTTTTCGCCCACGAGCCGCACGCGCGCCTTGTCACGGTCGCACAGTGCGACCAACTGCACCTCCGGCATCTTCACGAGGAGCGGGAGATGGATGACCTGCGATACCCATCCGGCGCCGACGACGACAGTCTTCACTTTCTCCATGGGTCAGGAATTGGTGGTGGAGAGTAGGGTGATCTGTGCTTTCACAAGCCGCATCAGTCCGGGAGCATCGAGGGAGAGTTCGGCCGCGAGTTCGGCGGGAGAACCATGATCCACGAAGCGGTCGGGCACGCCATGCCGGATCACCTCCGGTTTGGGCTCAGGGCGGGCCGCGTAGTATTCGGCCACCGCGCTCCCGAATCCGCCGGTGGTCACATTGTTTTCGAGCGTGATCACGCACTTGAAGCGTGCCGCCAGGTCGTCGAGAATCTCCGTGTCGAGCGGTTTGACGAACCGCATGTTCACCACCTCGCACCCGATCCCTTCCTGTTCCAGGCGCGCGGACGCTTCCCGTGCAGGCTGGACCATATCGCCGATCGCAAGCAAGGCGATATCCTTGCCGGTACGGAGGATTTCCCCTTTGCCGATCGGTAGAAGGTCGAATCCGGGTTTCGGGGGAACGCCGATGCCGTTGCCCCGGGGATACCGCACGGCGATGGGCCCTTCGCGGTACATGACCGCCGTATACAGCATGTCCCGGAGCTCGTTCTCGTCTTTCGGCGCCATGACCACCATGCCCGGAATCATCCGGAGGTAGGTCAGGTCAAACACGCCGTGGTGCGTCGGTCCGTCGGCACCCACGAGGCCTCCGCGGTCGAGTGCGAACACCACGTGCAGGTGCTGGAGTGCGACATCATGGATGATCTGATCGATGGCGCGCTGGAGGAACGTGGAGTAGATGGCCACAATGGGCGTGCAGCCCTGCGTAGCCAGGCCGGCGGCAAACGTAACCCCGTGTTGCTCCGCTATCCCGACATCGTAGAACCGCCCGGGCATCTGCCGTTGCAGCTGATCGAGCCCCGTTCCATCGGGCATTGCCGCGGTGATGCCGACCACCGTGGGGATCATCTGCGCAAGCTCGACGACCGCGGCGCCGAACACTTTCGTGTATGCCGGGGGTCCTTCGGCTTTCTTTGCGGACCGGCCGGTCACCTTGTCGAAGGACGTCACGCCGTGCAGCTTCTGCACGTCGTTCTCGGCAGGTTTGTATCCCTTGCCTTTCTGCGTGATGGCATGGACGAGGATGGGTCCGTCGTACTGCTTCACTTCCTGGAAAATCCTGACGAGCTGGGCCAGGTTATGTCCGTTGATCGGGCCGAAGTAGCGGAAGCCCAACGCTTCGAAAAGCATGCCCGGCGTCACGATCACCTTGAGGCCGCCTTCCACGCGCGCCGCGGCACGGCGAATCCGGTCGCCCCATTGATCAAGCTTGCCGGTGAGCTCATACACGTTCTTCTTGAACGTGTTGTATTGCGGGCTTGCGATCAGCTCGGTGAAGTAGTTGGAAATCGCCCAGACATTGGGGGCGATCGACATGTTGTTGTCGTTGAGGACGACGATGAAATTCTTCTTGAGCAGGCCGGCATTGTTCAAGCCTTCATAGACCATTCCGCCGGTCATCGAGCCGTCGCCGATCACCGCCACGACCTTGTACGTGGCGCCTGTAATATCGCGCGCGGCCACCATCCCCAGCGCAGCTGAAATCGAAGTGCTTGCGTGTCCCGCCCCGAACGTGTCGTATTCGCTCTCGGTGCGTTTGAGAAAACCGGAGAGTCCGTGATATTGTCGGATGGTATCGAACCGGCCCTTGCGGCCGGTGAGGATCTTGTGGGGGTACGCCTGGTGGCCGACATCCCACACGAGCTTGTCTTCGGGAGTATGGAAGACGTAGTGGAGCGCGACCGCAAGTTCCACGGCGCCGAGGCCGGAGCCGAGATGTCCGCCTGTCCGGGAGATGACTTCGATCAGAAATTCGCGGACATCATTGGCTAGCCCTTTCAGTTCCGGCACCGTCATGCTTCGCATGTCGGCGGGGACTGTGACGCGATCAAGATACGGGTATTGGAGTGTGCCGCTCATTCCTCTTCTTTTTCGTCAAGTTCTTCGAATGCGCCGGCCGCGTTCTTGGCCAGACGTTTGAGCGTCAGCTCGGCCTGCGAGAGCCTGTCGCTGCACGCTTTCGAAAGGCGGAGCCCCTCTTCGTACAGCTGGAGTGATTCCTCGAGGGGAACATCACCTTGTTCCAGGCGGTTCACGATCGCTTCGAGCTGCTTCATCGACTGCTCGAACGTTTCGCTTCCCTGTTCGCGTTTTCGTGCTGGCATGGGACATCACACTATTGTTGATGGGACATCGCCGTCCTGGAAAGAAATCATCACGTCGTCATGCGGGTGCAACCGTGCCGCCGCGTCCACGATCCTCCCGTGTTTTCTGACAATGGCATAGCCGCGTTTCAGCGCGAGCGCGGGGTTAAGCGCGGTGAGCCTCTGCCCCACCCCCTTCAGGTTCGCTGCCGCGAGCGCATAACGGTGTGCGGCGGATACCGAGAGCGATCGGGTCAACTCATCAATGTGCTGGCTGTGGCTGTGCAGGAGATCGATAGGCCTGTTGAAGGCGTGACTTTTCAGGAGATGGTGGATATGTTCGCGTTGCTGGTCGATGCGCGATGCAAGAGAACGACGCATAGTATAGGAAAAATCGCGCAGAATCTCAAGAATGGCCTGCCTGTCCCTGACCACGAGTTCCGCAGCCGCGCTTGGGGTCGGAGCCCGCATGTCCGCGGCGAAGTCAGCAATCGAGAAATCCACCTCATGCCCCACCGCGCTGACCAGGGGGATTCGTGACGCGGCGATCGCGCGTGCGACCACCTCCTCGTTGAACGGCCAGAGGTCTTCAAGCGAGCCCCCGCCGCGTGCGATGATGATCACTTCCACGCCGCCATAGTCGTTGAAGTCACGGATCGCCCGGGCGATCTCTTCCGCCGCGCCGGCCCCCTGCACCCGCACCGCGGCGAGCACAACGGTGAGCGCAGGAAAGCGCCGCCGGAAGACGTTCAGCATGTCGTGGAGCACTGCGCCCGTGCGCGATGTGACCAGGCCGATGCGCGCGGGATATTCGGGGAGGGGCTTCTTCCTTTCCGCGGCAAACAGGCCCTCGGCGGCGAGTTTCTCCTTCAGCCGCTCGAATGCCAGTTGGAGTTCGCCCGCCCCCAGCGGCTTCAGGGAAGCCACGTCAATCTGGTAGGTGCCCCGCACCTCATAGACCGAGATGCGTCCGGTGACGACCACCTTCATGCCATCCTGGGGTGCGGTGTGCAGGAAGGGGACGCGGCTGCGCCAGAGCACCGCGGACAGCTGGGCGGTGTCGTCTTTCAACGTGAAGTAGATGTGTCCGGAGGTATGCCGTTTGAGATTGGAAATCTCTCCGACGACGACGACAGAGGGAAACCCCGATTCCAGCATCTGTTTGATGTGGCGCGTGAGTTCCGTAACCGTATATTGCTGCTGGCCGATGGTCTTCATCGTCTGTGCGCAGGTCCCACCCTTGTGCCTGTGGATGGATCAAGATAGCGAATTTTCCCTATTCCTCCATCGTTGTATCGAAGAAAAAAAATCCTATATTGGACGGTTATGAAACTGGATATTCTGGCAATAGGGGCTCATCCTGACGATGTGGAGCTTTCCTGCGGCGGGACGGTAGCCAGGCTCGCGAGGCTCGGCTATAGCATCGGGCTGGTAGACGTTACCGAGGGCGAACTGGGCACACGCGGAACCCGCGAGATCCGGGCTGCGGAGGCGGCGGAGTCCGCGCGCATCCTCGGGGTTGCCTGCCGGGACACTCTTCGGCTTCCCGATGCCGGCATCGAGGTCACACGGCCCAACATCGATGCCCTGATCCGCGTGATCCGCCTTCACCGTCCGGACGTGCTGCTGATTCCCCATCCGGTGGACCGGCATCCTGATCACGAGCACACGCACGTGCTGGCCCGTGAGGCATGGTTCTACTCCGGGTTGCGGAAGATCGTGACCGAGCACGAGGGCGCCGTGCAGGAGGCCCACCGTCCGCGGTCGTATTACCACTTCATGCAGTGGTTTGAATTCGTTCCTTCGTTCATCGTCGATGTCACCGAGACCTTTGACCAGCGGATCGAAGCGATGCGGGCGTTCCGTTCACAGTTCTACGATCCGCAGAGCACCGAACCGGCCACGATTCTCAGCACGCCCGAATTTTTGGAGATGATCCGCACCCGCGCCGAGTACTATGGTGACCGCATCGGCGTGCGCTACGGCGAGCCGTTCTATTCGCCGGCAGCCCTCCCTATTCAGGACCTCTTCACACTCCATCGCTGACATGTTCTCCCTCCACCCGTTCCTCGTGCACTTCCCCATCGCCCTGCTCACGGCCAGCTTCGTGTTCGAAGTTGCGGGATGGGTTTGGAAAAAACCGGATTGGTCTCGGGTCGGATGGTGGCTGCAGCTGGCGGGGACGCTGGGGGTCATCTGTGCCGCACTCAGCGGTGTGGTCGCGGAGGCTTCAGCCGGACCCGCACTGCTGCGTGCGGCGGACATTTTCGCGTGGCACGAACAACTCGCCTTCGGCGCCTCGGCGTTTTTTTCACTCCTGATCTTCTTCAGGTTCTCGTCGCGCGGCGCCCTTCCCCCGGGGTGGCCGGGCCTCTACCTGGTGGCGCTCGGTGCCGGTGTCGGACTGCTGCTGCTCACCGGCTGGTTGGGAGGTGAGCTCGTGTTCAGGTATGGCGTCGGCATGAGTTCGCCTTCCCCCTGATCATCCGATCGATTGACCATCAGCGCGCCCTCCGGCACACGGCGAATGATGGTCACCAGGAATCCCACCAGCAGGATAATGACTCCCGACCAGACCAGGTTGATCAGTGGCTTGAGGCTCGCCTGTACGACCAGCACGTCCTGGGTTGCTCCTGCCGCCGGGCCATTCCCCTTCTGCATAGCCGGCTGCTGCACGGCCGGCTGTTGATCGAGCGAGACGGGGGCAAGGTAGAAATCCCGTAAGATCAGGTTCGCGATATCGGGATGCCGCATGACCCCGTTGTTGTACGAGCTGTAGTACATGACTGGTTGAAGCAGGAACGACGAATTTTCCCGCTGGACGCGCACGTGGAACGCATAACGGTCTTTTTGGTATTCGTGATATCCCTCGAACGTCAAATGGAAGCCGAGGGCATCCACCATCTTTCCCTGGGGGAGCGTCACGGTGGTTTCCGTACCGTATCTGGTGGAGAACACGAACCCCAACAGCATCACGGCGATCCCGATATGCGCGATAGCCCCGCCCGCCAATTTTGGGTTTGACCAGACGATCCGCCAACCCACCTGGATATTCGCGACCAGTCCGAAGACCGCGCCGGCAATGATGAGGAGCACCAGCACCTCGGTCACGCCGAGGGCAAGCGCCAGGACAGCGGTCAGGAATGCGGCTCCGGTTGGCGCGATCAAGGAACGGAGCACGGCCCGGCGATCCGACCTGGTCCACCAGAGAAGCTGGCCCAAGCCGGTCAGCAGGCCGATGACCACCCCGAGCGGCATGATCGTGCGCACGTAATACGAGATGTCGACCGCGCTCTTCTTCCCGTACAGAAGATCCGTGATCAGCGGCGAGGATGTGCCGATGGTCACGAGGATGGCGATGATCACCAGAGTCGCGGCGCCGAGGAAGAGCGCGAATTCCCGGGAGAAGTAATGGTGGCGCACCGGGCGCCGGGGGAATTCCTTCCACCGCCGGACAAACAGGATCACCGGCACGGTGATGGCGACAACCATCATGCCCACGAGCAGCCAGTACGCCCACATGCCCGGGTCGACAAACGAGTGCACGGACGTGTCACCCAGCACGCCGCTTCGGGTGAGGAATGTGGAGTAGACCACGAGAATGAAGGCGAGCATGCCGAGCACGAGGTTGGTCCGCACGAACGCCCCCCGCTTGCGCTGGGACAGCGTGGTATGGATCGCGGCGACACCGACCAGCCAGGGAACGAGGGAAGAGTTTTCCACCGGGTCCCATCCCCANNCCCCAGTAGCCGCCCCAGCCGAGGGTTTCGTATGCCCAGAGGCCGCCCATCATGATGCCGGTGCCGAGGATGAATGTGCCGAAGACCAGCCACGGCGTTGCGGCCTTGAACCAGGAGTCGTAGTCCCGTTTGAGCATTGCGGCGATCGCGTAGGCATAGGGAACGCTCATGGAGGCGAAGCCGCTGAACAGCACCTGGGGGTGGATCACCATCCAGTAGTTCTGCAGCAGCGGATTCAGCCCCCGGCCGTCGGCGGGAAGATATCCGGCAGCAACTTCCCCGGGATAGGATTCCCAGACATAGAGGAACGGGTTTTTGACAAGCAGCATGAGCAACAGCGACAACTCGATGGATGCGAACACGCTCATGACCTGTGCTTCGTAGCCATGGCGTGCGGAATGGCGCAGGAGGAAAATGCCGATCACCGACGTGAAGAACGTCCAGAGCATGAAGCTGCCTTCCTGGCCCGCATAGAAGGTGGAAACGAGGAGCGGCGTGGGGAGATCGCGGGAGCTGTAGCTCCAGACGTACGTGTATTGGAACTGATGGTTGAGGATGAGGTACAGGAGTGTTGCCGCACTTCCCAGGACGGAGAGGATGGTGAGGAGATACGCCCCGCGGCCGACGGCGAGAGACCGGGGGGTGCCGGCGAGATGGTGACGTGCATACGCAAGCACGGTGACGAGGCATGAGACAAATGCCACTTTCACGAACAAGCCGCCGATCATAGGCACTCCAGAGAATGAAAGAACAGAACTGCATGCGACTGCGTAACGCCGGCCCCATTCACGCATACTCTCGAGCGGAGGTCGCCGGCGGAAAGGCTTACGACTGGGGTTTCATCACTTCACTGGCCTTGGCTTCGTACTTTGACGGGCATTTGGTCAGCACTTCATTGGCATGAAAATAGCCTTCCTTCACGTAGCGGCCTTTCGCGACGACGCTGGTGGCGAGTTCGAAGTTGTTGGGAGCCGCGCCATCCAGCACCACCTGGCATTCCTTGCCGTGGTCGTCAACGAGGTAAAAGGAGAACTGCCCCTTGGCGGCATCGAATTTCGCCTCGCGGTCCTTGTTCCAGGTCCCCTTCAGCTGCACCTTCTTTCCTTTTGCCATTGCGCCGGCGATATCCGTATACTCGACGTTACTGTCGAGGAACGAATACGCGCCGAACACCAGGAACACCACGATAATAACCGCGCCAGCGATAGTCTTCGCGTTCATGACAACGTCCTCTCTGCACTATGACCCATGATGCACATCATGTTCCAATTTCTTCAGCCGGGCGTCGAGCCGGAAGAGGTAGACATAGAGGCCGAGCCAGATGCCGACCGCAATGATCAGCACGATGTAGAGTTGGTGTTGGGCGAGGAAATCCAATGCTATCCTTTCGGCTGGTGGTGATACTCGAGTCGCGCGGTGCGCACGCGGAGGGACAGTATCCAGATGAAGAGCATGGTGAAGGCAATCAGCGAGCTGAAGAACACCACGCGCATGTTCGGCGACATCTTGAACTCGATTACCGGTCCGGCGCCTTCGGGGTCACCCTTCGCGCCCGGATGGAGTCCGGTCATGATGCGCGGCATGATGAAGACAAAGAACGGCACGGTGACCGCGGCAATGATGGAATAGACCGAGGAGAGGGTGGCGCGTTTTTCTTCGACTTCTACGGCGGCGCGGAGGGAGAAGTATGCTCCATAAATGAGCAGCAGCACGAAGATGGAGGTTTCGCGGGGATCCCAATTCCAGAAGGAGCCCCAGTTGAACTTCGCCCAGACCGCGCCGGTGACGGTTGCCAGGACGCAGAACAGCATGCCGAGCCCGGCGGCCGAGGCGGAGGTCAGATCGTCCATCGGATCGCGCCGGCGGAGATACCGGATGCCGTAGCCCATGCTTGTGAGGAATGCCATCACGCTCAGCCAGGCGGTGGGCACATGGAAGAAGATAATGCGCGCCTTTTCCTCGAGGCCGGGGATCAGCGGNNTCATGCCGTCAATCTTTCCAGATATACTCAAAGAGCAGTGAGGAGACCGTTGTGACAACGACAATATAGGAAATGAGGATCTGAAATTCACCTTTTGCCTCGGCCAGCGGGGCTCCATCCGCGGCCAGACGTGTGGCATTGATCACCGTCATAAGAAGCGGCAACAATATAGGAAACGACAGAACGGGGTACAACGTTCCCTTGGTATTCGCCCGGGCGATGATTGCGGCAATGATGGTCGAGGCGACGGCCAGGCCGATGCTCCCGAGGGCGATCGTCAGCAGGAAGATGCTGAGGGTCTGCACGACGAACCCGTTGATGAAGATGGCGTACAGACCGACCGTCAGGAGCGTCAATCCTGCGCCGAGGCCAAGGTTGAACAGCAGCTTGCCGGCGAAGACGGCGCTGGCGGGGGTCATCAGCTGGAGGGTCATGCCGGTTCCCCGCTCCTCTTCCATGACGAACGTGNNGCAAGCACCTCCGGCGAGGCGCCTTCGCCGCCGAGCGAGAACAGGATGATGGATATCGTGGTGACCACGAACATCACCAGCGCGCTGATGGCGTACCGCGTGCGCAATTCCGATCGCCAGTCTTTCAGGAACACCGCAATCGCGGTCCTCACCCAGCGTCCCATTTTTCCGTTACGCCCCGGCATTGAGGTCCACCTTCCGTTCGTGGGCATCGATGTCGCTCAGGTCGTTTGTCGCAACGACGAGGATGCCGCGGGTGCGTTGCTCGTGCATGATCGCACGGACGATTGCCGACCCTTCTGCGTCGAGGTTGGCCATGGGTTCATCCAGCACGAGGATGCGCGGCTGGTGTGCGAGCGCGAGGGCGTATTTCAGCCGTTGTTTCATGCCCGAGGAAAAACCGCGGGCCGGGTCGTTCCTGCGCGGATCCAGGGCAAACCGTCCGAGCAACGCGGCATGAACGGCAACGTCAGCTCGCAGGCCCCGGAGCGAGGCGCCGAGGGCCAGATTCTCCATGGCGGAAAACTCCTCGTACACCTGCAGATACGGCGCCACAAATCCGAACAACCCCTTCCGGGTGAATTCATCCAGGACGCCAGCGCCGGTGATGTCGACCGAGCCCTGTGACGGACTCAGGATGCCGCACAAGATCTTCACGAGCGTGGATTTCCCCGAGCCGTTTCTTCCGGCAATAAGCAGCGTCTCCCCTTCGCTGACTCGGGCCGAGATATCCTGGAAAATGATCCGGCGGCTGAAGGTTTTCCTGAGACCGCGGGCTTCGAGCTGGATGGACATCGGTTACTCCCGGATCACGGGAATCTTGCCCGTGATGCGCTGACCGGAAAGATCAAGAACAAAGACATACACACCTGTCGGTGCGAGACTGCCGTTGTCCGTGCGGCCGTCCCACGCGAACATTTGCCGGCTGAGATGCGTCATGGAGGAGGCATCCGGGATCCGCCGCACGAGGTCTCCGGACGATGTGAATATGTAGAACCCTCCCTGCGTCGGGCCCGTCGCCGCCACGGGAACGTAGACGAGAGACCCTCCTGAAGGGTGAAACGGGCACGGGAACGGACGGTCGCTGGAGAACGACGATGGATCGACGTACGGCCGAACGGAATCGCCGACAAGGTACCACGTCGACCAGAGGCCTGCATTGTCGACATCGAGCTTTGCATAGAGTCCATCCGGGGTGGGTTTGAACGACGGGTCGGGCTGACCGGACCTCAAACGGAGCGTGTACGGCAGCGATGGTATCGGCGTGAGGAGGGTCGACGCAAAGTCCACGTTGGCGATCATGACCGTCATAGTGTCTGTCGTCCGTTCCACCTGGCAGTAGTGCGTACCGAAACTGTCGAGCGATCCCGACACGTCGCGCAGGGATCCCGTGAAGTCCACGGGCGCCTGCAGGATGAGCGGATAATCCGCACCATCGGTGTAGTATGTTGCCGGGTTCGCGCGGGAGCCGGTGAAATAATTCCATACCGACCATTCGGCATACGCATCGGCAAACGTCACGCCGTGATTTTTGAGCGCCTGATCGATCGCCAGCTGCGGCCGGTACGCGCGCACCTGCTCCCACGTTTCCCGCATGACATCGATGCCATAGCGTTTGGCGATGTAGTGGCCCCAGATGGCGCGGCTGTACATGATCATGTCGCTGGAGGTGAACGACGTTTCGGGGTTGCGGAAATGTCCCCAGGTAGCGGTGAGGTAATTGTAGTAGTCGTTGACCTCGGGATAGACGACGTCTTCCATCCAGGTCGACGTGATTTCGTACAGGAAGAGGTCGTTATCCCAGTAACCGTAGTTCCCGAGCTGGATCACATGATGCAGCTCGTGCGCGAGTGTCACGCGCAGACCGGGAATTCCGCGGTTCTTGTCGGGCCGGACAAAAACGAAATCGTTATCGATGGTCACGTAGGACGAAACCCTTCCCCCCTCCGGCACCGATGCATCCGGCGTGGTGTACCCGTATTCGTTTCCCAGTTCCATAACATAGATATCGCATTCCGGTCCACCGCCCAGCGTATCGTCGCTGATCGGCTCCGGATAGTGCAGCTGTCCGACTTCCACCGGAATCACATGGTCGAGGATGGCAAAGATGGAGTCGACAAATGCGAAAGCGGTGCCAGCGATCCGATTCCCCGCCGGATCCAGCAGTGCGGGCATATTGTACCCGGTCGTGTCGAAGTGCACCCTGAACTTGCCCTTCAGGATGGATGTTTGCATCGCCGGACGTTCCAGGAGACGTGCAAGGGTCTCGGTGCGTGTGCGCGGATGTGCAGCCGCGGCAGCGATCGCCCGGCTAATGATCGGCAAGCCGCATTTGATCGCTTCCTGCGGGCCGGGCGCAAGCGCTGCAGGGATGGGCAATGCTGTTTGCCGCATGCGTTGGACGTCTTCCACCTGCGCCACGAGGCCGCGGGAGACGAAGAGAAGCACCAGGCCAGGCAGGTAACGGGACTTCATCGCTGGAAGACTCCCGGGTGGATGGTGATCGTGTGCGCATGGCGGTCTGCGGTCACAAGGCTCACCCGCCCGCCCCGGCCGATGATGCCGCAGGCAATGTGCGTGCCGGGAGCGACCGACAGCACATTCCGGGGCGAGTCAAATTCTCCGCGTGCATTTCCGTAGAGCACCTTGACGCAGGCGTCTGCCCTGTCGAGGCAGACCACATCCGTGAGGCCGTCGCCGTCGGCATCCAGAAGAGCAACGCTCTGCGGGTCGCAAGGTCCCACTCCCTGCACCCAGCGTTCGGGAGGCGACAGCGTTCCTCCGGGTGATTCCCTGCTTACGCCAAGGGCGAAGGAAGGAGCACCGAGGATGATCATCAGATCGCGATGCCGGTTGCCAAACGAGGAGCCGGCAATGAGGCAGCGCGGTTCCCCCAGCGAATCCGGAAGCTCGAAGAGGCGGCTGACCGGTTTGTACTCATATCCCGCGCCGGCGGGTGCATATGCGAGCAACGAGGAACGGGTCTGTTCTTCGCGCAGAGCCATGAAAAGATCGGGGCCGGAATTCTCCTCTGCACCCGCCGCGGCTATTGCCTCGACGATGAACGGCCGCGGCCATTGGTAGCTTCGCTCGATGAATTGTTTCCCTTTGATCTCTTCGATCAACCCCACCGGAGCGTGAGGCTCACCGGAGCCGCGGTAATGCATCAAGAGTTTCAAGTGATCCGACTGGTAGGAATCTTCGGCGGCGATCACTTCCGGTTCGGGACCCGTGGGGATCGTGGTGAAACGGGGCGGCTCCGCCGTGGCGGGTATGCGCAGCACGGAGACGCAGGAACGCGACGTGTGCACCGCAAGGAGTGTCGTCAGCAGCGGGTTCGCGGTGCGGACGTGAAAGAGCGATTCCGGCTGGTCGTCAACCGCATAGCTGCATTGCCCCGTTATGCTGCCAGGAGCGTCGCTGAAATACACCGACACATCCGCCGAACCGCTGTTTGCCACCGCGATGTCGGTTGTGCCATCGCCGTTGAAATCGCCGAGCAGCAGACCGGCGGGAGCGGATCCCGTTGCGTACGAGCGGACCGAATCGGGAGAGGCGATCGCACGGCTGTTCGAGAGGACGACAAGCCGGTCGGGAGGCTGGCCCACCACCATGTCGGGCCATCCGTCCCCGTCGGCATCGGCAATGGTCCAGCATGACGCGCCTTCACCTGCACCGAACAGAGTCGGTCCGGCAAAGGAGGTGGACGACGATCCCAGCATCACCATCGTGCCGCCGGAGGTCGGGCAGACCATGTCGGGCAGGTTGTCATTGTTGATGAACGCACAGCGTACATCCAGGGGCCTGTGGGGCAGGTGGATCAATTCCCGGACGGCGAATTGGCCGGATGGATTGCCGATCACATGTGCCACCGCGTGTGATTCGGGCAGCGTCACGAGCACGCGCAGCACCTGTTTCCGCGGCATCGTGATCAGGCTCAGGCGGTCCGGTTCGGCGGGGAGATCCAACACCGACTGTTCAGAGAACACGCCGCGTCCGATGCCAAAGCGCACCAGAAGCCGGTTGGATAGCCAGTGCGCGATGACGACATCGGTGATATGGTCGCCGTTCAGGTCGGTGGCAGCCATGTCGCTGACCGAGAGTTCAGGGAACAGCAGCGGGCCGCGCTGCAGGATGTCACGGTGAGTGACAGTTACCGTTGCGACACCTACCATGCTTCGTCCGAAAAGGAGGATTTCGGGTTGGCCGTCATTATTGATGTCGGCAAGAATGAAGCGTTCAGCCCGTTGCTTCAGTTCAAAAACGGTCGTTGAGGGAGGCGTGTCGTCCGTACGCAGAACAGCCACGTGTCTGCCATCGGCGGCCAGAACGACAACTGCGCCAAGCGTATCGCCTGGTGTCCGGACGATCTCCATCTGTGCGACGGGAAAGGGAGCAACGAGGTTGCCGGCGTCGAGCGGCGCATGTCCCGGGGTCAGCCGGAATTCCTGGATGCAGGGGGACGAAGATGAGGCCACGAGAACGAGGGGGTGCGGGCCGGGCACCACGAGTGTGGATGAAGGCGTATGCGTAAGGCGGGCATCGGAGCAGAGGCCGAACGATGCTCCCGGGCGCTGCGCGAAGGTAACGGATCCCCAGAACAGCTGAGCCGTAAAGAGGCTCATCAGCACCTTCCGCCGGGGGCGGCATGTGAAAAGAACGAGCAGATCGGGAGGATACATGTCTCCGGCACCGGTCCTTCGCAATTACTCTTGCCGACGAGCCTGGAGGCGGACCTCCCGGCGCTGCAGCGCTTCCGTGTAGCGGCGGCGCTGGTCATCGGTTTCGGGCTCCACGGGCGGCACTGCCTGCGGTTTGCCGTCGCCGTCGATGGCGACGAAGGTAAGGTAGGCCGAGTTCGCCTTCCGTTCGGGAAACTTTGCGTTCCCGTGGGCGGTCACGCGCACGCCGATTTCCATCGACGTGCGGAACGCCCTGTTTACCGAGGCCTCCAGCGTGACGACCTCGCCCAGTTTGATGGCGTGGTGGAAATTCAGATTGTCCACGGAGGCGGTGACGCACACCATCCCGCTATGTCGCTGGGCCGCGATGGCGGCCACGATGTCGATCCAGTGCATCAGCGTGCCGCCGAGGAGGTTGCCCAGCTGATTGGTATCGTTGGGCAGGACAAG
>PMCM01000041.1:0-17801 GCA_003154155.1 Ignavibacteriota bacterium | reverse complement strand
GTTGCGGCTGATGAGCAATTCCACCTTGCTGATGAAAGCCAGCGGCGCGTATTCGGTGTCGTGGTACTTCTCGATCACGTCGTCGTAATAGAACAGCGCCGAGCGGTAGTACTCCATGGTGCCATAGAGGCGGGCGGTATCGTACTGCTTCTTGGCGAGACGGTTCGTGAGGTCGTGGATTTTCGCCTCGGCATCCGGCGCATTGGCATTGGCCGGATAGTACTCGACAAAGCTCTGAAACTCATCGATCGACTTGCGCGTGTACTGCTGGTCGAGGGCCGGCTTTGGTGACAGGTTGTAGTAACTCATCGCCGTCTTGTACATCGCATCGGCGACCCGTGGGCTTGCGGGGTAGTTCCGTTTGACGACGGAGTATTCGAACGCCGCGAGGAGATACTCTTCGCGGAAGTAGCGGCACTCGCCCAGATAGAACTGGGCATCCGNNCTCCGGGGCGATTGCGCTCCCCTGGTACTGCAGCGTGATGACCGTGAGGTCATTGATCGCCGCAAGATAGTCATGATCGTCGAAGAGCGCTTTTGCATGTGCAAACCGTTCTTCCACGGTCATCACCTTGCTGGTATCGCTGGAACCGCAGCCGCCGATCATCGCTGCCAGGAACAGCAACACGAGCGCGCCGGCCAGTACGCCTGTCCGCTTGTATGATGCATTCATTGACTTCGCCATGANNTCCTCTGCTGCTCCCGTCGAGAGGTGTTTGACCCGTTCTGTCATGCGTTCGGCATCCGCACCGGGAGGGAGAATCTCCGGTTGATACCCGCAGCGCACCGGCAAACACCGCCACGCTTCCATCCTGCATCCGGCCGCATCCTTGACAAACCGCACTGCCAGTGCGAGTCCGTTGCGTGTCCAGAACCGCGATGGTTGTTCAAAAACACAATTGCCGAGCGAGTGCGCAATGACGCTCCCGCCCTCGCAGACAATCCCGAGCGCCACGTGCGGGTGATGCCCCAGCACGAGGTCCACTCCGGCACCTGCGGCATGACGGGTGAATTCCACCGTCGCCGCCGTGGGCTTGTCGGTGTACTCATCGCCGCCGTGATAGCTCAGGATAACGAAATCCACGGCATCTCGCCAGACCCTGATGCGCGGAAAGAGCCGCGCGGTGTCCGCGAACGCCACCAGCGTATCCCATTGGGGCGGCCGCATGTTCATGACACCCGTGCATGCGAAGAGCGCAATGCGGATCCCGTTCACGGAAAGGATGACGGGGTCATACGCCTCGCGGGCCGTCCGGCCGCTTCCCGCGTGGGCGACGCCCGCGCTGTCCAGATGGGCCAGTGTTTCGCGCATGCCCCCTGCCCCGTAGTCCAACGCATGATTGTTGGCCGTCGAGACCACGGTCACGCCTCCCCGGCGAAGCGACCACGCTCCGGCCGGGGGACCGGTGAAAATCACATTGCTGTGCGGACTCTCCGTTTCGCCTCCCTGGTCCGACAGTGAAGACTCCAGGTTCGCGAACACGATATCATAGGACGCGGTCGTGTCGACAAGCTTCCGGAACGGATACAGGGTGTCGCCCCGGAGAACCACGCGCCCCACGGTGCGTCCCAGGTTGATGTCGCCGAAGGCGATCAGCGAAGCCTCCCGGCGATCGCCGGCGCGATCCACGACCGGACCTTGCGCGAACACGCACTGCACGAGCAAAGAACATGCGACAACATCCGTCAACAGTCGAAGCATCGACCGCACCATTCAGCTCCTGGTTGTAAAGAGCAGCAAAACTGCCACGCCGATGGCTCCCACAAGAATCAGCGGTTCCAGCCACGAGGCGAAGAGGCCTTCCGGGGGTAGAACGCCGTGCGTCGCCGCAATGCCGGGGTGTTCCACGGCTTCCACATCGTCGACGCCGATCGTATCTGTTACCCCGGCCCGGCATTCCTGATCGTACACGAACGCTCCCTTCCCCGCGTTGTTCACGCGCATCCAGAGGACGAGAATCGTCGTGCGATCGACCACACGACGGCCGAGAAATCCGCCGCGCCGCACATCGGCATACCTCACCCTGGCGTCTTTCACGCCGCATTCGATCTGCCACGCGCCGCTGTCAGGCACGGGCACGAGACCGTGTTGCCGCACGGTCTGCAGCAGCGCTTCTTCGACGTACCAGAACGATCCGGCCGGTTCCACGCGCACCTGCACGCGGGAAGAGTCCGGAGCTTGTATCCGGGCGAGTACACCGCTCATGATGCCGGCGGAGAGCGATTGGTACACGCTCAGCGTGCTGGCAACCTGTCGATCGTCCGACTGCGTTCCCACCGGCGAGGCACAAGCCCCGATGAGAACAGCGAGGAGGGCGCACACGAGGGCGCGGCTCATTTGATGACCCTGCACGAAATCACGCGGGTGGATAGGTCAGGCCTTTGCGGGGTCCGCAGGAGCTGCTGTCTGCCCGGCAATGGTCGTCCGTTTGCGCCACAGTATCCCGATGGGGATGATCACACAGTATCCGAGCAACAGGAGGATTGGCGATGCGACGAGAGGCAGGAAACCCTCGACGGATCCTTCGAGCATCGCGGCATAACCCGCGGCGATGACGAGCAGGCCAATCCCGAGAATAATGAAATTTTGCCGCTCGAGGGGAAGCGCGGTTTCACGCAGGGGCTTCCGGGCTTTGGATTTGATCGGCTTTGCCACAGATCTACACTCCGCTATGGTGTACGAACCCCTTAAAATAAAAACCCAGCGTTGGGGGGAACGCCGGGCTCGACCATGTACCGTACAACAGTCAGGGGAGTAACTGTCGTATAGGTCATCACCAAATATACAAAAAGAACTGGCTTTGTCAAGTGCCGAAAGTGCATTTTTTCGCAGTATTTGGAACGATTGTTTATCATGTCCCGTCAGAGAACTGTCCAATTCTAACGAATTTGGACCGTTTCTTCAATAACTCCGTCAACGATGCGCAAGACCCGGTCCGCCTGGCGTGCCAGGGACTCGTTGTGGGTCACAACGACGAAGGTTTGTCCTATCCTCCTGCTCAGATCGCGGATGAGGGTATGGAGGTGGTCGGCATTGGCGCTATCCAGATTTCCCGAGGGTTCATCAGCCAGCACCACGCGCGGGTTGTTCATCAATGCGCGCGCGACAGCAACACGCTGTTGTTCTCCGCCGGAGAGTTGCGGCGGGCGCTGTTCGGCCCTGTCATCAACGCCGACTTCGCGCAACAGCCGGAGGGCCGCTTCTTTCACTTCGGGAAATTTCGCGCCGCGGATCAATGCCGGCATGGCGACATTTTCGAGGGCGGAGAATTCCGGGAGCAGATGGTGGAACTGAAAGACGAACCCGATAGAATGGTTCCGGAAGCGCGCAAGGTCGTCGTCGTTCAGCGCAAACACGTCGGTGTCGTCGTAGTACACATTTCCCGATGTCGGGCGGTCCAGCGTGCCCAGGATGTGCAGGAGCGTGCTTTTGCCCGCGCCTGAAGCGCCGACGATCGCGATGATCTCTCCTGCGGCGATGCGCAGGGTAATCCCCCGCAGAACGCACAGCTTTCCTCCGGCGGTTGTGCCGGCCAGGAAGGTCTTTGTGACCGCGGTGGCGGTAATGATACTTGCGTTCGTGGTCATGCCTGGGTTACTCCCACCGGATCGCCTGCACGGGCAGCATGCGGGCCGCCTTGCGGGCTGGATAGAGTGATGCGAGGAGGCTCAGCAGCATCGACGCCAGCGATACTGCGAGGAAATCGCTCCACCGCACCTCGACCGGAATGGCCGGAATAATGTACACGGTCGGGTCGAGGGGAAACAGTTGATAATGGATCTGCAGGAAGCACACCAGAAGGCCGATGCCTGTGCCGAGAACAGTGCCGATGGTGCCCACGAGGATCCCTTCGAACATGAACACGCGCATGATGCTGCCAGAGGTCGCACCCAGCGCTTTGAGGATGCCGATATCCCGCCGTTTCTCGATCACCCCCATGGTGAGGGAGCCGAGCACGTTGAACGTGGCCACGCCGACGATCATGCAGAGGATGATATAGGCGGTCCATCGTTCCACTTTCATGACCGAATAGAGATCGCGGTGCAGGTCGTACCAGGTGGAGACGTTGTACGCCGGGCCGAGGGTGTGCTGCAGGTCGGCTTTGACGGCGTCGGCATCGTTGATGCTTGTGAGGCGGAGTTCGACCCCGCTCACGGCGTTATCGCGCATGTCGAAGAGGGCCCGTGCAGTAGCGAGGGAGACATACGCGTAATGGGCATCGTAGTCCTTGTTGTTGGAATCGTACACGCCCACCACGCTGCATTCGCGCATCACCGGCTGGTTGAACTGCATCACCATGGCGTCCACACCGACGGGGCTGAGGATGGTGAGTTCCGCGCCCACCATTGCGCCGAGGCGGTCGGCAAGGCCGAGGCCCAGCACCGCGCCTGCGCGCTGCGGCGTGTCATGAAACGCAAACGCACCCAGCACGGTGCGCTGCTTCACGCCCGAGACGCCGTCGACCAGCGAGTCGTCGACGCCTTTCACCAGAACGACGCGGTTCATGCGTCCCGCCACGAGCAGCGCCTTGCTGGCGATATACGGGGCGAACGCGGCAATGCGCGGGTCATTGCCGATCACCTGCATCAGACTGTCGGAGGCGGCCATGCGATTGCCCCGTACGGGTTCCACGCGGAGATGCGGATCGAATCCCACAAGCACGTTGGTGACGACGCTGTTGAAGCCGTTGAACACGGACAGGACGACGATCAGCGCGGCGACGCCCACGGTGATGCCGATGACCGACACCAGCATAATGATGTTGATGAAGCGCATCTGGCGCTTCGAGCGGACATACCGGCGTGCGATGATGTTTTCGAAGCCCATCAGGAGAACCGGATGGCTGTGACGGGGTTCAGGCGCGACGCGAGACGCGCAGGCAGCAGCGAACTCAGGATACAGAGTCCGATGGTCAATACGGACACGATGGCGAAGTACTCCGGCCGGAGCAGAATCGGCACCGAGGTCATGAAGTAGATATCGCTCGGCAGTGAAAGGAAACGGAATTGCTGTTGGGCATAGCACAGGCCGAAGGCGAGCAGATCGCCCAGGCCGGTGCCGATGAGGGCGATGGTCAGCCCCTGGCGCAGGAATATCCGGGTAATCCCCCACCGGGTGGCCCCCATCGAGGCCAGCACGCCGATCTCGCGGGTCTTGTCCAGCACCATCATGAGCAGCGTGCCGATGATGTTCACGGTGGCCACGATGATGATGAGGCCGAGGATGATCGGGATGGGCTTCTTCTGCAACGCAATCCAGCTGAAGAGATTGCGGTACGATTCGAACACGGTGCGCGCGTAGAAGGGATATCCCATGACATCGGCGACGCGTCCGGCTACCGCATCGGCGCTGTCGACGCGGCTGAGGTGCACATCGTAGCCGCTCACTGCATCACCGACCTGGAACAGGATTTGGGCATCGTGGAGGTCCGTGAAGGCGTAGATGTCGTCGTATTCCGCCATGCCGCTTTCGTAGATGCCGGTCACGCGGAATTGCATGGCCCGTGCCTGCCCCCCCTCGAGCATTCTGCCGATCCCGAACACCACCGCCCGGTCGCCCACCGACAGGGCCAGGCGCGCAGAAAGTTTCCGGCCGATCACCAGCTTCGCCCCCGCGCCTTGCGGATGATCAATATCGAACGTCCCGGCAACCATGTATTTTTTCGCAACGGCGTTCTCGATGGACGGGTCGACCCCTTTGAGCAGGATGCCGTCGACGCCGTCACGGGAACGCACCAGGGCTTCCCGGGAGACATACGGAGCGACAGAGGTGACGGCCGGGGAAAGTGCCGCGATGCGGTTCGCGTTCTCCCGGTAGTCCTTCAACGGAAGATTCTGATAACCGATGATCTGCACGTGGCTGGTGAAGCCGACCACCTTTTCCGTGATCTCCTGCTCGAAGCCGCCCAGAACGGACAACGCGACGATCAGCGTGGCGGTGCCGAGCATGACGCCAAGGACCGAGATCGCGGCAATGAAGGAGAAGAAACCCTCCTTGCGCTGCGAATGGAGGTACCGGCGGGCTATCAGGTCGCTATACGACATGGTCAGGAGGGGCTCCCGGAGCCGGAGGCAAGGAGAAACCCTTTGATGAAATCATCAAGATCGCCGTCCATGACGCCCTGCACGTTGCTGGTTTCAATGTCGGTGCGATGGTCCTTCACCATGTTATACGGCTGGAAGACGTAGGAGCGGATCTGGCTGCCCCATTCGATCTTCTTCTTCGTGCTGTTCACGGCGTCCCGCTTTGCTTCTTCCTCTTCCTTGCGCCGCTGGTACAGCTGGGACTTGAGCATCTTCAGGGCGCGTTCGCGGTTCTGGAACTGCGATCGTTCCTGCTGGCACGCGACAATGATGCCCGAAGGCACGTGGGTGATCCTGACGGCGGTTTCGACCTTGTTGACGTTCTGACCGCCTTTGCCGCCGGACCGGTAGGTATCGATTTTCAGGTCAACCGGATTGATTTCAATTTCGACGTCGTCTTCAATTTCCGGGTACACGAACACGGAGGCGAACGAGGTATGGCGCCGCGCATTCGCGTCGAAGGGGGAAATGCGCACGAGGCGGTGGACGCCGTTTTCAGCTTTCAGGTATCCGTAGGCGAACTTGCCGGTGACTTCCACTGCGGCGCTCTTGATACCTGCGCCGTCGCCATCCAGCCTGTCGACCAGGTTGACGACAAAGCCTTTGCGTTCGCACCAGCGCAAATACATCCGGAGGAGCATTTCCCCCCAGTCCTGCGCTTCCGTTCCGCCCGCGCCGGCGTGAATTGTCAGAATGGCGTTGCGCTCGTCGTCTTCCCCGCTCAGCATATTCTTGAACTCCAGGTCCGCGAGTCCGGTGCTCACCGCCCGGAGATCCTTGGTGATGTCGGGGCCGAAGGACTCGTCATGGGATTCTTCCGCCAGCTCCACGAACGACGTGGCGTCTCCCAGGCGCGTGTTCAGATCATTCCAGCCGTCGACCCAGTCTTTGTGGGAGCTGATTTGCTGCATGACCTTTTGCGCGCCCACGTTGTCATCCCAGAAATGGGGAGCATGGCTCTTTTCCTGCAGTTCGGCGATCTTTTTCGTTCTGCCATCGACGTCAAAGATACCCCCTGAGCGCCGCAAGGCGTTCGGCAAGGTCTTTGATCAGTTCTTTTTGCTCTTCCAACATTCGCTCATCCGTCCCTATCGGTCGAGATACCCGCCCTGCAGCCACGAGGCGCGGGGTGTGATCGGTGGTCAGGCGTACTACAGGATCCTGATGTGGAGCTCCCGCAGCTGCTTCTCATCGACATCGCCCGGAGCTTCATCCATGAGCGACACCGCGTTTGCCGTCTTCGGGAAGGCAATCACTTCCCGGATCGATTTCATGCCTGTCAGGATCATGACCATCCGGTCAAATCCGAAGGCGATGCCGCCGTGCGGCGGTGCGCCGAATCTGAATGCGTTCAGCAGGAAGCCGAATTTCCTGGAGGCTTCTTCTTCCCCGATGCCCATCAGGGCGAACATGCGGCTCTGGAGCGTCCGGTCATGAATACGGATGCTCCCGCCGGCGATTTCCGTTCCGTTCAACACGAGATCGTATGCGCGCGCACGGGCTTTGCCCGGATCGGTTTCCAGCAGCGCGAGGTCATCGAAGTTTGGAGAAGTAAACGGGTGATGTACCGCGACAAACCGCTTCTCTTCTTCGCTGTATTCCAGCAAGGGGAAATCAGTTACCCAGAGCAAATCAAGTTTATTCTCGTCTATCAGCTTCAGCCGTTTGGCCATTTCCAGCCGCAGCGTGCCGAGGATCGTGTATGCCTTAAGCCATCCATCGGATACCAGGAGCGCCAGGTCGCCCTGTTTGCCGCCCATCTGCTCGACCATTTTCTGGAGCAGTTCTTTCCCCAGAAACTTGTCTATCGGGCACTCCACGCCGTTCTCGGTCCACCGCGCGTACACCAGTCCGCCTGCTCCCAGGCTCTTGGTATACTCCACCAGGCCGTCGAGCTGGTTCCGTGTCATGCTCCCGCCCCCCGGTACGATGAATCCTCCTACGACACCTCCCTTTTTGACGGCGTCGGAGAACACTCTGAAGCCTGCGTCCCCCACAAGGTTGTTCACGCAGCTCAGCCGCAGGCCGAAACGCGTGTCGGGCTTGTCGCTCCCGTACGTTTCCATGGCCTCCTTGTAGGTCAGCCGCGGGAGAGGAAGCGCAAGGTCGATGCCCCGCATCTCCTTGAAGACGCGTTGCATGAGGCGCTCAGAAATCTCACGGATATCCTGCTCGTCGACGAACGACATCTCGACGTCGATCTGGGTGAACTCCGGCTGGCGGTCGGCACGCAAATCTTCATCCCTGAAGCACTTGACAATCTGCACGTAACGGTCCAGTCCGGAAACCATCAGCAGCTGTTTGTACGTCTGCGGCGACTGAGGGAGCGCATAAAACCGTCCGCGGTGAACCCGGCTCGGCACCAGATAATCGCGTGCTCCTTCCGGCGTACTTTTCATCAGGACCGGCGTTTCCACCTCGATGAAACTGTTCTCATCGAAGAACCTGTGCACCAGCTGGTACAGGCGGTGCCGGAACTGGAGATTGCGCTGAAGCGAGGGACGGCGCAGGTCAAGATACCTGTACTTGAGCCGGAGGTCTTCTCCCGCATCCACATCGCCGTCAATCGGGAAGGGCGGAGTGTCGGCACGGTTCAGGATGCTCAACTCCTCCGCAAGCAGGTCGATCTGGCCGGTCGGCAGCTCGGGGTTTGTCGTTCCCTCCGGGCGTGCCTCCACGATGCCGGTGACGGCAATGACGAACTCACTCCGGAGTTCTTTGGCGAGCTGGTGCGCCTGGTCGTTGTGTTGCGGGTTGAACACGACCTGCGTCTTGCCATACCGGTCGCGGAGGTCGATGAAAATCACCCCGCCCAGATCTCTCCGGACATCCACCCATCCGTTCAGTGAAACTCTGGTGCCGATGGCGGCGGGACGCAGTTCACCGCATGTGTGCGTACGCTTTGCGAATGATGCCAAGCTTTCTCCATGGATTTCAAGCCTGTAATATAGCCAAAATGCCCCAGACTATCAATCATTCCGTGCAGGTTGTAGTTCTCTCATCAATTCCCTACCTTGCCTTCACGTTCCACTCATTCCTTCCGGACCGATGCGCATTTTCCTTCTCTTCGTCTGCATGTGGGCTGTGTGTGCCCGGAGTCAGGACGATCCCGAGATGCGCCGGCGTGTTCGCAGCGAAAAGATCGAGGCAATTCTCCGAACGCAGGACCTCCGGACGCTCCACACAGGCAAACTCGTTTCACTGCTCTCCGATGACGATGCCGCGGTGCGCTGCCGTGCACTGCGGGCCTATGGCAGTATACAGGACACCAGCGTCCTGCCCCTCCTGGTGCAGGGGTTGACCGACCCCGTGCACGATGTGGAGACGGCCGCCGCTTTTGCCATCGGGCAGACGGGCACACATCTCTCCCCTGCGGGCCGTGCACACCTCGAACACGATCTGCTCTGGAACCGCCTCGGGACCACGCTTGCCGTGGACGACCTCATCGAGCAAATCGGCAACTTCGGCACGAAGGAAGGTTTGCAGGATCTGATCATCCGCGTGGGGAATGCCTATCCACGACAGCACATCGATGCGCTCGTCATGGCCATCGCGCGTTTCGGCATCCGCGGCATCACCGACCCCGGGGCTGTGCGTTATCTTCTGAGCGAGATCCGCAACCCCGATGTCCAGACCTGGCACATTGTGTACGCCCTGCAGCGGATCGGCGACAACCCGGAAACGCGCCCCGAACTCGAGCGCCTGGCCACGTTGCGGCAGGATCCCGATCCTCTGGTGCGCCTGCAGCTTGCACTTCTCCTGGGCAAAGTCCGGGAACTGAACACGGGAAAGGATCCCCTCCAGCGGATGGCGTCGACCGACGGCGACTGGCGCGTTCGTGTTGCAGCGTTGCGCTCCCTTGCAGCGTATCCTCTTGCTTCGGACCCAACTTCACTGGACATTTTCCGGCGGGCGATGTACGACGGCAACATGCATGTCGCCCTGTCGGCGATCGCAGCGTTGCGCAGTTCAGATCTGGCGCCGCGCGATACGACAGGACCGGCGCAGGAGATCTTCCGCGGTTTGACCTCCATCGCGGCAAACCAGGGGAACGGCTTTGTCTGGCAGCTCCAGGGCGAGTCTGCGCGGACGCTCGGCACGATCCTGCGCGAGGATGCCTATGCGCGCATCGGTCGCGCGTCCTGGCCCAACGAAAATCTTCGCGCCGACTTTCTGCTGGCGTTCGGTGCGACGGGCGCACTGCAGGCGGAACCGGCACTCCTGGACGGCGTCGCCGACCAGAACCCCATTGTCGTATGTGCCGCCCTCGACGGGCTCGCCGATCTGGCCCGCCTTCATCCGGAGAACCGGGAGCTCTCCAGTACCGTGTGCAATGTGCTTTCCTCCGCCCTCGCTCGCGGGGACGTCGCGGTGGTCGCAACTGCAGCAAGCATGATGGCCGATTCGCTGTTCCGCCGAGACCAGAGCACCGCGGACCTGCTGCACATCCTTCCCCGGCTCCGGGTGCCTGACGACATCGAGGCGCTGCAGGAAGTGATGAGCGCGCTCGGTGTACTGGGCGACGGGCGTGCCGTGCCGGCACTTGTCGGCATGCTCGGCCAGCCGGACCGCAGCGTCGCGCTGGAAGCCGCCCACGCTCTCCGGCAGATCACGGGAAACGACTACACGCGCCAGATCCCGGACGGCGACCCGCTCTACACGGACATGGACTTTGCGTACCTGCGCACGTTGCCCGACACGATCCATGTGACCATTGCCACGTCACGCGGGGATATTCAAGCCGATTTCTACAAAGACCTCGCGCCTTTCACGATCATGAGCATGCTGAAGCTTGCAGGTCAGCGGGGCTTCTATCGCGGCCTCGCATTCCACCGGGTTGTCCCCAACTTCGTGATCCAGGGAGGCTGCCCGCGCGGCGACGGCTGGGGCGGACCCGGCTACACGATCCGCTCCGAGTTTTCTTCCGAGCATTACCTCACCGGCACCGTCGGGATCGCCTCCGCCGGCAAAGATACCGAAGGCTCCCAGTTCTTTATCACCCACTCCCCCCAGCCTCATCTCGACGGGAAGTATACCGTCGTCGGCAGGGTCATCCATGGACAGGATGTCGTCGATGCCATCCAGCGCGACGACCGCCTGTTTGATATCCGCATCAGATAATCAGGAAACCGCCATGCGTCAGGTCCTTCGCTCTCTTTCCGCTCTGCTTCTCGTGTCGGCGCTGCTCCCCGCGTGCAGCAGCGGACCGCGTACCATCCTCCCGGGGGCCCGTGAAGACGGAACCATCCTCCTGCCGAACGGCTGGCAGCTTTCTCCCGCCGGCATCCACCTGGANNGTCGGCGAGCTTCCGCTCAACATCGCGCTCTCACCCGACGGAGCGTATGCCCTCGTGACGAACAACGGCACGTCGCTCCATTCCCTCTCGGTCGTCGATCTGCAGCACTGGCAGGTCGTGCAGACGGTTCCGGTTCCCAAAGCATGGCTGGGCATCAAGTTCATCGACGGAGGGAGGCGTTTCCTCGTGTCGGGAGGAAACGACAACTGCGTGCGCATCTATTCCTTCACCGGCGGGATTGCGCAGTACGAAGATTCCATCACCGTCGGACTTCCGTGGCCCAAGGACAAAATCTGGCTGGCCGGACTGGACGCCGACAGTGCCGCCAGAACGGTCTACGTTGCGGGAAAAGAGGACTGCCGGTTGCACGTGGTGGACCTCGTGACGAAGAAACTCCGGAAGAGCATCCAGCTCTCCTCGAATCCGTACACGGTTGTGGTCGAACCGGCCACCCATGCCGTCTGGGTATCGATCTGGGGTGGGCGCAAAGTCGTGCGCATCGATCCCTCCACGCTTGCGATCACGGACTCCATCGAGGTCGGTGATCATCCCTCGGCAATGGTCATTTCTGAGGACGGCAGCCGGCTCTGGGTGACGAATTCGAATCTCAATTCCGTCTCGTCCATCGACCTGCCGTCGCGCAAGGTCATTGAAACACTCAACACCGCGCTGTTCCCCCAGGCGCCTCCCGGTAGTACGCCGAATGACCTGGCTCTCGACGCCGCGCGCAACCGGTTGTACGTGGCCAACGCGGATAATAACTGTCTCGCCGTTTTTGATGTCTCGCGACCCGGCCGGACGCGCTCCCTCGGCTTCATCCCGGTCGGCTGGTACCCCACGTGTGTCCGGGTTCTCCCGGCGACGGGGGACCTGATCGTGGCCAACGGCAAGGGGTTCGTATCGCGGGCAAATCCGCACGGTCCCGATCCCACTTCGCGGCGCAGGGACGAGGAGTACATCGGGTCGATGTTCAAGGGGACGCTGTCGCGCATTGCTACTCCCGATCACGGGGCGCTCGGTCTCTTCACAGCGCAGGTCTATCAGAACAACCGCTATTCCGAACAACACAACGTCCCGGTGGCGGCCGACGAGCATAACCCGGTCCCGTTGCATCACGGGGTGCCGTCACCCATCAAGCATGTCTTCTACATCATCAAGGAGAACCGGACCTACGATCAGGTGTTCGGCGATATTGCCAAAGGCAACGGCGATCCGCATCTCTGCCTCTTTCCCGAAGAGGTGACGCCGAATCTGCATGCGCTGGCGAACGAGTTCGTGCTGCTCGACAATTTCTATGCCGATGCGGAAGTCAGCGCGGACGGGCATAACTGGTCGATGGGGGCCTATGCCACGGACTACACGGAGAAATCCTGGCCGACCGAATACGGCGGGAGAGGCGGCGAATATGTCTACGAGGGAGGGGAGGATATCGTCTCCCCCGCCTCGGGCTATCTCTGGGACGATTGCATGCGCCAGGGCGTAACGTACCGGACCTACGGTGAATTCGTGTTTGCCGGGGCGTTGCCGGGGGATTCCGCGCGGCCCGCCACTCCTTCGCTTGCCGGACACTTCGCTCCATTCTACCACCCCTGGGACCTCGGGTTTTCTGACGTCGACCGGGTGCGGGAGTGGATGAAGGAATTCGACGCGTGTGAGCAAAGCGGAATATTGCCGCAATTTCAGATCATCAAGCTGCCCAACGATCACACCGAGGGGACGCGCTCCGGCGCCCTCTCGCCGCGCGCGTTCGTTGCGCAAAACGATCTTGCCGTCGGCATGGTCGTGGAGCGGATCAGTCACAGCAGATTCTGGAACGAGTCAGCGATCTTTGTCATCGAGGACGACGCCCAGAACGGTCCGGATCACGTGGACGCGCACCGCACCGAGGCGCTGGTGATCAGTCCGTTTGTGCGCCGCGGTGCGGTGGACAACGAGATGTACTCCACGTCGTCCATGGTTCGCACCATGGAGCTCATCCTGGGACTCCCGCCCATGTCGCAGTATGACGCGGCTGCCACGCCGATGTACAGGTCATTCACCGGGACGCCCAACGTGACGCCATACACGGCGCGTCCCGCCCGGTATGACATCCACCAGATCAATCCGCCCAAGAGCGTGGGTCAGGCGCGGAGCGATGCGATGAATTTTGCGGTGCAGGATGCCGCGCCCGACCTGGAGTTGAACGAGATCATCTGGCAGGCGATCCGGGGTGTGCATGCAGAAATGCCCGCCCCCGTCAGAAGTGCCTTCGTTCAGGAGCGGGCGGAGATGCAGGGGGAGGACGACTGATTTATTTCAGCAATTGCACCGGTGGCTTGCCCTGCTGGCTGTCGAGGGTCCTGTAATCCAGCTCGGAGCCGAGCACGCTGTGCGGGATCATGAAGACGGCGAGGGTGACGGTTGCTGCGCCAATCGCCCAGGGCTTCGGGTTCTTTCCTCTCCTCGTGGCGACCGCAGCGGCGGCCCATGCAATGATCGCCACCAGCGTCTTGTTGTCGGTAAGATCGTGCCCGAAGGGCCACCCCGTCCAGTACGCGTCAAACGCGAACTTCTGTACGACCGGCCCGAGAATCATTCCTCCCACAGCAAGCACGCCCATCGTCCACGCCATCAGGCGGAGATACCGCGGAGTAGGTGAAAAAATCTCGAGGGCGGTTCGCGTTGAGAGGAGCATGCCGGTGAACATCGCCAGGATGTGGGGGATGAGGATGAACAACGGCACATCCCCTTTGTACCGTATAACCACCCCCCCCTCAGCCGGCACCACCGCGGAACCCTTTTCACCCGTCAGCTGCACCCTGTAGTCCAGCTTGCCCGCCGGAGGCTGATGCGGCAACGACCCGTGCAAAGCCCCATCCTGATAAAGCATTCCGGCGGAGCTCCAGGCGTCGTTGGAGTTATGGCGTCGCCATTCAAGGACACCGGTGATCGAGGATGTCCCGGTCAGGATCAGCACTTCATGATCCCCTTCCCCGCCGTGGGAACGGTCGAAACGATAGAAGATCTTCCGGTCGTCCACCATGATGCTCCCGCTTACAGGGTAGGTCGGCCCGGTCATCCGCTGGTAGATTGCACTGGCGGCGGTAACGAGAAACGCGATAATCCAGAGGACGGCGGCGTGCTTCACGGCGGATCCTTCCTGTGTTGGGAGCGCGGTGCCGTTCCAACTACATCGTTGAACATGCGAGGATCTTTTTCATAGTTGTCCCGAAGGGACTCCTTCGGAGGAACGAGCACTGTGCGCCTTGTTGTGGACAACCATTCAGTTGGAGTGGCACTGGCTAGAGGTTGAAATAGAGCTTGAATTCAAATGGATGCGGCATAGTGCCGATGGACCGGATTTCTTTCTCCTTTAAACTCACCCACTGGTCAATCAGTTCCTGCGAAAACACATTTCCGCGTTTCAGGAATTCCTGATCAGCAGCAAGGGCGTCCAGGGCTTCCTCCAGGTTGCGGGGGAGGAAATGCACGTGGCCCAGCGAGGTCTCGTCAATGATGTTCCTGTCGAACGGTCCGTAGCCCTCCTTGACCGGGTCGACCTTGTTCAGCACGCCGTCGATTCCGGCCAGCAACATGGCCGAGAGGCAGAGGTACGGATTTGCGGTTGCATCCGGCGGCCGGTATTCGAACCGGGTTTCCTCCGGGTTCGACACATACTTGGGGATTCGGATGGCGGATGCGCGATTCCCCGTGCCGTAGGTGAGCGCCACCGGTGCTTCGAAGCCCGGGACCAGGCGCTTGTAGGAATTGGTGGAAGGATTGGTAAAGGCCGAGAGTGCGGGGCCGTGCTTCAGCATGCCGCCGATGAAGTACCGGCCGAGTTCGTTGACATTGCCGTACTCCCCTTTTTTGTAGAATGCATTTTTTCCGCCGCGTGTCAGGTACATGTGCAGGTGCATGCCGTTGCCTGCCTGGTGGTACATCGGTTTGGGCATGAAGGTGATGAACAGGTCCTTCTGCCGGGCGAAATTGAAGAGGGCATATTTGGTGGTGACAATGTTGTCGGCGGTGGCCAGGAGACCGGTGAAGTGCGTTTCAATCTCCTGCTGCCCGCGTTCCCCCGTCTCATGATGATGGTACTTGACGCTGATCCCGAAACGTTTCAGGAGCGCCGACGCTTCATCGCGGAAATCGTCGTAGACATCGAACGGGTTTGCGGCATGATACGCGTTCTTGAAGAATTCTTCGGCGTGGGTCACCTCATAGAACGATGCCGAGGTGCGCGTGTCGAACTTCACGTGGGAGAAGATGTAGAATTCGAATTCCGGACCCCAGAGCGACGTATCCACGCCGATCGCTTTGCGGAGCATCTCTTCGGCCCGGCGTGCCAGTGCGCGCCCATCCTGGGAAAAGGGGGTACGGTCGGCATCCGTAAGAAAGATGTTGGCATAGAAGCTTAACGTGGGCGCGGTGCGGAACGGGTCCAGCACGGCGGTGCTGAGGTCAGGAATCAGGACCATATCGCTATTTTCTACCCGGCTGAATCCGTAACTGGAGCCGTCGAACCCGACCCCCTCCGTCACGAGTTTCTGGAGCAGCTGCGGATGCACCGGCAGGGATATGTGATGCAAGTACCCGGTCAGATCGATGCATTTAAGATCGACGATCTCGATCTTGTGGCGTTTCAGGAGGTTTGCGCAGTGTTGGACCAATGGTTGAGCCATGGAGAGCATCCGGGGAAGGTTGGCAGATCGTTTGAAAAGTGACATAAGGTAACAAAAAAACCCGACCCGCGCCAATGCGCGGATCGGGCATGAGACCATTTCACAACGTGCCGCTATCAGGGTATCGAGTACTGCCGTGTGAATGTTGCCACCACTCCGTTGTACGTCACGGTAATGACCACGGTAACGACCGTACCGGTGAGAGGCAGTCCGGTGGACGGCCAGACGATGGTAACCTGGTAGGAATTGGAGAGCTGGCCGCTGATCCGTTGATAGATCTGCGCCAGCTGCGTGCCGCTCGGAGCATAGAAGTAGAAGCCGCCGGTCGAGTCGGCGATTTGCACCAGGTCCTTCTCTTCGCTGTATCCGCCTGGAGGGGTGGTATGGTAGACACTGTCCAGCAGGCCCACCGTATACACGGGGATGCCGTTCCGCCGCGCTGCCCGGAACAAAGAGTCGCGTGTGACTTGGGAATCGTTTTCGCCGCCATCGGTAAACGCAACTACTGCACGCGCATAGCTGGTGGACGACTGTCCCTTTGCGTCGAGAATGCTCTGCACGATCGAACCATAGAGGGCCGTGTTGTTGCGGTCAAACGAAAGCGTGTCGGCCGCGCGCAGCAGCAGGGTTTTGCTGGACGTGAATGCCTGGATCACGTTGATGGCGTTGTAGCTGCCGAACTTGACGATCTCCATCTTGTCATTCGTCCCCATGGCGTTAACGAACGTTTTCACTGCGCTTTCCATGTTGAGAATGCGTTTGTACTTCAGTGCAACAGAGTCATATGGGCCAGCATACATGCTGCCGCTGTAGTCCATGGTCATTGCAGCAGCAATGTTCCTGCCCGACGAGGAAACTGTCTGGAGCACGGCCTGGCCGGCCAACGAATCGGTCACTGCGACCAGGGCGGTTCCCCAGCGAAGGCGGACGGTGATATTGGATGAGGTCAATCCGACGACCGCGTTCCCGTCGGCATCGTTGACGAACAGCGTGCCCTGGGCCTGGGTGCGCGACAGGGGAGTCATGGTGCCATTGGCCTGGATAGAGGACTGGCCCGGTTCCGTCGGACCGCTGTCGCTCTTTTTGCACCCTTCATAGATCGACGTCACGGCGAGGACGAACAGGATTACAAGCGACAGTAGAGCAGTTCTTTTCATGCGAAAGTACCTCCGGGAATTTGAAAATGAACGATGGGCGCGCCTCTGCCCAACAGATCTGGTGGTCATGAGGCGTGCAATAGGCATGCCAACATGGCATCAACCAGGATCTGCAAATCAACCCACTCCGGGGTTCCATGCCCCCCGTGCGCGGTCAATATTCGCCAGCGGGAGAATATCGGTCAGCGTCGTTCATCCCGGCGCGCCTTTCCCCCGTTTTCCTTGCTTCCCAGAACAACTTTTCCTAGATTCACTCTCACAGTTCTTCCGCAAATTCCTTTCTCCACGTGCGTGCGGCCTTCCGATGTGTGCCGGCCGCGCCATGCCGTTCATCGTCAATCCGCGCATCAGGAGGTGCAGTCTTTCATGGGTATCAGTCAACTGGCACGTTCAATCGCCGAGTCTCCGACGCTTGCCATGAACGAACAAGCGCGGCTGCTCCGGGATCGCGGCGAAGCGGTCATCCACCTGGGCGCCGGCGAGCCCAAGAATAAGGCACCGATCAACGCCATCCTCGCATCCGCCGCGAAGCTGAACACCGGCGACATCAAGTACACCCCGACGGAAGGCATCCCTTCCCTCCGGAAGGCCATCATCCG
>PMCM01000239.1 GCA_003154155.1 Ignavibacteriota bacterium | reverse complement strand
GCCGCATTCACGTACATCGGAAGCGGGTACTCTTTCTTTCCTGCCTCTGCGATGTAGTCTGTATAGCGGGCAAAATGCCAGGCCATGAATATTTCATCGGTGGGCATACCCGCACCGAAGACCTGTTCCCACGTTCCCGATGTTTTCAGGCCTGCGCTGTTCCACGCCTGCTGCAATTCGTCAGTCAACGTGGTCTTGTTCTTCTGCAAATATGTCATCAGCGGGGCGGGAACCTGCCGCCCAAACGCCTCCTCCGCCTCCGGGCTGTAGTCCCTCGCCTGGGGGATCATGCCAATTTCGTTTTCCACCTGGATCATCACAACTGTTTGCTGTTCCCCATCGAACTCTCGGAGATGTTTCATCAGGCGGGCAAACGCCTTCGCATCAGCGTTCCTATTCTCGTCGCTGAACGGCGAAAGTATGTCAAGAGCCTTGCCGTCCTGGATGCGCGCACGCGGAAAGCGTTTCTGATCCGTTTTGACCCAGAGGGGCGCATAGCACGACATGCTATTCTTCCACGAGCCGAACCACAGGACGACGATCTTAAGATCATTTGTGCGGGCCGAGGCGATCAGGTTGTCGACAAGCGTGAAATCGAACTGATGTTCCTTCGGTTCGATGAGTTCCCAGTACACCGGCATGAGGATGGTATTGACGTGCATCGTCCGCAGTTTCGGCCAGACCGCGGCCATATAGGCGGCGTCCGACGCGCTGGAATTCCCCAACTCACCCCCCAGCATCAGGAACGGTGTACCGTGAACGATGAGTTGCGTTGCGGTCCCCTGCTTCTTCAGGTGAGGGGGTGGCACCGCACTTTGAGCAAGGAGTGATGCACTCCACGCCATGAATATCAGGAGGCACCCCAGGCCGATCCGGCGCGCGCGCGCGTCACGTGCCGGTAAATCGCGGTGAGAGATTCTGCCCATGGAAAGCTACTCCTTTGTCAGGAACCCGCAGATGTCTAACACAAAACAGCCCGCCCGTTGGCAACGAGCGGGCTGTCATCATGCCCAACAGACAACTACTTTATAAGCATCAGCTTCTTGACTTCCGTGAAACTCTTGGAGCCATCAGCCGGAGTGCCTTCCATCCTGTAGATATACACGCCGGTGGCAAGCCCCGAGGCGTTCCACGTTGCATTGAACCGTCCCGGCGCCAGCGTGCCGTTCACGAGCGTGGCGACCTCCCTGCCGAGAATGTCGTAGATCATGATCTTGACATGGGCACTCTTCGGCACGTCGTAGCGGATAATGGTCGACGGGTTGAAGGGGTTCGGGTAGTTCTGAAGCAGCGCAAACTCTCCGGGGAGACCCTCTTTGGGTTCTTCAACAGCAAGAAGCGTTCCCGTGGTAAACAGCTGTGCAGCTGACCACGCACCAGCGCCGCCGTAGTTCTGAGCATTGACACGCCAGTAGTAGTCAGTGTTCGCATCCAACGCTTTTGCAAGCACCGCGGTCGTATCGAGGACCAACGTGTCTGTCACGACGGTGACGAACGCGTTGTCCAATCCGACCTGGAGCCGGTACTTGTTTGCGTTCACCGAGGCCTTCCAGATGAATCGTGCTGCCCGGTTCACGCTGGCAGCTGCGCTTGCGGGTGCAACCAGTGAAGGAGCGGCAGGAGCCGCCGGAACAGTCGTAAAGGAGAAGGCGGGGGTGAAGTAGCTCGTGCCACCCACGTTGATGGCCTCAACCTTCCACGTGTAGTTGGTCAGTTTTGCGAGGCCGTTGACCCTGTACGTCGTATCCGTCGTGGAATAGGTAACAGATGAGCTTATGGTCGACAGCTGCAGGTTGTAGCTTGCCGCACCGCTCACCGGCCTCCAGAAGAAGAAGACACTATCCGAGATGATGTTGACCGCGCTGTTCGCCGGCGCGACGAGTGTCGTTTTGCCCGGCGGTGTCATGACGGTGAACGTATCGATGGCGGAGTATGCGGACGCGCCAAGATCATTCATTCCGCGCACGCGCCAGTAGAACGTCTGGCCGCCGGTAAATGTCCCTGCGTAAGTCGTATCAGCCGTCGAATCATTGGCGAAGAGCACGCCAAACGTCGGCAAGGACGACACCTGCCACTGATACCGTGATGCATCTGCCGCCCTGCGGACTTTAAGCGAAAGCAGGGAGGGCTGGTTCGTGCCCTTGTTGGGCGGCGCAACCTGCGTAGGAACGGTCGCCGCTGCGCTACCTGCTGTGGTGAAGTTATTGGCCGCGGTAAACGGGGTCGTAAAGCCACCGTTGATCGCAGCAACACGCCAGTAATACTTCGTGGCGGCGCCAAGCAAATACGCATAGCTGGTGCCGGACACTGTTGCATTGACTGCCAGCAGCGACTTTTTCGTAAATGTCGGATCCAGAGACACCTGGACATTGTATGCAAGTGCACTGGTCCCCGCACTCCACTTCAGCGTGTCCGCCGCAGCTGCAGCAACCGCCCCATTGGCCGGTGAGGTAAGTACCGGCGCGCCTGGGACGGCCGAACCTTCCTTGACTGTCCAATATCTGTCGACGCCGAGCCCTGTATACGTAGCGGTCGTGCCATCAGGCCACAACACATCGACCTTGTCGATGGATGTGTTGATGCCGATACCGAAGAGCGCTCTCATATCGCCGTGACCCGCCGCATCGCCTTCTGCCTTGATCCAGCGGTACTGTTTGTACGAATTGCCCTGCGTGTACACGGTGAAACGCGCGCCGATGGCATTCATGTTATGGCCCTTGCCGACGGGCGTGAAGCCGATCCAGTGGTTCGAGTTGCCACTGTTCATCTGCAACACCGAGTTCAGTCCGGTATAATTGTAGATATCCAGGAAGCCGTCGTTGTTGTAATCGACAAGGCCTCCGGCCCGCCCGCCACTCGCGGTTGTCACGTTGTCCTGGTTTGTCACTTCGGTGAACGTGCCATCGCCGTTGCCCCGGAACAAACGGGTAGTACCGAAGGTCGTGCTTGCGTAGATATCCTGGATCCCGTCATTGTTGTAGTCGCCGATGTCCCACGCCCGGATACTGCCCGACGTCGGCAATCCTGCGTCAACGATGTTTGTCCCGTTCCACTTAAATGTGAATGTCCCGTCTCCCTTTCCATAGAGGAGGACAATGTTCGTTGCTCTTCGCAGGCCGTCATAGTTATTGGCCTCAGTTCCGGTCAACAGCAGATCAATATTGCCATCGTTGTTCAGATCGCCCCATTGGCTGCCGATGGCGTTGAAGTGGCGCACGGTATCATCAACGATGATTCCGGTGTCTGCCACGGCCCTGCCATAGTACACCTTGGCCGCGGAGAGGGAATCGAGCGCATAGAGCGTGCGGCCAAGCGTTGTTGCATTCGGGATGTAGAACTTGCCGGTGCCATCGTTCAGGAACAGGGTACTCCCTTTCTTGGCACCGATGGAGTCGACCGCGATGTCAAACGGGTTGAACCCATGCCGGAAGCTCGGCATGAACAGATCCTGATAACCATCGTTGTTTGCATCGATGAAGTGGACATCCCAGGTCTCAAACGCACGGGTGGTATCGATGGCCAGATTCCCGGCCGTTGCTCCTTTGCCTACCCGCGTGAAGCCGGACGGACCTCCCTTCAGCAGCTCGATACCGGTACCCCGGGGCAAAATAGCTCCGTCAGCCCAGGTCCCCGACCCAAAATAGGCCCATGCAGCACTCAGGTAGTTGCTGTGATCGATATCCGCCACTGCCATACCCTGGAACACACTTCCCGTGGCACCTGCGCTCGCAAGGCTGCCAACGTTGGTTGCAGGGACGTACGTGCCAAGGCTGTCGTAGAACAGCCCCGTTTGCGGGGCGGCGTTGTTCGTCGACCACAGATCAGGAACGCCATCGCCATTAATGTCGGCGAAAAGCCCACCGACGGAGTTCACACTATTGGAGAGAGCTGCCGTCTTTGTGGTTGCCACCTGCGTAAAATAGGTGAGATGATTGATGAGAACATTGTTGGGTGGGATGAAGACATCCTGCAAACCGTCGCCATTCACATCCAGCCACGCGAAACCGCCGTTAGAAGCACCGGACGCCGGCGTAGGAGTCGGTGCGATACTGAACACGACTTCCTGGGCGGCCAGAGGGCTCACCCCCAGCACCAGGAAGAGAGCTCCCACCACACTGAACCAGAAGAGCTTTTTCATACGAAGACCTCCACGGAATTGGTTGATGGAGTTTTGCTAGTTAGAGGAGCTGTGGATCACTTCACTGCGGAAAGCAATTGCAACACTTCGATAGATCGTCAAAGTCTTTCCTCGTCACCTCCCTTCGATGCCGTGCGATCTCGGTACCCCGTCAAGCCTCTCCCGTCCATCATGCCACATGGGCGGGAGAGCGCTTGACGAATCGGTTATTTCATAAATACCATCTTCTTGGTCAATGAGACATTGTTAGCTTCGAGTCTGTAGAAGTACACGCCGCTCGCGAGCTTGGCGGCGTCAAATGTGACCAGGTGCCTCCCGGCGTCCTGGACCCCCGAAGAGAGGGTCGCGACTTCCATGCCGAGAACGTTAAAGACCTTCAACGTCACCTGGCCGCTTTGTGGCAGCGTGTAGTCGATCTGCGTGCTGGGATTGAATGGATTCGGATAGTTCTGGCCTAATGCATAGTCCAGCGGACGGCCGACAGGATTCTCGTCCACGGCAGTCACGCCGTTCGTGAGCATTGACAAAATGTTCTGGTGTTCCGTTGAAGCCTGGGCTTTCCAACCCGAATACGTGGCCGGCAGGCTGTTCCACCACCGGAACAGGTCTCCAAGCGGGAACCCGCCCATTGCGCCGGTCTTGCATTTTGTGTTGGTGAAGCGCAGCTGTTCACTCATCGGCCACTTCTGATTGATATCGTCATTGGGGTTGAAAGCCCATGTGGTATCGGAGTTGTCCGTCCACTTGCGCACCAAGAAGCTCTTGATCCCATCCTGGTTCGTCGGCGGAATGAGAAACCCTGGATTCGTTGAATCGTAGACATTCACCATGGAGAGGTACGGCCACTGTGCCTTGTTGTTGAAGAAGGCGAGCGTCTTTGCACTCATGATCGGCTGCGCTTGCGGTTTCCAGGTGGTCGCCGTGTCGCTGTACCGGTTCCCTCCGGCATAATAATCCCGTAGCCACTGCTCGACGTAGTAGCTGTTGTTGGCAAAGAGAATGTGCCTCTGGGATTCGGTGAACGGCACCAGGAAGTTGAAATTCGACGTACCGATGCTGTCGATATTCAGGGCGCCTCCTACCGGCGTCGTGCCATCGGCTCCGGGTATATAGCCGAACATATACGGATTCACATATACGGAGTTCGTAATGGAGAGCCAGTTCCACCATCCCGATTCCTCTGTGTACATCACGGTATTCAGGAAGTCGCAATGGTTGAAACTCACGTAGTCTGCGTATTCGGCGCCCTCCTGCATGTACACATAGCCAATGTTGGCAAACGTCGTGTTCTCGAACGAGAGGCTGTCAATATGCCAACCCTGGGTGTTGTACGGGAACGACACGGCCCGCCCGTAGTACCGGAAATGTGTGTCCGTGTTGTTCTTAAAGTAGCAGTTCGTAAATTTCAACCGGGCATGTGCCGCCGTTACGGTGACAGACCCGCCGCCGTTCGAGATGGGGGCATAGTCAAAGATCACGTTATCGAAGACGGCGTTGTTGACATTATCCGTGGTATCCTGATCGATCTCGAACGCTGAGCCAACCTGCGTACCAAGTCCGTCCGTGTTGGTGGTGGCGTATAGGAGCCAGATGTTCTTCAGGTAGACGTCACCATAGCAGTCGAAATTGAACGTCGTGTTGACGCCGCTGCTGGGCGTCCAGCAGATCATTGGCGGAGCGGTTTCCTGCGTTGTTCCCGGATCGGGGGCAACGATGGTCAGTTTCTTCCCCGCCGGGACCGTGATCGTTGAGCTGAGGACATACAGACCATACGGTTTCAACCGGAACACCGTGTTGGACAGAGTCCCGGCAGCCACTTTCGCAGCAACCGCGGCATTGAGTGTTCCTTCTCCCCCACCCGTCGTGAAGAAGTCAATGACGTCCACGGTATCCGTTTGCGCCAATACGAGAGCCGGGAAGAACATTGCGACGAGTAACATCGCCCAAGCACATTTCTTCATAGTACACCTCCGATGGTATGATGATTTGCCGTACGACTTCACATGCGTATTACATACTATATCTGATTCCGATGCTGGCCGTGAGGCCATAATTCTGCTGAATGGTGAACCCGTTGATCGATGCCTGTGTCGACTGGTCCATCCGGTTGTTGAGATTGGTGACGTCAAGAAACACCTGCAGCCCGGGCCAGGGGAGCTTTTGCCGCACCGAAGCATCCATCCGGAAATAGTCGTTCGTAAAACCGTCCTGCTCGGCGAAGGCCCCGATGTTGCTCACAGAGTTGCCCTGGAACAGGAACGACAGGCGCCCCGAGAATCCTTCGTAGTCGTAGCCGATATAGGCGTTCAATACGTCATCCGGCTGGTTGATCAGGCGGCCGGACCGTGTGCGGTCAAGGGTAATGACTTTCGTCGTGCGTGGCGGAATAATGATCGTGGTGTCGTTTCTCCACGGATACACTGCGCTCGAGCTGATATGCGTATAGTTGGCTCCCAGCACGATCCCGTTGAGCGGCTCAGGCAAATACCATAAGCGGGTCTGGAAGTCAACCTCCAGCCCTCTCACGTATGCAGTGTACGGGCTGTTGACGTACGTGTAGAGCTGGGCACCATCTTTGGGATGGATCACCCCGCTGTTCGTCCGTACACTGTACGACAACACCGAGTCAAGCCCTGCCGGCGCGGTAGTATGCAGCGCGTATTGCGTGTAGAACGTGAAATTCCTGATCTCCTTGTAGAACCCGCCCAACGAGAGGAGCCCCAGCTCATTGCCGTGGAGCGTAATGAACACGTCGTGGTTGATGGCTTCCGCAGGAACCAGCCGTGGATTCCCGGCCCACACGTTGGACTGGGTATAGTCCATGTTGAAGTGCGGCGAGAGTTGGTGATAATCCGGCCGGGCAAGGGTCTGCGTATACGAATATCGCACATCGGCCCACGGCATCACATCATATTTCGCCTGCACCATGGGGAGCAGATAGCGATTCCCGGGATGCGCGGAGACCGTATCGACGGCCTGGTGAGTCGCATCACGGCCGTCCGAGAGGTTGAATGCGTCAAAGTACGACTTCACTTCTTCCCAGCGCACGCCGCCCACGATCGACACATCCTCACCTATGTTCAGCGACGTCATGAGGTACGCAGCATAATATTTCTCGAGATACCGGTACGTGTTTGGCAGACGCTGGTAGGCTCCATCAAACCAGCCACCCGCGTTGCTCCCACTGGCGTTGACCGCATTGATCGAAGGAGTATTCTCGAGGAGATTGATGACACCATTCAACACCGCTGGATTATTGGCCCAGAGCATGGCACCGAACCGGTTATCGAGGAACGAATCGGTCAGCTTGCCGTCACTTGTTGTGAAATTCGTGCCCGGAAATGCACCTGCCGCGGAGTCGAGGACCAAACCATACTGCTGCTTGACCAGGTTCACAAGTGCCGATGCAATCGGAGAGCCCGGCTTCAGTGTGGCAAACGGGGTGCCCTGGTCGTTCGTATGCAGGCTGTTGCGAAGTTCGCCCCCCACCTTGATCGATCCCGATGTGATTCCCTCGATGCTGAACGGAACCTTCAAATCGATCTTCCCCACCTGGTCGTTCTGTTTGTACGCAGCGCTGAACAAGCTGACATTGTTCAGATAGATCTTCGAAGCCCCCAGGTAGTTGATGGAAGGCACGAGCTCCTCCGGCTTGGCATTCACGACCGTCGATCCCGGTATTCCACCTGTCTGGGAGAAATCGAACTGAGGAAGCCCGGGAGTGTAGTTTCGGGAGTACGTATTGGCGGCCTTGACCACCGCCGACATGAAGCCAAAGTCGTTCGCGTACTCGAGAGAATTCACCGCCATGTCCGTCTTGTTCAGTCCCTGCCTGTACCTGAAGTTGAGATTGTGAAACTGATAGTCCATGATCGTCTGGTTGTCCTGGTAGTCCGAGGACAGGCGGCTCAGGACATTGACCATCTTGATGGTGCCCGACGGCAGCTTGTAGTCGAGTATCAGGTTCCCGCCATATCGCTTCCTGGTTTCTATGTGCCGATTGAGCGTTACGTTCGTCACAATGACAGGCCTGAAGCCATCGGCCTGAACGATACTGCTCTGGGGAGTGTAGGTTGCATTCATATTGTCCGCATTACGATCATAGCTCTCGGCATTTGCCAGTAGATATACCCCCAAGTCATCGTCAAGGAAGCGGTCGCTCGCGGCAGCAACGAACCGGTAATTGCCATACTTGCCGCTTTTCTGAGTGTAGCCGGACTGTGCCAGGATGTCGGATTTGAACCCTTCCGGCGCCTCCCGCAATTCCATGTTCACATAACCGCCGATCGCATTTGCATTCATATCCGGCGTCAACGATTTGTAAACCTCCACGGTCTTGATCATATACGGGGTGATCATCGTGAGGTCGACACTCCGGTCGGAGCTGATCGATCCGGATGAGTTCGTGCCGCCCTGCGAAGCCGCGCCAATCTGAGTGCTTCCCGTTGCCGCGAGTGTGATGCCGCCGACGGCCACTTCGTTGTACTGGGGAGCCAATCCCCTGATCACGACTTTGTTGGCTTCTCCTGAACTCTGCAACGTCGATACTCCCGGCAACCGGCTGATCGCCTGTGCCGCGTTGAAATCCGGCAGCTCCTGTATCTTGGCTTCGGAAACGACGCTGACAATCTTGTCGGAGGAGAGTTGCTGGTTGATCGCCTGCAGCTGTCCCTGGGATTGAGCGGTGACCAGGACCTCTGATCCCTCGATAGTCGTCGAGGCGAGGAAAACATCATGATCGAGAGTGCCTCCTTCGGGGATCGTCACGGTGACGCTGGTCGACACATACCCGACGTAGGCGATCGTCAGCGTCTGGACGCCTGACGGAGCATTGCGAATGAGGTAGAAACCGTCCAGGTTGGTGGCTGCGCCGACGCTGGTCCCCTTGACGATGACGTTTGCGCCCGGAAGCTTGTCTTTGGTGGTCTTGTCATATACCGTCCCCCTGATCGTCCCCGTCGCCATGCACGCCTGGGTCATCCCGAACACCAGGACCGCCGCAAGGACAATGGCGCTTTTGCTCAACCGCCGGCCGGTGTGTGCGACCCGCAACAATGTCGTTGCCGCAATAAGACCAAATGAGTTTTTCATAACCGGATCTCCGTCTTTAGTCCTATTGAAGATAGTCATTGACCATATTCTCGAGCATTTCCTGGCGGCCACTGGGAAGCACCGGATGCGGCTGTGTGAGCACCCATTTCTCGACATCCGCCAGTCCGGCCTTTCCGGACATCATCTGCGCCCCGATGCCCGATCCGAAACTGCTGTACCGTCCGGCAATGAACGCGCTTAAGACTTTCTCGTCAATGATGCGCTGCGCAATCAGAAGCCCGCGGGCAAAGGAATCCATGCCGCCGATGTGCGCATAGAAGAGATCCAGCGGGTCGGTGGAACTCCGGCGCACCTTGGCGTCGAAATTTAGCCCGCCGCTCCCGAGCCCGTTCTGATTCAGGATCACGATCATCGCCATCGTGGTGCTGTAGAGATCCGTGGGGAATTGATCCGTATCCCATCCGAGCAGCAGATCACCGCGATTGGCATCCACACTCCCGAGCTTGCCTGCGGCCGACGCCACGGCAAGTTCATGTTCGAAGGTATGACCGGCAAGCGTGGCATGATTGGCTTCAATGTTCAGCTTGAAGTGGTCGAGAAGCTCGTACTGCCGGAGGAAATTCAGTGTTGCTGCGGCGTCGGAATCGTATTGGTGCTTGGTGGGCTCGGCGGGCTTGGGTTCGATGAGAAATTGTCCGCCAAATCCGATCGCACGTTTGTAGTCCACGGCCATGCTGAGGAACCGGGCCATTTGCTGCTGTTCCTGCCGGATGTCGGTGTTGAGCAGGGTCTCGTACCCTTCGCGCCCTCCCCAGAACACGTAGTTCTCTCCGCCAAGCTCTTTCGTGGCATCGAGAGCGTTCTTGACCTGAGCGCCGGCGAGGGCCATGACATGCGCACTCGGGCTTGTTCCCGCACCCTGGGAGTAGATCGGATTGCTGAAGAGGTTCGCCGTTCCCCAGAGCAGCTTGACGCCGGTATCCTTCTGGAGTTGCTTGGCGTACTGAACCATCGTCTCCAGATTCCTGCACGTCTCGGAAAAGGTTTCACCTTCAGGGGCGATATCCCGGTCATGAAAGCAATAGTAGTCAATGCCGAGCTTCTGAAAGAACTCGAAGGCGGCTTCCATCGTGGCTTTGGCGCGGTCAAGCGGGGCTGCCGGTTTGTGCCATTCGCGGGCCAGACTGGCGCTTCCAAACATGTCACTGCCGGTCCCCATGAAAGAGTGCCAATACGCCACGGAGAAACGGAGATGCTCCGACATCGTTTTGGCGCCGACCCGCTGTTCTTTGTTGTAATACTTGAACGCCAGCGGATTCTTGGAACCCTTCCCTTCGAACGGGATCGGCTTTTCGACATTCCGAAAATACTTGCTCAACATAAGGTTGCCTTCATGATGTACTTCTTTGCGATAGGTGATCCGTTCATTTCCAAGCCGGGCTCCGTTTGCCACCCGGAATGATACACGAGTAACAGTTCAATGCCATTTGAACCGGTTTAATCGCGAATTATAAGTTCTCGGCATTCCTCTCGCCCCCTCATTCAATCGGTCAGAACCCTGGATGACTCCCTGACGACGAACTCAGTGTCGAGCACAACCCGTTCCACAGGCAAAAGCGTCGATGATTCGATGTTCCGGATAAGAATCTCCGCTGCGCGTTTGCCGATTTCCTCCTGCGGGGCGCGGATGGTCGTCAACGGAATGGGATAAATCTTCGCGTAGTAGATGTCATCGTTGCCGACAATGGAGATATCTTCGGGAACACGAATTCCAAGCTCCTTCAACGCCATCATGACTGCGAGAGCCTGATGGTCATTGAAACAGACGATTGCCGTGGGATAGTCTTCCCGTTCCCTGTTCTTGAAAAACTCCATCGTCTTCGTATAGCATTCGTCATAGTGGGAACCGACAGAAACGATCATCTCCTTGTTAAACGCCAGGGTGCTTTCGCTAAATGCATAACGGAACCCCTCGATCCGCTCCTGGGTGTGAGACGATTGGGGGGGGCCCGCGAAGTGCACGATCTTCTCGTGACCCGAGCTGATCAGATACTTCACCGCACGTTTGATGGCCTTGATGTTGTCCACAGCAACAACGTTCGCCTGTATCCCGCGCACGTCTTCCAGCAGCACGAAAGGATAATTGATCATCTTCAGCTTGAACAGATGTTCGATCTCCGCAGCGCCCTGCACGATGGGGGCAATGATCGTTCCTTTGATATCTTTTGCGGAAAAGAGATGCGAGAGCTGCTTCTCGCAGGTGTGATCGTCATCGGAGGCTGCAACGATCAGGGAATACCCCTTGCTGTTCGCAAACTCCTTCGCGCCCGCAGCTATGGTCGTGTAAAATGGGTAACTCATGTCCTTGATGATGAGCGCAATGCTGTTATCCGGGGTACCGTTTTTCAGATTGCGTGCGACTCCGCGGGGACGGAAGTTAAGCTCTTTCATGACTTCAAGAATGTGATCCCGCGTCCCCGCCTTGACGGAGTTCTTCGCGTTGATCACAGCGGAAACCGTGCCTTTCGACACCCTGGCACGCTTGGCAACATCTTCAATTGTGGTTTTTTTCATGTGCTTTCCTTTTGCGGTCACTCCCCACGCTCCTACTCTGCTATGAACTGCGGTGATGGCGGCAAGAACGGATGAGCAGAATATCGTTCTTCACTCTATGAAATGCCACCACGTTGAGCGCCCTGTTGCGGTCCGGGACGCACCCATGCGCGGCCGGACCCATGACCGTCTCGGCGATCATCCGGCGCTAAAGGACTTCCGGCGTTCGGCCAGTTCGTCCTGTATCTGCAGATTCAGCTTCTTCGAGATCCCGTAAAACCCAAGGGCGGCGACACCGATAAAAAACGTCACTGCCGGGAAGACACTCGCTGTCATTCGGATGCCGAAGAGGGCGTGCTCTGACTGAACGGCATTGGGCGCATAGCCGTATGCGGCGAGGAACCAACCGCAGATGGCACCTCCGAGTCCATGTCCCGCCTTGAGGGCGAACACGATCCCGGCGAACACAACACCCGTCGCACGCCGCCTCGTCTTCCATTCGGCATAGTCCGCAACATCCGCCATCATCGCCCAGAGCAAGGGGATCGTCGGGCCGTAGGCGAGCGACTTCAAAATGTTGAGCCCAAACGTGAGCCCGATGGCATTCGCGGGCAGGAGGATGAACATGACGGTAAACAATGTCGTAAAGGAGAGTCCGATGAGAAACACCTTTTTCTTACCAAACCGCACCGACAGGGCTTTTGAGCTCAGGACACCCAGGATCATCACCAACTGTCCGCTCATATTGAACAGGCTGAAGCCGACCGACGCCACATTGTGACGGTCTTCGGTGGCGACGAGCCCAAACGCATCCAGGGTCCGGTGCCAGAGCCCGGCGTCGGCGGACGTTGATGTGACCAGCCCCAGCGATTGCAGGAACGAAAAGAGCGCATCCTTGTTGACGTAGTACGTAAAATAGTAGAACGTCGCGCTCCCCCATAACGCCAGCGTGATGAACAGAAAGAGCGTCAGGGTGAACATGGAAATCCACGGGGCGTTCTTCAGGAGATCCGCAAAGTCCTGCTTCGGCGAGGATTTCTGCTTCGGATCGGGCAGAATCCGCTCCCGGGCGCTCAGGAACGTAATAATGAAGCACACCACGCTGATCGCGGCAAACACACCGATCGTCAGCTGCCATCCTTTCGCCGTGTTCCCGTTTCCCAGCTTGGCAACCATCGGCAGCGTCAGCCCCTGGACCACAAATGAGGCTGCCATGGCAAAAAAGAACCGGTAGGATGAAAGGCTCGTGCGCTCATTCACGTCTCCCGTCATGACGCCGTTCAGGGCCGAATACGGCAGATTGTTCATGGAGTAGACCGTCATCAGCAGGATATAGGTCGCATACGCATAGACGAGTTTCCATGTTGGCGTGAAGTCCGGGGTGGTAAACGCCAGAACAAACATCACGGCAAACGGGACTGCGGACCACAAACGCCAGGGGCGGAATTTTCCCCATCGGGTCTTGGTGCG
>PMCM01000105.1 GCA_003154155.1 Ignavibacteriota bacterium | reverse complement strand
GATGAGGCCGATCGCATGCTGGATATGGGATTCATCCATGATATCCGTAAGATCGTGGGAGCAATACCCAAAAAGCGGCAGACGCTTCTGTTTTCGGCCACCATATCCACTGATATCGCCAGCATGGCCGCCAGCATCCTTAACGATCCGCAGACTGTTGAAGCCGGGGGACGGCGCAATCCTGCGGAGACCATCGAGCAGCACTTCTATGCCGTCGGCAAAGACCGCAAAATGGATCTCCTGGTCCATGCCGTGCAAACGGAAAAGATGGAGAGCATCCTCGTCTTCTCGCGCACCAAGCACGGCGCCGACAAGATCACGCGGCGGCTGGACCAGCGTGGGATCGTTGCCGTAGCCATCCATTCGGACCGCACACAGGGCCAGCGCGAACGTGCCCTGGAAGGCTTCCGTCAGGGCAAGGTCCGCGTTCTCGTCGCCACCGATATCGCGGCGCGCGGAATTGACGTCTCCGGGATCTCGCACGTCATCAACTTCGATGTTCCGCAGTATGCGGAGGACTACATCCATCGCATCGGGCGAACCGGGAGAGCCGGAGCGACCGGATCGGCATTGACATTTGTCGCGCCGGACGAGCAGCAGTACCTCCGCCGGATTGAACAATTCATCGGAAAACGGTTTACGGTTCAACAGTACGCGGGTCTGCCTGCAAGCACTGAATCTCCCGCCGGACATACTTCCGCGGAGCCGCGCAAGCCGGTGAAGCCCCATCAGCATTCGTCATATTCCCATCAGAGTCCGAACCGCAGGAAGGGACCGATGGAGGCACCGCGCAAGAGGAAACCCGTGCAGAAGCTGGACTCGTTCTCCTCTTCCACAGGCGAACGGCGCTGGTAGGTCGTCAGCGGGCCCCGGGAGGGCCGGCAGGCACACAGCGTATTGGTTCTGAGAAAAGGAGTTTGTACATTACGCAGTTCAGAAGCAATCTTCCATACACGATGAGGAATCCCATGAACGCATTCTGGGCCGCAGCACTAGTGGTCGGGCTAACGGGTTGTCAAAACGCCAGTGAGAAAAATGTGAAACTCGAAACACAGAAGGACAAGATCAGCTACAGCATCGGGCTGAACTTCGGCCGGAATATCAAGCGCGATTCGGTTGAGGTCAACCCGCAAGCGCTGTTGCGTGGGATCATGGATGCATCGGTGGACAGTGCAGCACGCCTGATGTCGGATGCGCAAGTGCAGGAGACAATGACGGCATTCCAGGCGGATCTGCAGAAGAGACAACAGGAGAACGCACGCATGGCGGGTGAGAAGAACCGCGCCGAGGGAGATGCCTTCCTCGCCGCAAACAGCAAAAAGCCGGGTGTCACCACCCTGCCCAGCGGCCTGCAATACCGCGTCATCACACAGGGCGCAGGAAAGAAACCGACGGCATCATCCACGGTGACTACGCACTACGTCGGCAAGTTGATCAATGGTACGGAATTCGACAGCTCCATTAAGCGCGGACAACCGGCCACATTTCCGGTCAACGGCGTCATCCGGGGCTGGACCGAAGCCTTGCAGTTGATGGGCGTTGGATCAAAGTGGGAACTCGTGATTCCTCCTGCGTTGGCCTATGGTGAGGCGGGTGCGGGTGGAGTTATCCCGCCCAATGCCGTGCTGATCTTCGAAGTGGAACTGCTTGCCATCCAGTAGTGTCTCGCCTCCCGGGCGGGGGTAACTGCCCCGCCCGGGAGCGATCTGTTTACCGCCTGTACCGAGAGATGAATTCCTCCACCTCCGGTATCCCTCCCTGGAAGATCAGATACCCGTTACTCGGTTCCCGTTCCGTGATTTCCCCGGCAATCGGCGTCATCATGATCTCCCTCACTTTTTGCAGATCGTCCGTCTGCCCGAGTGCCCACCCGAGTTTCACATATGCCACCTCGGGAAGCATGTTCGCCCCCGGTACCACCCCCAGCTCCATCATGTCTCTCCCCGTGTCGTACACATACATCTGCACGTACCCCCACAGGGTTTGCACGGTCATGTAGACGGCAATATTGTTCTCGCGCGCCCGTTTCAATGAAGGGTAGAGGGGTTTGTTGACATGGCCGAGGCCCGTCCCGGCAATCACGATACCACGATAATGATTGTCGATCAGCGAATCGATGATGTCGGGCTTCATGTTCGGATAGTAGTACACGATAGCTACCTTCTCTTCGAAGGCGGTGTTGATCACCACCCGCCGGTCTTTTCTGCGGCGGCGATAGTCCTGCCTGAGAGGCGTGATCTTCTCCCTGCTGACCATCGCCAGGGGGATATCGCCGATCGTGCGGAAGGTGGACCGGTAGCTGGAGTGCATCTTGCGGACGCGCGTGCCCCGGTGCAGCAACCCGTAGACGTCGGACGTGGGTCCGAACATGCACACCATGATCTCCGCAATGTCGCTCTCCGCGGCCGTCTTGACGCTATGCATGAGATTCAATGCGGCGTCCGATGACGGCCTGTCGCTCGATCGTTGCGAGCCCACCATGACGATCGGAACGGGGGAATTCTGCACCATGAACGAGAGAATCGCCGCCGTATGGTGCATGGTATCGGTGCCGTGGCCGATGACGATTCCCTGCACCCCCTTTTCAATTTCCCGCCCGATTGCGCGGGCAGTTCCGATCCACTGCTCCGGTCCCATGTTTTCGCTGAACACACCGTAGAGTTTCTCTGTCTCCAGATTACAGATATCGGCAAGTTCTGGAACCGAGCCGTACAGCTCACCGGGGGAAAAGGCGGGTATCACCGCACCGGTCCGGTAGTCGAGCCTGCTGGCGATCGTCCCGCCCGTGCCCAGGAGCTTCACACGCGGTTTCCGGGGATCGAACGGGAAATCCTTTTCTGGAATCTTGTAATGCGCTTCTTTGCGTCCGTGCACGACGATGCCGCGCACACTCGCCGCCGCAACGCCGACGTTGTACCCGCTGCGAAGCTTAAGCACGATATGCCGGGCGTCGGCCGTTTCGGACCGGGGGAGCACAATACCGGTGAACGTGCCCGATTCGGTCCGCACTTCCACGTCGCTCCAGACCCGAGCTGCATACTGCCGGAGGACGTCCAGAGCCTCGGCACGATAGCCTCGATAGTCGTCGGTCATGGACGTGCCTCCCGTGCCGGAAGGCCGATCCCTTGCGCGACCTTCCCCCCATCGATCCTGCCACGGACCCGGCGCATCACCTCGCCCATAAGTACGGCCGTTGCACGGTCAGGGTGATGGAGCCGGATGGCGGCGATGCGGGATGCACACTCTTCCCGTACCGAGCGGAGTTCCTCAGCGGAACAGGGGGGCGGTAATGAATCGCGCGAAAATGGTGCCCCCCCTGCAACACGAAGAAGCACGGGGAGGATCCCTTCTTTGGCGAGGGCGCCATCACGAACAGCAAGGAGAATCTCCTGCATGGTCGCCTGAGTGAATTCGGTGGCCTGACGGATCTGGGTGCGGATCCGCAGGGGGAGATGAATGAGTATCACGGCGGCAAGTGTCGGGCGCATATGCCATTCCGTGGTGGCTTTGTCAAACAACCCGGCGAATGGTGAAGTGCTGAGCCGGACGATGAGGTCACGGGGAACGCCCATCTCCCGGTAACGCCGCTCGCGTTCCCAATACGGCGTGGGAATGGTAGCTTTGAGCCGCTCAAGCCGCTGTCGTGTGATGGGCAGGGGAGGGAGATCGGTGTCGGGATACATCCTGTTGGGGCCCGGGAGGATGCGTTCGAAACCGTTCGTGCCGTCGCGCAGAGCCTGTCGCGTTTCCGATGGGATGCCGGTCGTGGCCTCCCGCGCCCGGATTTCAACTTCCATCGCTCCCGTGACGGCATCCTGCGGGGTTCCCCAGACCGCCACCAGCGTGTCGTCATCCGTGGCCCCCATGGTTTTCCGCAACGACTGCCACTCAGGGGAGGAGAGTGTCTCGCTGGGGCTGTCGGAGTGGATGATGTTGGGGAGCGTCGTCAGACAGGCGACAACTCGCACGCGATCGGAAATCTCCCGGGAGAAAAAGGTGTCTGTCTGTGTTTGCCAGCGCAAAAGGCCATGGAAGCCGCGAAGAAGGACGCACTGGACCACGGCTCCTTCGGCAATGGCGTTCCTGATCGGTTGAAAGCGTGTCTTACGGAGGTTCTTTGTCACCGGGTCGTGTTTGCAGGAGAATGTCTCCCGGGTGACCCCGCGGCGGGCCAGCTCATCCCTCAGCCGGAGAAGGTTATGCTGGCGCATGGCCTCGTTGTAGGTGAGCAGGGGGATATCAGGAATGCGGGGGACGCCTTTGATCTCGATGCGCGTGCCTTCCGTGATGCTGACGTTCACATCCTGTCGGGCTGCGCCTCCCCCCGTGCGGACGTTGCCCGTGCTCCGGACCAGCCTGCGTAGAATCTCGGCGACTTCCGCCACTTCCTCCGGCGTGCGCATCTCGGGGGCCGTCACGGTCTCAATCAACGGCATGCCGAGCCGGTCGGTCAGGTAGATCCGCCGGTGTCCGGCATCGCTCACCTCCCTGCATGCGTCCTCTTCCAGTCCCAGCTGCACGATCGAAACGCGCCGGTCCTTGTACGGGATGGAGCCGTCCACCCCAACAATTGTGGTCCGCTGGAAACCGGTGGGAATGCTCCCGTCCAGGTATTGCTTCCGCGCGATGTGGATCTCATCCACCATTGAGCACCCGTAGAGCATCCCGATGCCAAGCGCTATGTCCAGTGCATCCCCGTTCAATTCGAACGGCGGAGTGTCATCCATTTCGTACGTGCACACGGTGTCGCGATGGATCCGGTAGATGATCTCTTTCCGGGTCTTGAACTCCATCAGGGCCGTGCCATCATACTCACCCAACTCGGAGAGCGTGGGGCGCATGTGCCGGAGGATCTCGGCATCGAACACGTCGCTATAGCGCCCGGCGGGACAGCGGCAAAACAGCTTTTTGGCTGTGAGAAGTTGCTGGTGAATTTCGAGACCGGATCGAAAACCGAGGGCGGCGTAGTCACTCCCGGTCATTTCGCTGAAAGGTTTTATCGCCATTTTTCCTCAATCTACGAATTCGGCAAGGGAATGTCCATTGCATGTTCCTTCTCCTGAACCTATATTGGCTGGCATGAAACCCTTCATGTTCTTTGCCCTCGTGCCGACCCTGGCACTGACGGTCCTGGCACAATCTCACCGGACCCGGACATACTGCAATCCCCTCGATATCGATTACAGGTACGATACCTACACCAAGGAAGGACCAGGCGGCTATCGCTCAGGCGCCGATCCGGTGATCGTCCGTCAGAGGGGCGCCTATTATCTCTTTGTCACCAATTCCGGCGGCTGGTGGCGCTCAAAAGACCTCGGCAACTGGGAATTCACGAAGCCCTCGCAGTGGCCCGAGGATGATATCTGTGCTCCCGCGGTGGTGACCGTGCGTGACACACTGTATATCTTTCCCTCGACGTACGAGTTCCGGCCGGTATACTGTACGACAACGCCCTGGAACGGGAATCTTGCGGAGTTCACCCATGCATTGCCTCCGCTCAAGGGGGCGCTGGGTCCATGGGATCCGGACATTTTTCACGATGAAAAGACGGATCGCTGGTTCATGTATTTTGGTTCATCGAACACGTATCCGATCTACGGCGTTGAACTGGATCATGCGCGCAAACTGGCCTACGTCAACGAGGCAAAGCCTCTGATCCTCCTGGACCCATCCGTCCATGGCTGGGAACGCTTTGGACGCGACCACCGGGATACCCTCACGCCGTACGTCGAAGGGGCATGGATGACGAAGCACAAAGGGAGGTACTATCTGCAGTATGCGGCACCGGGGACGGAATACAACGTCTACGCGAACGGCACCTATGTCGGCGATGACCCGCTCGGTCCATTCACCTATGCCCCCTACAACCCCGTCTCATACAAGCCCGGAGGATTCGTCACGGGGGCAGGGCACGGCAATACGTTTCTTGACGGCTTCGGCAATTATTGGAATACGGGAACGCCGTGGATCGGGGTCAATCATAAATTCGAACGGCGCGTCGCGATGTTTCCTGCCGCGTTTGACGATGACGGTCAATTCCACGCCGATACGCGTTTCGGTGATTTTCCGCATTATCTCCCTTCACGAAAGACGACCCGGCAGGGCGAGTTGTTTGCGGGATGGATGTTGCTTTCATACCACAAGCCCTGTTCCGCATCGTCCGTGTGTGATACGTTCGCTGCAACCCTCGCGACGGATGAGAACCCACGCACATTCTGGGTTGCCGACACCAACCGGAGAGGAGAATGGCTTACGGTGGATCTCCGTCACGTGTGTGCGGTCCGCGCGGTCCAGGTGAATTTTGCCGACTACCGGTCTGATCTTCATGAAAACGATTCCACCATGGTGACCCTGTTTCGGATTTCGGCGTCACGCGATCATCGTCACTGGCGGCGCATTGCGGAGGTGACGCGGCCGAGGCGCGATCGGCCATGTGCCTACGTGGAGCTCCCCGCCCCCCACAAAGCGCGGTATATCCGTTACGAACATCTGTACACAAGATCACCGCATCTTGCGATAAGCGAAATCCGGGTGTTCGGTCGAGGCCCGGGGCGAAGACCCGCGACACCCCTGCATCTGAATGTGCGGAGAGACCGCGACGCGCGAAACGCCGTTGTCTCCTGGAAGGCCGTACCGGGCGTGGTGGGGTATAATATCCTCTGGGGGATACATCCTGAAAAACTCTATCAGACGTACCAGGTGTTTGCTGACCAGGAGAAGATGCTGGAGGTGCGGGCGCTTAACGCAGATCAGGACTATTTCTTTGCAATTGAGGCCTTTAATGAGCGAGGAGTCTCCAGACCCACTCCTCCGGTGCATTGTCCGTGATGCGGCCAAACGCTTTTTTCCTCCCTGACGCCTTGACTTTCTGTCCGGTCGGGTGTTAATTGCCTGCACAAAGCCATGGCGGGGCGTGTGTATTTCCACAATGGGAGAGGGTGAACCGATGCTGACTGCACAGAAATTGCTGGAACGCAAAGGTGCGCAGGTCTATACCATCGACGCGAAATCGACGGTTTTGGAAGCGCTCAGGATCATGGCGGAGCGAAATGTCGGGGCGCTGGTGGTCAAGGACGGTGAAACGCTCATCGGCATTTTCTCCGAACGCGATTACGCCCGGAAGGTGGTCCTCAAAGACAAGTTCTCCCGCGATACCGAAGTTCGCGAGATCATGACGCCGAATCCCATTCTTGTTACTCCCGACACCGAAGTCAGGGAATGCATGCGGCTCATGACCGATCACCAGGTGAGGCACCTGCCTGTGGTCGAACGCGGGGGGCTCGTCGGGGTGATCTCCATCGGGGACGTGGTCAAATGGATCATTGAAGACCAGGCCGATTCCATCCAGTTCCTGGAGCGCTACATCATCGGCAGGTAGCGCCGGCGGCCTCTGCAACACCACATCAATCTCACCTTTCACCGGGATCATCGCGACGTGGTATGGGGATCCATGTCGCGGGGAACTCCTCCTGCCCGTTTGCTGTTGTAAAGACATCCGGAACATTACCAGTAGGTTCTATGTCTTTTCTTCTCGCGTTGTTGCTCCCCCTTGCGGCATCCACCACTGGATCGACTGCGTTCCCCGGCGACACGGAATTCCTGTATCGTCAATATCCCTCCGCGATTGCGGCGTACGAATCCCGGCTTGCGACCGGCGTCGATTCGGCCGAAGCCTTGTGGCGTCTTGCCCGCGTGGAGGTCTGCATGGGGGACATCACGGAAGGAGATGAAGGCGAGGCATGGTATCGCAAAGGGGAGCATCTTGCCCGTACAGCGGTGGAGCTGGATTCCCTGAATCCCAACGCGCACACCTGGCTGGCTGTGGCCCTGGGCAGCATCGCCGTCTACGAGGGAAGTAAATCCAAAGTGCGGATGTCATACGAAATCAAATATCATCTGGACAGAGCCGTCAGCCTGAACCCGAACGATGATGTTGCATTTTCGGTGTTGGGCTCATTTTATGCGGCTCTCGGCAATGTGAGCTGGATGGAACGTCAGCTGGCGCGGATGTTCCTGGGCCGGCTGCCGGAGGGGGGGTATGCCGAAGCCGAGGCGTCGTTCAAGCGCGCGATCACCATCGCACCGGATGTCGTGCGGCATCACTATGCCCTGGGACTGCTGTATCGTGCGCTCGATCGCCCGGAGGAAGCACGTGAGGAGTTTGTCAAGGCGGCATCGCTTCCCGTGCGACTGGCGCGGGACGTGAATGACCAGCGTGCCGCCCAGCAGTATCTTGCCGAATCGCAGTAGGGGGAAGCGCCGCCGGGATCGCCGCGGCGCTAGACGGGAAATGTTACGGAAATCGCCGTTCCTTCAGTCCGCTCCAGGGCAAGCGTTCCGCTGATCTGGTCTGCAAGAGAACGGACCACAATCATTCCCATGGAAGGGCTTTCGCCGAAGTTGACGTGAGGCGGAATGCCAACCCCGGAATCGCGGACGCAGAGTTCAACGTCGTGATCCCCGCGCCGGTGCAGGGAGACGAGGATACGTCCTTTCCTGCCGTCCGGAAATGCGTGCTTCAGTGCATTGGTCACCAGCTCGTTGACAATCAGACCGCAGGGGATTGCCATATCGATTTCCAGCAGCACGGGATCCGCCTCCACTTGCATTTCCACACCGCTCCTGCCAAACGTCTGAACAAGTTCGCGTGTGACAGTCACCAGGTAGTCACCGAAATCGACGGCCGCGAGATTGTTCGAATGGTACAACTTTTCGTGCACCATGGCCATCGCCCGCACCCGGTACTGGCTTTCCCGGAAGACGGTCCGCAGTTCTTCATCTTTCACGCCACGTGCCTGTATGCTCAGGAGGCTGGAGATCACCTGGAGGTTGTTCTTGACGCGGTGGTGGATTTCCTTGAGGAGGACCTCTTTTTCCTGGAGCGACGCCTGAATCGACGCTTCGGCCTTTTTTCTCCCCGTAATATCGACGTGGGTTCCCACGAGCCGGACGGGGACATCGGCTTCATCGCGGACGAGCACTGCGCGTGAGAGGATATGCACAACCTGTCCGGATTTGTGATGCATCCGGAATTCGCTTTCGAATCGCAGAACGCGTCCCTTCAGGAAATCATCGATGAGCTGTGCCGTCCCTTCCCTGTCGTCCGGGTGAATGAGATCGGTAATCGTGGTGAAACAATTGGCCAGCTCATGCTCGGCATACCCGAGCATCGCTTTCCACCGCGGAGAGAAGTACACTTCGTTCGTGAGCAGATTCCAATCCCAAAGCCCGTCGTTTGAACCCTGCATTGCCAGCTGGAACCGCTCTTCACTCCGCCGCAATGCGGTTTCGGCCTCCCGGCGGGCAGTCGCTTCGTGTTCCCAACGGGAGAGCTGGCCCCGCAGAGTTATGTAGAGCAACAGTGCGGTGACGCTCACGAAAAACCAGCCCTTGTAGGTTTGCAGCACGGCGGCGGCGGCCGGGTTGGGAACGAGGGCGTCCAGCGCGCGATCTGACAGGAGAATCCAGATCACAGCGATGCACCAGTACGCTAGGCTCGTACGCAGGGGGATATGTGACAATCCGCGCAACATTGGTGACAACATACGCAAGCGGGGGTTTAGGAGCAAGCAACAATTCCCGAGTCCCCCCGCAAGGCCCTGGAGCGATCGATGTGCGCCGAACGGCCTTTAGCGAATCCCGTCGTGCGCAGGAGATGCCGCCCAATCCATCATGCGCGCAATGTCGGCCACGAGCACGAACTCCTGGTCACCGGTCGTTCTGTTGAGCAGGGTTGTCCGCAGCCTGGACTCGATCTCCTTGACCCTGTCACGTTGCGACAGATACACCGCCATGGACCATCGTGAGATTTCATCCGCCGGATCGCGCCGGAGCCGTTCTTCGAGAAACGCCCTCGCTTCGGCCGGTTTCCCCGATACCCGCAGAGCCAGAGCGCTGACAAGGGATTGGGCCCCCGCTGCAGAGGGATGGCTGGACGAATAAGCGATGACAGAGGAAAGACGCCGGGATGCCTCCGCGCTCCTCCCCGTGCTGTCGAGAATCATCGCCTGGACGAAATCTTCAATCCGGACGTCGACATCGTAAGGCTTGCCGGCTCCCAACCGTTCGGGCCAGAGCCGCGCCATGTCAATTGACCCCAGGGCGGCCGCGCGTTCTCCTCTTTGGAATTGTACGACTCCCGTGAGAAGGCAGGCCTGTCGGTAGGTATCGTGACCATAGCGAGCTCCTTCGAACGGGAGGATCGCCAGAGTGTCCAGAATTGCCCTTGCTTCTGTATACCTGCCTGAGAACAGCAGCGTCCGTGCCAGAAGGAATGACAGGACATATGAGTGAGGGAACCGTTCGGTAGCGCTCCGGCACACGCGGAGTGCTTCCTGGTAATCGCCCGTCTCGTTGAGGAGTCCGGCGAGGGCAGTGTAGGTTCGCCACTCGTCCGGTCCGATGGCGAGTGCCCGTTGGCAGTCTGCACGTGCGTGATCCGTACTGTCAGCTGCAAAGCCGGCGCGGGTAAGATAGAATGGTGCGAAATCAGGCGTATTGCCGCACGCATCGAATTGCGCGCGTGCATCTTCCCGGCGTCCGAGGTTCCAGGAGACAAGAGCAAGATAGTAGCGGATTTTCCAATGTGGGAGCTTCGTCATGCACCACCGGAGAATGTCCCGTTCTTCACCACGGTGGGGAAACACCAGGGTGGGATCGGCCGCAATGAGATTCCGGAGATGCGCGGAGCTTTCCGCTTCCTGACCAAGCTGTGCAAAGACGTAGGAAAGCCACAGTTCCACCATCGGGTGCCGGGGTGCCAGGGAAAGGGTTGCCAGGGCATCGTGGGTGAGGCCCAGACGCATGTAGCCGGCCGCGATCTCCAGGTACGGCTCATGCGTCAATTCCGTGCGGATCATGCCGACAAACACCGACCGTGTGTGTGTGGATGGTTCCGCGAGGTACGCTTCACAGCGGGCAAAATGGTTCAGCGGGTCGAGCTCCAGAAGTTGTGACTGTATGGCGGTCGCGCCCCGGATGTCGTGCCGGCACCGGGCGATGACGGCAAGCAGCTGCAAGGCGGAAATACTGTACGCGTCCGCGTCCAGGGCACGATGAGCATACTCTGCTGCGTCGCTCCATTGGCCTTCAAGGAAAGACATCTCGGCAAGCTGGACATACGCGGCGGGCCGATACTGGAGCGACCGGGCAGCCAGGCCGAATCCGTCTTTTGCATCGTATGGTCTGTGCAGACGGCGCTGGATCAGGCCGTAGAGGTAGTTTGCTCCCGGATCGTAGGCATCGATCGACAGTCCCTCCCTGGCACAGACGAGGGCTGAATCATACTCCATTTTTCTATACAACAACTCCGCCGCGCCTGCCAGTGCGGGCAGGAATGTCGGGTCCTTTGCCAGCGCAGCGCGGTAGAGCACCAGCGCTTCATTCGGGTCGCGCTGCCTGACATGTTCGCGTGCATTGACCGAAAGTCCGTATGCGGAGTTCCAATCAAATGCGCCGCTTCCCGCGAGAGGCCGTTGGAGCGACCTGAGAGAGTCTTCGCTGCTGCTATACTGTACAATTCCGCCGATCGTAATTTCGAAGGCGGGTGCGTGCTCGGCGATCTCCACGGAATCCCTGATCGTGAGGAGTGGAGCGAGATCCGCGCGCCGGGTGTACACCATCTTGCCGTTCACTCTGACGGTAATCTCTTCCTGTGAACTGCCCGTAGGGCAAAACGCGAACGAGATGCGTCCGCTGCGCGCCTGCACATGCAGCACTCCTCCCGGCGTGGCGCGCGTCACTCCGCCAAGCCCGACAAACGGGAACCACGACTCGGAGAATCTGTGCGATGACTGCGGGAGAAACTCCATGTGTTTGAACGGAGTTTTGCTGCTCTGCATCATCGCTTGATTGAAATGGAGACCCGACTGTAACTCGATGTACTGTGTGTTTTTGAGTGTATCGGCAAGGAGATCCCTCCATATCTCCCCTTCGCGCGAGAGCCCCCAGATCCAGAGTTTCTTTCCGGGCTTGTCCGTGTACGGCGACCAATGGATGACGCCGAAACCGTCCCAGCGCGCGCCGAAATAATCTGTGTATGCACCAAGGACGTGGTACGACTTATAGGATCCTAAAGCAATGTTCCGGTACCAGCTCAAATCGCGCCCTGCACGATTGACCGGCCATTCCGACAGTTCACCCGCATGACCGATATATGCGGTGCCCGGATAGACGACCTGGAGCGAGGAATCTACGCCGACGCCTGCGTTCGTCCAGTGATACAAGGTCGTGCTGAGGGGAGTCGGATTATACCAGAATGCCCGAGTCTCAAAGAGGGCCTTGTCCGCCGGGAGGCGAATTTCCACGCGCCACTCCGTGCGTGAGGGCAGATCCTGGGCGCCGACAATGCAGCTGACGCTCCCATCGGGGTTCGTGCGCGTAGTATAATCCACCGGCGTTGCGGTTGTCGGAGTGTGGCCGATATCGCCGAAGTTAAACTCGATGCCTCCGGAGGTCCATGGACCGCGCATAGCAATTTCCCGGAATTTCATGACCCGGTTGTAGTAGATGAACTCTTTGCCCGTAGATTTTTCAACCGCGCCGAGGATTTTTCCACCGATTTCGGGCGCAACGAGCACCCGGATGAAAGCGTTTTCCAGGGTAATGATCTTCCACGCGTGATCGACAGGCACCATGCTGTAGCCCTGAAAGCGGAAGAAGGGGTAGATGTTCCCCATGCGGGCTACGGGATCGGGATCGGAAAACGGGTAGGTCCGGAATGTTTGCACGGATTCCGTAACGGTGGCTTTGCCTGCAAATGCCGACGGGCCCCACAGGGCAGTAAGAAAGGCGGCAATCACCAGCATGGTCTGTCGAGAAGCGATGAAACGGGGAGGCGTCATTCTTCACCTGCTGGTTTTGGGAGTGGGACCTGCGTTGCAGCATACACAATATTTCTGATTTTCGAAAGAGCAGTGTGGAACAGACGGACCGGGCATACGACTGCGTCTGTCTTGATTATTCAGAACAACATAGGTACTCGTCGCTGGGGGAAAAGCCTCTCCCCCTGGCGTGTTTGAATACGACGATAGGATCAGATTCCACGACCACCCGAGGGATGAACTACGACGGGTCGTGGACTACCACGCGACACTTCACGCCACCAGGGCGCTTCGCGTGAAAGACATCCGGCTAGAGATCCCAATTGTCGTGGAGAAGAAGCACGGAGGATTGAAAAAGGTTCGATTTTTCAGTATTTTAGATTATTCTTGTCCTGTCACCTTCCGGAGCACCACAACTGTGAATGAAAAAACCGATTTCGTACGCGATATTGTCGCGGAAGATCTTAGCACGAACAGGTTTCAAGGCCGGGTACATACGCGTTTTCCCCCCGAGCCAAACGGGTATCTGCACATCGGTCACGCAAAGTCCATCAATCTGAATTACGGTATCGCGCAGGAAAATCCCGGCGGGCTCTGCAATTTGCGGTTTGATGATACCAACCCCGAGAAGGAGGAGCAGGAGTACGTCGATTCCATCATCGAAGACGTGAAGTGGATATCGGGGCATGACCAGCAGAAGGTGCTTTTTGCGTCGGACTATTTCGATCAGATGTACCAATGGGCGGTCGATCTGGTGAAGAAAGGGAAGGCGTATGTGTGCGATTTGAATGCCGATCAGATCCGGGAGACCAGAGGGACACTGACCGAACCGGGAAAGGAGAGCCCCTACCGCAACAGGTCCGTGGAAGAAAACCTCGACTTTCTGGCGCGGATGAGGAAAGGCGAATTCCCCGACGGCTCGCGCACGCTGAGGGCGAAGATTGACATGGCTTCGCCGAACATCAATCTGCGCGACCCGATCATGTACCGTATCGTCCATGAACCGCATCATCGGCAGGGAGATGCCTGGTGCATCTATCCGACGTATGATTGGGCGCACGGTCTTGAAGATTCGATCGAGGGGGTCACGCATTCCATTTGCACACTGGAGTTTGAGAACCACCGACCGCTGTACGATTGGTTCCTGGAGGCTCTGGGCATCTATCATCCGCAGCAAATCGAGTTTGCCCGGCTCAATCTCAGCTATACCGTCCTGAGCAAACGGCGCCTGCTGCAACTGGTGCAGGGCAAACACGTCTCAGGTTGGGACGACCCGCGCATGCCGACGATTGCCGGCTACCGGAGGCGGGGGTACACACCCGAGGCGATCAGGACGTTTTGCGAGAAGATCGGCGTATCGAAGAAAGACAGCATCATCGATGTTGCTCTGCTGGAATGGAGCGTGCGTGAAGATTTGAACAAACATGCCCAGCGCGCGATGGCGGTGCTGAATCCTCTGAAAGTCGTGATCACCAACTATCCGGAAAACGGATCGGAAGAACTCCCTTCGCTCAACAACCCGGAGGATGCCTCGGCCGGTACACGTCTTGTGCCGTTTGGCCGGGAGATCTACATCGAGCAGGATGATTTTCGCGAAGTCCCGCCACCGAAGTATCACCGCCTGTCACCGGGCAAGGAAGTGCGTTTGCGGGCGGCGTATATCATCAGGTGCGAGGAAGTCATCAAAGACGGTGCGGGTAATATCGTGGAGCTCCACTGCACCTATGATCCGGAGACCCGGAGCGGCGGGCCTGCTGCCAATCGCAAGGTCAAAGGAACCATTCATTGGGTATCCGCGCGGCATGCCATCGAAGCGGAGGTCCGTCTCTACGATCGCCTCTTTTTGACCGCGGACGCGAGCGAAGGGGGTGAAGCGGGGAGTTTCCTGGGGAATGTCAATCCGGATTCGCTGACGTTGTTGAAAGGATGCAAGCTGGAACCGATGTTGTTGTCGGCCATGCCGGGGATGCGGTTCCAGTTTGAGCGTGTCGGGTATTTCTGTGCGGACATAAAGGACTCGAACCCCGGTGCGCCGGTATTCAACAGGATTGTGACATTGAAAGACACGTGGGCCAAGATTGAGCTGAGGGGGGGAGAAACCGCGGCCCGGGAGTAGGCGGCCGGAACGGATAGATCACAGCGGGGCGCCCTTCGGCGTCCCGCACGCGTTTAGGGGCGCATCGTGTCTTGCCACCGGCCGCTTACCGTCCGATGATCAGCTTCAATCCGATCAGGACGAGCATCACACCGAATCCTTTCTCCAGTACCGCTGTCGGAAGTGTGACGGCCAGCTTCGCCCCACCGATGCTTCCGGCCACGAACCCGAGTGCTATCAGTCCAGCTGCCGGGATGTCAACATACCCCTGGCGGTAGTACACCAGGGCGGCAAGCGCACCCACCGGCAGGACAAGCATGGCAATCGTGGTCCCCTGGGCGGTCTGCTGCGACATGCCGAAGAGGAAGATCAGGGCGGGGACAATGATAACCCCTCCTCCTATTCCCACGAGACCGCTGATGACTCCCGCGACGATTCCAAGAATGATATAGCCGGGTGCTGCCATTGTGATTCCTTCCTCCTGTGGTACAGACATGGGATCCGCAGAGGAGCTCTTTCCCCAGCGGAGCAAGGTGTTGTGGATCCATGAAGAGACACCCGCATAGTCGACTGCAATACCTCATGCCCCTGTGAAAAGACAGGTCTATTTTATCAATAATGACCCATGCATACAATCAGATTCCAGTGAATAGGAATTCCTGGGGGGATATTCCGGTTTTTGCAAAGGCTTATCTTCATAATATCTATAAATGTGGCCAACAATACATGTATTTACAAATGGCATAATATATGTATTTATAAATACAGCAATGAACAACAACCTTGATGACAATCCGATCTACTCGATCGGGACCGTTTCACGAATGCTTGACATTTCGGTCGAGACCATCCGCTTGTACGAACGCAGGGGTTTGGTACTCGCGTCCCGCAGCGACGGAAGGCAACGGCTCTACTCGGAGGCTGACGTGGAGCGTCTCCGTTGCATCCGTGCCGCCATCAACGAGCACAAGATCTCCATTGAAGGCATTCGCAGGATCCAGTCGATGATCCCGTGCTGGGAACATGTGCAATGTTCACCCGAGCATCGTCACGCCTGTCCGGCCTACCGTTTGCCGCAAGCCGGCTGCTGGACGTACAAGCACACGGAAAACACCTGTGCGGAGCGCGAGTGTCGGACCTGTCAGGTCTACCGGCTTTCTTCGGATTGTGAAAACATCAAGGCGTTAATTCATCATAAGACGGAACCGGGGTTCTTCCCTCTCGGGATTGATCAGGAAGGATTCACAGCATGAAACGCGTATTCCTTGCGGTGCTCATCACCGCAGCAGTCATAGGGATGGTTTTCACAGCGTTGCACAAGAACAGCGAGGAAATCACCCCGCTTGCGAAACTCAAAGAACAGTATCAACGAAAGGGGAACACGTCCGTCGACCACACGCTGTTCTCCCAGCTGCGCAAGAAGTTCGCCAGACCGCAGGATGTGACCGCCGCCTGCATAGCGTGCCACAACGGCCGTCACAGGGAAGTCATGCAATCGACGCACTGGAACTGGGAGCGTACCGAATACATTCAGGGCAAGGGGATACGTGCGATTGGCAAGCGGAATGTCCTGAACAACTTCTGCATCGGGATCTCGGGGAACGAGCAAAGCTGCAACAAGTGCCACATCGGCTATGGGTATGCCGATGCCTCGTTCAATTTCCGGGATTCGTTGAATGTCGACTGTCTTGCATGCCACGACAACAGCGCCACCTACATCAAGGCGGCGGGTGGTGCGGGGATGCCGGATACTTCCGTCGATCTGGCATATGTCGCACAGCATGTGGGAAAGCCCCAGCGAACAAATTGCGGCACCTGCCATTTCTTCGGCGGCGGCGGCAACAATGTCAAGCACGGCGACCTGGAGAAGGCGCTCTTTGACCCGTCGCGCGACGTCGATGTGCACATGGCCACCGCGGGTTCCGATATGCAGTGTGTGGACTGCCATACCGCACAGAAGCACCAGATGCTAGGCAAGATGTATTCCATTTCTTCGATGAACCGGAACCGGGTGGAATGCGAGACCTGTCATTCGACGATGCCGCACAGCGACGATGTGCTCAACCGGCACACATTGAAGGTGGCCTGTCAGACCTGTCATATTCCGGTCTACGCAAAAGTGAATCCGACAAAACTTCACTGGGATTGGTCGACAGCGGGGCGGCTCAAAAACGGCGAGCCCTTCGAGGAGCAGGATTCGGCGGGGACGGATGTCTACATGTCGATCAAGGGGTCCTTCGTGTGGGGGAAAATGGTCAAACCGGAGTACGTCTGGTTCAACGGTACGGCGTCGCACTATCTTCTCGGAGACTCGATTGATCCGTCGCATCCC
>PMCM01000288.1:328-10120 GCA_003154155.1 Ignavibacteriota bacterium | reverse complement strand
GATGGATTGAACGGATTCGGGTAATTCTGCTCCAGAGAGGCCAATTCCGTCATCGCAGAGACCGCACCCTTGGTCGTGAACTGCCGCACGGCGGACCAGAGGCCCGGGCCGGCCGCATTTAAGGCGCGGCTTCTCCAGAAGTAGGTCGTGTTGAACGCAAGCGCCGAGAGTGCATACGTCGTTCCGGCGACGCTGTCCTTGTCGACAATTGGCTCAGCGAAGAGCGAAACGGTGTCGACCTGCACCTGGTTTACCGTTCCCGTCACCGACGCCGCCCACTGGAGCTGTACCGTTATGTCGACACCCGTGGTATCGTTAGCCGGGCTCAACAGCGTCAGCGCAGCAGGAACCTGGCCGACAGGGGCAGATCCCGGTGACCGGGTCGTAAATGATCGAACGGAAGACCAGGAGCCGGTTCCGGCGGCATTCGTCGCCCGCACCCGCCAGAAAAAGGTTGTGCTGAAGCTCAGCGAGGTGAGAGAGTCTACTGTGCCGGTGACACCGCTTTGGTCGAGGATCGTTGTAATGAATGTCGATATCGTGGAGACCTGCACCTGGTTCGATACCGCCGTGGGCGACGCCGTCCATTGCAGTTGCAGGTTCACGTCGACGTCGCTCATGTTGTCGGCAGGGCTCTGTAAGACTGGAGCTGCCGGCGGCTGTGTCACCGGGGTGGATACTGCAGCCCGTGTGGTGAACTGCCGTACGGCTGACCAGGACCCCTGCCCCGCACCATTCGCGGCCCGAACCCTCCAGAAGTATGCCGTGCCGGGAGCAAGTGATGAAACGGTATACGACGCCCCGGAGATGCCGCTCTGGTTGACCAGAGTCGTGAGGAATCCCGATGATGTAGAGACCTGCACCTGGTTCGATGTCGCGCCGGGTGATGCGGTCCACTGAAGCTGTACAGTCGTATCGATACCCGTGGCGGCATTGGCCGGACTCTGCAATGCCGGCGCCGCGGGGGCCTGTGTGACCGAAGCCGCCCCGTCGGATTCGAACGCACCGACATCAGGAGCAGAGCCCTTCAACCGGGATTGATAGCCGCCCGCAGTATAATACGACGCCAGCAGGTACACGCCGGCACCGTTCGCCACGGTCACATTGCTTGTGGTGTACAGGATATTGTTGGTGTAGTCGATGTTTTGCAGTTCCGCGCGGACGCCGTCGATGTAGACACTGTCCCCGCGGTCGTAGTCCGTTCCGCTCCACGCATAGTGAAAGTAGCTGGCGTCCGTTACGTAGATGGCGGTTGTATTGCTGGAGCCCTGCCGCGTCGTTGTCAGGGAAACTCCTCTATCGATGCAGGGGGATGCAGGAGCAAGTTGAAAACGGCGATTTTCCATGGTGGATGTGGAATCGACCCATAAGGGTGACGCTTCGAAGTTCGAATTATCCCAGACTGCCGGCATGCGGGATTGAAGCTGCACCATGGTGAACTTGTTGTCTGTCCCGCCGCTGACGCCCCAGTTGGCAAGAATAGCCCCGGGCGATCCCCGCCAGAGCAAGTTTCCGCGGAACTGATCGGTGACAGTCTCAAGCGTCTTGCCTCTGTCCTGCCAGGAAATGGGATAACTCCCCGTTGTGTTGCCCGGATACGCAATAATGTTGTTCACAAAGCTGTTGCGTCCGAAATCCCAGACGCCGGGATTGTCGTTCTGAAGCAGGAGGCTGCACTGGTCGACTCCGGAGAGCGATTGTCCCATGAACGTGTTGTGGTATACCCGGTTGTCAATCGGGGTCGAGGTTGCCGTGTTCGTCACGAAACCGTTGGCTGTGGTTGTGTTGGCACGGAGACTCCCTGCACTGATGGAATCGAGGTAAAAGGCGTTGTACCGGATGATGCATTTCTCCGGACTGAATTCGCAGGAAACACCGCCCCGGTACGTATTCACCTGGCCAGGCGACCACACCACGTTTCCTTCGTAAAGACACCGTGACGTCTGGTCCGTGTTGCCGAGTCCCACATGACAATTATGGACCCGGTTGTTGCGAACGATGTTGTACGATTCGCCCCTGACACCATAGGGTACGGCAATACCGAAGTGACTGACATTCACGACGGTATTCCCTTCGATGATGTTGTACATCGAGGTCCCATGGACTCCAAGCCCATCGCCGCGGTAGGCATCGTCGGTAATGTCGTGGTCCTGCCGGTCAAGATAGTTCCCGATCACCAGATTATTGTTGGTATTGCTCAGGAGGAATGCAGGCCAGGAGCCCCAGCCGGAAACATTATGCGTGCTTCCGCCGTAGAGCATGCAATTCACGATGACGTTGTTCCCGCCGCCGGTGATGGCCATGACGTAGTCGTTGGCGGATTCCGCCATCTGCATATGCAGGCCCTGGACGACAACATAGTTTCTGTCTGTGAGGTTGATGGCGCGGGCGCTGACAAAGAGAGAACAGACTTCGGATTGATAATTCATGTACACGAGCGGGTTCTGTGCCGCGCCCGAATTTGCCGGACTGACGGCATCGCCGTATGTTCCCGCTCTGATAAACACGGTATCGCCGGCCGTGAGGCTGGCGTTTGCTTTTGCAATCGTTCGCCAGGGCTGGGCAACGGTCCCTGCGTTAGCGTCATTGCCGTTGGGTGAGACCACAAACGACCGTCCGCCGGAAGCCGGCGCAATGGCGGCCATCACTACGAGGACTATCCCGATCCATTTCCATTTGTGCACTCTATCGCCTCCACAGTAAGGGTCATACCCTCTACGCTCAACCGACTATGTGTTTGCCGCAAGTGATCCGATCCTTGGCGGCATTGCCTATGACTCGCAGTGATCAGCGGGCGCCGATCTCTGCCACCATATCATGGCATCAAACATCGGGGATGCGAAGCGGTTTGTGGCGGGCTTCTGGTACCGCAGAACAGTCGCGCCGCGTGCTGCCTCCCACCAACTCTTCAACCGGTTCTCCAGCACATCGGCAGCATGCGGCGCTGGGATTAACATACGTCTCACCAGCTCGTCGTTCAATAGAGAGAATGATGTATTCGCGGGCTACAACAATTGCTGTAGTGACAATTCTCTCGAAAGGCGAAATCCTCACGGCAAACTGTACGTTGATAAACGTATATCGGCACTTTCATTTTGTGTGCCTGCTTCGTACCATAGCCTACCCAAGGAAAGGTCGACCCATGAAATCCGCAACGCTGCTGTCCGCCATCCTCTTGTCATTTCTTCTGTTCGGATGCGGCGGCCCCGAGCCGGTCAAGGCAAAGAAGTCCCCGAAAACGTTCGTCGAATTCGGCCATACACGCGTCGACGACTATTACTGGATGAACAACCCGGGCGACAGCACGGTAATCGGGCACCTGCAGATGGAGAACGCGTATACCGCGGCAATGTTGAAACACACGGAACATCTGCAGAAAACCCTCTACGACGAGATGGCGGCGAGGATCGAACAACACTACGAATCTCTCCCGGTCAAAGAGAACGGGTACTGGCTCTATACCAGATATGAGGAGGGAAAGCAGTACCCCGTGTATTGCCGTAAACGGGACTCCCTGACTGCGCCCGAGGAGGTCTATCTGGATGTGCCCGCAATGGCCCGGGGTCACCAGATTTTCATCATCCGCGGATATGCATTCAGCCCTGACAACCGTTGGCTGGCATACGGCGTCGACACCACCGGCGACCGTCGCTGCGTGCTCTACATCAAGAATACGGCAGACGGACATCTCGCATCCGAGGTGCTCACGAACACCAGCGGCGACTACGTATGGGCCGACGACAACGCGACCCTGTTGTACGTGCTGAACGACCCCACGGTCCGCGCGTACAAGGTCATGCGGCATACGCTCGGCAGCAATCCGGCCGGCGATCACGCCATCTACCGGGAGGCGGACAGCACGTTTGAGGTCTCCGTCTCGGCCACGAAAGACCATGCCTATCTCTTCATCTCATCGCGGAGCACGCTGAGCACCGAATGGCGCTACCTCTCGGCCCGCAACCCGGTTGCGGCGCCGGTGGTCATCCAGCCGCGCCAGAAAGACCTCATTTACGCGGTTCTGGATCATCAGGGAGACGCACTGTATCTCCGGACGAACAGGGATGCGAAAAACTTCAAGCTTGTCAAGACGTCATTCACATCGCCCGGCATGAACCACTGGCAGGATGTGATTCCCCACCGGTCCGACGCGCTCCTCGAGGAGGCCGCCGTGTACACGCGTTACATCGTGGCACAGCAGCGGATCAACGGACTCAAGCAGATCCTGGTCATCGACCGGCGGTTGAACCAATCGCGATACGTGGATTTTGCGGAACAGGCGTTTGTCGTGGAACTCGGCGCCGCAACCGATGCTTACGATCTGGACAGCATCCGCTACACGTATTCATCGCTCACGACTCCCCGGTCAGAGTACTCGTACAACCTGCAATCCGGAGAGAAAGTGCTGCTCAAACGCGACAAGGTGGGGGGAGGTTTCGATCCTTCACTGTACGAAACCGAGCGCATCTGGGCGACTGCGCCCGACAGTGTCAAGGTGCCGGTCAGCATTGTCTACAAGAAAGGAATGCTCAAGTACGACTCATCCAATCCCCTGCTCCTGTATGCGTATGGATCATATGGCATCAGCACCGATCCGTACTTCAATAGCACGGTGATCAGCCTTTTGGATCGCGGGTTCATCTATGCCATTGCACATATCCGGGGCGGGCAGGAAATGGGACGGCAGTGGTACGAGGACGGCAAGGCGCTGACAAAGAAGAACACATTCATCGATTTTGTGAACTGTGCAAAGTATCTCATCATGCAGAAGTACACCGCCGCTGACAGGCTCTTTGCCAACGGCGGAAGCGCAGGAGGGATGCTGATGGGCGCCGTAATCAACATGCGTCCCGACCTCTTCAGGGGGGTGCTGGCTGAAGTGCCCTGGATGGACGTGATCACAGACAGCGAGAACCCCGATCTCCCGCTCACGACGCTTGAGTATGATGAATGGGGAGATCCGGGCGTCAAGGAGATCTACGAGTATCTCCTGACCTGGTCGCCGTATGACAACGTGAAAGACGCGAAGTATCCGGCCATCTTCGCCACAGGGGGGCTGCACGACACGCAGGTTCCCTACTTTTCACCCGCGAAGTGGGTGGCCAAAGTACGCGAACACAACCTCGGCACGAACCCCGTACTGTTCAGAGTGAACATGGGCGCCGGTCATTCGGGAGAATCGGGGCGCTTTGAACGGCTGAAGCTCATGGCGATGAAGTACGCATTTATGCTGGATCTGTTGGGCAGGAGGGAGTAGCGCGGCCCGGCTCTTACAGCATCGGTTGTCTGATAATAGTCTTCCATTTCGCCGGGTCGGCTTTCCTGATGTCGGTCAGGTAGATTTCGTGGTGTTTCCCGACACGTTGGCCCCGGGCGTCGATGAACTGGTGCACCTTCTGAATCGTCGGCCCTTCTGCCGAGAACGGCCCTAAGTGGAGGGTCTGCGCGCATTTCCCTTCCGCCAGCGCTTCAAAGCGCACCTTGCCAAGCGCGGCCGGGTCTTTCTTCTTCTGTACTTCAGCAATCGCTTTCGCCACAAGCGTTTTGGTGACCACTCCCGGCTGCATGATCATCATCGTCCATTTCCAATTGGACTTGTCCTTCATCGAGAACGTCGACATGTCATCGGTCCACCACAGTCCCTCGGGCGGCATGACGCCGTAGTCTATCGCGCGGGGACCCTTTTTGATCATGAACTTCAGCGTGTACGCAACGGCAAACAAGGCCTCAATCGCTTCAACGTAGGATTGGGACGTGTTGGGATCCCCTTCACCGTCGACCATGAGGAAGTTCATCTTGGGAACATTGACAATGACGATTTCTTTGGCGGAGGGCTGATAGAGATGTTTGAGCTTTTTCCGGTAATCGATCTTTTCCATGTGATCTTCTCCTGATGCGATGTTCGTTGGGACTCTTCATTCTCACCGATGAAGTGACACTTCCCTCCACGGTGACGGCGCTGTCGAGGCCCTCATCCCGAGGGAGGCTGAAATCCGCATTTCCGGGGTGATGAAATATCAGGCCGTTTCTCTGCCGTGCCTGCGCATGATCTGACGAATGGGTTCATTGTCTGCGAACACCTGCCAGACGGCGATGTGTTCATCGTGCACAGCCGCCCGCCAGGCGCCGGGTGTGCTCCACCGATCGGCAGGGTTCAAGCTGCCGTCCGGAGAGAAGGTTCCGGACGCCGTGCCTGTGAGAAGCACAATCTGACCGCGTGCGACGATCTCCTCCACATCGATTCTATAATCGGGAACCATGGAGAAATAGCCGAGCCACGCCGCACGCATCGCCTCCCTGCCCCGGCATTGCGTACCGCCGGAATCCACGAACAAATGATCGTCGGTCATGCGCCGGCATATCGCATCGACATTACGGGAGCTGATCGCTTGCACAAACGCTGCTGCGACTTCGGCACTTGCCGTGCCGCTTCCCGGACGGAGTCCGCCTCGTTCCGGCCACTCAACATCGGGACTTCTCGGTGCGGCCTGATCTCTGCCGAGACGGCCTGTGCTGATGTCTGCATAAATGAAATTCTCGGGCGGAACGGGACTCCCATAGAGTCGCCTCAACTGCGAGAGTTGTCCGACGTGTGTCATGACATCCGAGAACGGGCCCTGCAAAAGTTGAAGCTCGTCAATCCCATGCAACGGAGAACCGTTGTCCAGGAGCCGTGACAAATCTCCAAGGACTTCGTGAAACCGTTCGATTTCGGCTTGAATGTCGGGTAGCGGTTCCGGCCGGTACGTACCGCCGGTGATGAATGTACGTGCATACCCCAGCACGCTAGTCATGTGACGCAGGATCGCTTCCGGCGTCCGCACCTGATGGCCGGGGGAGAACACCCAATAGCCCTCCGGAGCTCCACGGATCGCTTTTTGCGTATGATACGCAATAGACGCGAGATAGTGTCTCAGCAGGAGCCGATCAGGAATGACGCCCATCAAACGCTCCTTTCACCTCCACCGGTTGAGAATCACAATGACATCCTGATACACAACGCAGAACACAACGTTGGCGACGATTGCAGCCGCCGAATGAATTCATACCATCGCTTTCAGAATGTGATGCTCGCCCGACTGCAAGGTTCCTGAGGCCGGTGGCACCTCATCTCTTCATGGATTCAACGGGGATTTGTGGACTGCGGCCCGTACGGGCGCGGCTGTACAGCGATTGCTCGCGCAATCGTACGACCGCGATTTTCTGCCGCTGGACGATGCTCCCTGCAAAATACGCAACGCAGGGAATGACAAGAACAGGTGCCAGGGGGCGCCACCAGCTCCCGGCGGATCCGGCGGCGATGCCGAGCTGTGTGAAAAACAGGAATGTCAGCGTCAGATGCCAGAGGAGATTCCTTCGCGCGATCTGCACAGTGCCACGCGTGTTCAGCGGCTCCTGTACGCCCCTCCTCTTCGTGATCCATCTGCGCAATCCCTCCACGTGAAGAGAATGCCAGAGCGCAAGCTCAGCGGGCACTACCGGCACCGTGAGCAGGGCGATTGTCGCAATCATCAGCAATGCGGAAAGGCTGCAGGATGCCACCAGGATTGCCGTCACCATCAGTCGATCCAGCGGGCCACCTTTGAGTCGGTTCCCAGAATGCCCGGCACTTCCACAATGCGGTCAATCACCGCATCCATCGACCGGATGTCGTCCCCTTCCACGATAGCAATGGCATCCGGCGTGCCCAGCAGGGCGTCAGCTTTCACCACTCCCGGAATGTTGCGGATCGCCTGCACAGCTTTCCTGGGTTCTCTGGTGGTGATGAACACGTATGACCACACTTTCATAAGGTTGCCCTCATGTTCCATGGAGTGATGTGAGAAGCAGCGGGAGAACCAGGTTGAGGCAACCGGCACGTGCAAACTCATTACGCGGCCGCAATCGACTCTCGCACGGAGGCCCGTGAAGGCGGTCTGCCCGCTTCTGCATTCTCCTGCGAAGCCCGCACTCACGTCATCGTACGGTGGCCGCTTACACAACTCCCGGGATCAGCGATTTTGTATGCGCCGCGTACTCTGCGTACTGCGCCCCAAAAGTCTTGCGGAGCGCAACTTCTTCCCATCGAATCCGGTAGAGCATTGCGCAGGTCACCGGAACCACGATGACGATCATGCTCACCCAGGTGCCAAAATACACCGCCAGGCCGGCAAATTCAAGGAGGAGGCCGGAGTACGAAGGATGGCGGACGAATTTGTACAACCCCTTCTGCACGAGGACATGATCTGCTTGAATGGCGACGTCAACGGTGAACATTCTGCCGAGAGAGAGTATTGCGACCCAACGGACGACCATGCCGCCCACGAGAATGCACAGTGCGATCGCAGCGGTCATCGACGCCGGCCACGGGAACACTGCCGCGGGGTGCCATTGGAGCCATATGGCGAGTCCGACAGAGGTCCCGATGGTGAGCCAAAGCACGAGCAGTGAACTCCGGTCCTGCTTCGCCGACGAGGATTCCCTGGATCTTCGGAACACCAGAAGCGCGACTTCCGTGCAAGGGAATAGCATGACGGCATAGTTCGCCAATGATCTCATATCCATGATATCATCTGGGTTCCCTGGAGGAATCGGTTGTCGGCATCCCCGCTCCCGACCCATGCCGGTGTACCGCGTGTCATTTCCGCGATAGACTGAGCCGGGCAAACGGTTGAAGTTTTCCCTGGTCTTCGTTATCCATCACCCAGCGCCAGGTCCGGGCAGTGCGGTCATAGATAAATGTGGTGTGGAAGACAATGGCATTACTTGTGTCTCTGAACACAAACGGCATCTCATCGCCGTGCGGTTTTGCGCGACCGATTGATTGCGCGCTCACGCCTCCCCAGACGTCCAGCCAGACGCAAACGTATTCGCTCGCAGCCTGGTCCCAGCCGACATAGACATGAGCTTCATATGCCGGGTGGCCCGAAGAGTCCATCTCGCGGGACGTTTCGCGGATGCAGACATACTGATGGCCCAGGACCCAATCCACGCCAATGTCATGCACGGTCTCCCGGCCGCCGATGCGGCCTTTGAGAACCCAATCCCCCGTCATGGCATCCAGGAGAGGGTCTTTCAGCATCGGTTGCTGGGCCATGATTGGGCATGCTCCAAGAACAACCAGCACGGTCAACAGCATTACGATGGTTCTCATTGTTCCTCGTCATACGAAGGTGAGTGGACGTTGTCGTCTCTCGACATTCATCATCATGTGAAATGCGTGGTGATACTCGCGCGTGAGCGCTCCGGGGCGGCCAGTTGTGTCGCCATGAAGCCGTAACGCTGATATTGCAGAAACAACCGGCCCCGTTTCCGGCACTGGTACCGGTCATTTCTTGTTCATTTCGCGTCAAGCGGTAGTGTTGTCTTCCGGACCCAGCGGGGTGCCGCGTCCACCTTCTGCCGGAGAATCAGATTCAACTGTCCCGCATGATGTTGCACGTGCCGCATATTATAAAGCAGCACCTCTCCGATACTGAGATCAAGCCAGCTGAATCCGCAGCGGCGCTGAGCCCGCTCTTCCGTCATGGCCGCTATGGTTGTCCGGCATTTCGTGCGGCCATGGTCAAGATAGGCAAACAGTTCGGGTTTCGTATACACGCGGTCCGGCATCAATCCCCGCTCATCCATTTCATCGAGCGTGAAGGGTGCAGGGGGAGAAAATCCCGCATCAGACTCGGACAGGTACAGGTCGAGATAGAACAGCGTATGAAACGTCACGTACCAGAATTCCGGCCGCAGGGATCTGTCGCTCCACACGTCGTCCGGACAGGCGCGCATGGCATTCTCCAGCATGTCGATGGCAGCGCCGAATTG
>PMCM01000288.1:0-245 GCA_003154155.1 Ignavibacteriota bacterium | reverse complement strand
CACCTCCGACCTCTACAACCGGCAGCGCGCGAATCCCTTTGGCAATCAGCAGTTCCGGCTTGAGTGTCACATCCATTTCGGTCAGCTCAAACCCCATTGTGGACTGCAGCTCATTCAGTCTCCTCTTCACCAGCGGACAGAACGGGCAGCCGAGTCCGGTATACAGCACCACCTTGCCTTTGGATGGTTGGACATTGGTTGCCGGCTGATCATCCACTGATCCGTACCCCATGTAGCGCGCAAGT
>PMCM01000083.1 GCA_003154155.1 Ignavibacteriota bacterium | reverse complement strand
TGGGCTTCGACGGCAAACTCCATGGGAAGCTCCCGGAACACCTCTTTGCAGAAACCGTTGACGATCAGGTTCACCGCATCCTCCGTTGAGAGGCCGCGTTGTTTGCAGTAAAAAATCTGGTCCTCGCCGATTTTCGACGTGGACGCCTCGTGCTCCACNNCTCGCGTTCACTGCATTCTTCTTCACCTCAACGAGACCCCGGTAGGAATTCTGGCCGTGGCCGGCGGAAATGCCCTTCGAGACGATCGTACTGCTCGTATTCTTGCCGATGTGAATCATCTTCGTTCCCGTATCGGCCTGCTGCCAGTTATTCGTCACCGCAACGGAGTAGAACTCCCCCACGGTATTGTCGCCGATCAACAGGACACTCGGATATTTCCATGTGATGGCCGACCCGGTTTCCACCTGGGTCCAGGAGATCTTCGCATTGGCACCGGCACATTTCCCCCGCTTTGTCACGAAATTGAAAATGCCGCCCTTGCCCTCCTTGTCACCCGGATACCAGTTCTGCACTGTCGAGTACTTGACCTGTGCGTTGGTCATGGAGACGAGTTCGACCACCGCCGCATGGAGCTGGTTCTCGTCCCGTATCGGGGCGGTACAACCCTCCAGGTAGCTGACGTAGGCCCCCTCGTCTGCGACAATCAGGGTTCTTTCAAACTGACCCGTCTCGGCGGCATTGATACGGAAATAGGTCGACAGCTCCATCGGGCATTTCACGCCCTTCGGGATGTAGACGAACGAACCGTCACTGAAAACCGCAGAGTTCAAGGCCGCAAAGAAGTTGTCATTGTACGGCACCACCGAACCAAGATATTTCTTGACGAGATCGGGGTGTTCGCGCACCGCTTCGGAGAACGAGCAGAAGATGATCCCCATTTCCTGCAGCTTTCCCTTGAATGTTGTGGCCACCGAAACGCTGTCAAACACGGCATCCACCGCCACGCCTGCAAGAAGCGCACGCTCGGCGAGCGGAATCCCCAGCTTTTCATATGTCCGCAGGAGTTCCGGATCAACTTCATTCAGGTTTTTCGGACCGTCTTTCTTCTTCGGTGCCGAGTAGTAAATCATATCCTGGTAATCAATCCGCGGATAATGCACATTCGGCCACGCGGGCTCGGTCATGGTCTGCCAGTGCCGGAACGCTTTCAGCCGCCACTCCAGCAGCCACGACGGTTCCTGTTTCTTCGCCGAGATAATGCGGACGATCTCTTCATTCAATCCCCGCGGCACGGCATCCGATTCGATATCGGTGACAAAGCCGTACTTGTATTCGCTGTTGGCGAGGGCTTCAATAGTGGATTGTTCGGTGCTCATGCTCATCGCTGTTGGTGAATGTCGCTGTCGTTACGCCGGAGTGGCGGCAGAGGCCGCTGCCGGTATTGCCGCAGGCGCCGCTTTGGCGACGGGCGCGGCCGGTTTGACTGCCGGTTTCCTGAACCCCTCATACTGCACCATCCAGGTCTGCCTGTCGATCGGACGCAGCACTTTTTCTTTTTCCAGTTTTGCGACAAATTGCCGGGCGATTGTTTCCGCCGACGTATAACCGACCGCGATCGCATGCGCCTTCAGATACGATTGGATGCCGAACTGGATATCGCGGAAGAAGATATTCGAGAGATGGAATACCGGGATCCGTTCCTTCAGGAATTTCAGCACTTCGATGTCATGGGCCAGCACAGCTTCGGTTGCTTTCATGTATTCCTCAATGTATCGCCTACTGTGATTGGAATTCCCCCGCCGTTATTGCGGGAGCGCCCGCCGTTTCGATCACCCGGCGCGCGACATAGTGCACTTCTTCTTCCGTGGTAAACCTCCCCAGGCCGAACCGGAGTGTCGACTTGGCGAGCACGTCGGACAGACCGATCGCCGCCAGGACATGCGACACTTCAGGCACCGCGGAACTGCAGGCTGACCCGGTGGACACGGCGATGTCACGCATTTCCCGGATCATCGCATCGGCACGGCAACCGGGGAAGGTAATGCTTGCATTTGCCGCAAGCCGCGCGTCCCGGCTTCCGTTAAAGATGACGCCCGGGAGCGCTTCACGAATGGACGACTCCAAAAGGTCACGCAGCACCGACACACGCTGACGCTCTTCATAAAATTCCTGCGAGGCAATCGCGGCGGCCTTGCCAAATCCGACGATCGCCGGGACGTTCAACGTGCCCGACCGCAATCCCCTCTCGTGACCGCCACCGTCGATCTGTGCGGCAAACGGGATGCGCGTTCCGTCGGAACGCAGATAGAGCGCTCCGGCGCCTTTGGGACCGTACATCTTGTGCGCGCTGAACGACATAAGGTCGACGGGAACGTCCCGGACATTCACCGGGATCTTGCCGACGGCCTGCGTTGCGTCCGTATGCAGCAGCACGCCCCGTGCCCGGCATATCGCCGAAATTTCGGCCATCGGTGCGATCGTGCCGATTTCGTTGTTCGCCCACATAACGCTTACAGCGATCGTGTCGGCCGTGATGGCCTCTCCCAACGCGTGCGGGTCGACTCGCCCGGAACCGTCCACCGGCAACAGCGTGCAACGCACGCCACCGCGTTCCAGTGTCTTGCAGGTGTCAAGCACCGCATGGTGCTCGGTCGCCACAGTAATCATGTGCGGCGCCGGGCGGCCATCGTACCGCCGGGCACCTTCGACCATCCCCTTGAGCGCCAGGTTGACTGACTCTGTGGCGCCGCTGGTGAATACGATCTCCTCGGCAGCTGCACCGATCAACCGCGCAACCTGTCCGCGTGCCACATCCACGGCCGCTTCGGCCATCCACCCGAACTCATGTCCCTTGCTCGCTGCGTTGCCGTAGTGTTCCGTGAAAAAAGGCATCATCGCCTCCAGCACCCGGGGATCGAGCGGCGTGGTGGCATGATTGTCGAAGTAGACAGGAAGTTTCATGGTCTCAGACAATCTCGGAAAGAGTCATGCTGTGGAATGCTCTTTCAATGTTGGCCTGCACTTTCGTCAGGGGTGACTTGATCGTGCAGAGATTGAACACATCGCAACTGTCCGGTCCGTCGGAAAGGCACTGCGCAATCACCGGCACGGTCCCCTCGATGGCATGGATAATCGCTGAAACCGGTATCTCCCGGGGATCCCGTGCGAGCGAATAGCCTCCCCGCACTCCCTGGTGTGATGCAATCATCCCTTCTTTGCCCAACCGTTGAAGGACCTTTGCCAGTAATTCATAAGGTATTCCGTACCGGTCCGCAACTTCCTTGGCGGTGACTATCTCGCCTGCAGGCCTCGCAGCCATATGCCGGAGTGCAATAAGCCCGTATTCGACCTTTTTTGAGAGACGTACCATGAGCGATATACGACTATTTCAGTCCGACTTTGGTCCAACAAAAACGCGCATTAGTGCGCTCACATGAATAACAACGTGGATCAGACATGAGTTCCTCGGATCGTCCAAATCTAAGGGTATTTGGGGACTTCTTCAAGTATTTGTCTCAAAACAGGCGAAGAGCGGTCAGAAACCCAATTCGTCTGCTCACGTGAGGTTAGCCCCGGCTATGTACGCCGCATGTTGCCAATGCCAGCTCGAAAGGAAACAGCCGGCATACTTGCGGCCGTATCGATTGATCTTGGTCAACTCCTCCCGAACCATTTCCTGGAGAAACATCGGTTCGATGTCAGATAATTTTCGACGCGATTTTCCATTTGAGGCAACGAATCGATTTCGGCTTGATTTTTTGATGAGGCGATTCGGGCGCTTGACATGGCCTTAGTGAATGACTACATTTCATCAATGAGCATCCACCGCGTCTGCCTGTGGTACTGGGGGGCCGTGCTAGGTGGTGCAGTCACCGCATTCTGTCAGACCTCCCTGACCTCCCTGGAGCCGCCTCCAACGGAAATCCGCGGCGTCTGGATTACAAACACCGACGCCAAGATCCTTCTCTCGCGCAGCAACATCCGCGCGGCAATGGAATTGCTTGAGGATCATCATTTCAACGTTGTGTTCCCCGTAGTCTGGTGCAATGGCGCGACCATGTTTCCGAGCGAAACCATGGACGGGATCTTTGGAGACGGGATCGAACCGCGACTCGATAACCGGGATCCCCTGGCGGAATTAATTGAAGAAGCCCACGCCCACCGCATTGCGGTTGTCCCTTGGTTCGAATACGGCTTCTGCTGCTCGCTGAATGCAAAAGGGGGACACATACTCAAGGCGAAGCCCGCCTGGGGTGAACAGGATGCGGCAGGGAACCTGCTAACCCAGAACGGTTACGATTGGATGAGCCCTTTCAACACGGAAGTGCAGAGTTTCATGATCGAACTGGTGATGGAAGTTGTTGACCGGTACAAGATCGACGGGATCCAGGAGGACGGCAGAATGCTCGCACTTCCTATCGAGGGTGGGTATTCGCCGGTCACGCGAGCGTCGTACGCAAAGGAACATGACGGAGCCCAACCTCCCGGCAATTGCCGAGACTCTGCATGGATCGTTTGGCGCGCAGAAAAACTCAGGAAGTTTGCCAGCAATCTGTGCACCATGATCCGGAGCCGGAAGCCAAAGATGCTCATTTCATGGACACCTCTTCTCCTTCCGCACCCGCCCGGTGACCTCATAGAGGAATGGGCAAAGTGGACCAGAAATGGAGATGTCGATCTCATGGTTCCGCGGATCCTGACGCGCGACATCCCATCATATGAACTCGCACTTGCCTCCCCTCTCGCCGACATTTCCCGCGCAGCACCAAAACAGGCGTTCGTCGTTCCGGGAGTTTTGTTGAATACTGACTCCGGCGCAATCTCGACGTCGGACCTGGAACAGGTGATATCCGGGAATCGCCGGAATGGATACAAGGGAGAGGTTTTCTTCTCTTTTGAAGGACTCACGAAAAACGGGAACGAATTGGCCCGGATGCTTAAAGAGCGGTTCTATACCTCTCGTGCCAGCTTTCCATTCCTGATTAACAATTGGTAGGGGGGGTGAGGAATCCTTCGTGATGCTCCGGAACAGATCGGCAAACAACAAAAGCGTGCTCCCGGCATATGATGGGAGCACGCTTTTGTTTATACATTTTCATCGGTAGACCATCCAGAAGCGATTTCCGGAAATAGAGCATTAACAATTATAATACATATAGTTAGCGAAACCACTTAATGAATGACTTGCTCATTCCACGAATAGTCTCGCTTTTCGTCCCCCGCAGCGAATTGTGGGTAAGCGTTCAGCCTGCGGGGAGCGTGCTCCCGCCCCTTTCTCCGCAACCAGCTAAGACCCGAAAATCTCTTGAAAGAACGCTTGCATGGCCTTGAACGACCGCTTGTCGGCCGCTTCGTTGTACGCTGCTCCCTTGGAATTGTCGTTCCCTGCTCCCTTTTGTGTGAACGCGTGTACAGCCCCTCCGTATGCCACAAACTGCCAGTCGACCCCTGCTTTCCGCATTTCATCCTGGAACGCCATCACGTCTTTGGCAGGAACATAGGGATCGTCGCCGCCGTGGAGGACCAGGACCTTCCCCTTAATGTTCTTCGCATCCTCCGGGGTTGGCGAATCCAAGGTTCCATGGAAGCTTACCACACCCAGGACATCCGCCCCGCTTCGCGCCAACTCAAGTACGGTACCGCCACCAAAACAATACCCCATGGCCGCAAGCCGCTTTGTGTCGACTTGACTATGTTTCTTCAGCTCATCGAGCGCGGCCCGCACCCGGGCTCTCAGCAGCGGTCGATTGTTCTTATATTTCCCCGCTTCCGCTGACGCTTCCTGTGCGTTTGCCGGACGGACACCCTTCCCGTAGATGTCGGCGACGAACGCGACATACCCGAGCTTGACCAGCTGCTCGGCCCTCATCTTCACGTAGTCGCTCACGCCCATCCAGTCGTGCACTATGACCACCCCCGGTCTTTTGTCCTTTGCCGAGGCGTCATAGGCAAAGTATCCCGACAGGACAGTAGTCCCCTCTTTGTCGTCCACCGGTTCGAGCGTGAACTGGGCCATTGCACTAGAGGCAAACAGAATCGCTGCGGCGAGACTTACGAACGTTTTCATCGGTTCTCCTGTGTGATTCCATGATGTACATTGAACCGCTGAAGATTCGCAGAGGTTCCCTGCCCGTTGACATTCGTTTCGGCCTTCCGTAATTTGATGGGGAGTTACCGTTCTTTTCAGCCTCCGGGGGGACCTACCGCGGCTTTCCATAACACTCGTCTATTCTTTAGCTCGACGCTGGTCTGACCGGGAGAAACGTTCCAACAATCCGGGCTCGCCATGAAATACTTCTCCATGTTTTTCCTGATATTCGCAACACTTCCGCTTTCCGTTTTCTCACAATCCCAGGAAGAAGATATTATCCTCCTGAAAAATGGAAGCATCTTCCGCGGGACGATCACTGACAAGATCACCCCGGGAGGNNGAAATTGCATTGATCCGAAGATGGCCCGTCGAGATTCCCGATTCCGTGGTCATCAAGTCCTTCCTCAAGAGACAGCCGGAGGGAAAACCCGGCCAGACCGTCGTGACTATTGAGCCCCCGGCCCGGGAACCCGCGTTTAGTTTTAAAGAGTATCGCAATGAGGAGGATGTCGTGTTTCTGGTGGATGGGACGCTCCTCCGGGGAATTGTGTTGAACCAGCGGAATGACGGTTCGGTCTCACTCTGGCGCGGAGGTGAATGGAAGGACATCGGGGGCCCCGCCGTGACAAAATACGTACACGTTGAGACCGGAATACCGGACTCGACACTTAATATGATGTATATCGACAGCCCGAGGAGATTCAGGGAGGCTGAATCACGCTTATTCTCTGTTCACGCGGGAATGACATTCACCGGCGGCGAGTTTGCAAAGCCAACCGACAGAGGGGGAAACCCGACCAAGTCAGGCTATGCGGTAGGGATCGATTTCGGTTTCCGGGTTCTTCCCGGGTTTCGCTGGCTGACGAGCTTCACCTATTCGCATCACCTTCGCGATACCCCCGAGGTATTGGAAGATGTCTATGTCACCGATGCGAGCGCTCAGCCATGCAATATCTACAACCTCATCACCGGAGTCGAGGGCCGAATCAGCGGCCCAGGAGAAGTGCAGGTGCACGGTGCAGTTCAGGGGGGGCTCATTACCATGAGCGCCGGTGACTTCAGAATGGAACTCCCTCAGACCTACTATCACCTTCCCGGGAATCTGAGAATAGCAGGATACTCCACTTCCTCATTCAGCTTTTCCGGCATGATCGGCATCATGTTCCGTCGACTAAGCTTTGATGTCCGCTGGACGACTTTCAAACCGGAGTATACAACGTCGACCGAACTTGTGTACATATACAACATCAAGCAGACGTTTGAACACGACGTCGATACCAGGGTGAATTTGATTACGTGCACGATAGGGGTGAGTATCTACTAGCGTCCATGGTGTGTGGAATCAGTTAGAGGAGGGGCACCAGCCTCTGTGTACATCCCATGCCCCGTTTCGCGTTCCGGAAGGTCGCGGAACGGGGCCCTACTAACAGCGCTCCGCAACAGTCCTCTTTTTGCAAATCGCTCCCTCATTCGCTAGATTAATAATCGTATGGAGTCCTGGCGAAAAAACCTCTACGTCCTCTGGGGCACACAGTTCCTGGCAATGCTCGGCATGAATCTGGTAGTCCCGTTCCTGCCGTTTTTCATCCGGGACCTGGGGGTGACCGATCCGAACGAACTTGCCCGCTGGAGCGGAATCGTCTTCGCGGGCCCCTTCGTGCTCTCCTTCTTCGCCACGCCGTTTTGGGGGACGATGGGCGACCGTTACGGGAGAAGAGTGATGGTCATCCGCGCGGTCTTCGGCCTCGGTCTATCGCAACTCCTGATGGGCTTTTCTCAGAACGTCGTACAGCTCCTCCTGTTCCGTGTCCTCCAGGGCGCCATCAGCGGATTCATCGCCTCCACGCTCGCGCTCGTGTCGACCCTGACGCCGAAAGAAGAAATGGGCTATGCCATGGGGCTCATGCAGTCCGCGTCGGCCGGCGGCATGGTGTTCGGACCGTTCTTCGGCGGCGTGCTCGCGGATCTCTTCGGCTATCGTCCCGTGTTCTTCATCACGGCGGCATGCTGCATTATCGCCGGCTGTCTCGTCGTGTTTCTCGTTACCGAGCCGCCGCGGACCAACAAGCCGACCAGAACCTTTACGGTCGGACAGAACCTCAGACTCATGCTCACGGACAAACGACTCCGCGTGGTCGCGGCCGGACTTGTTATCTGTCAGGTATCCGTCCTGATGGTCGAACCTGTGTTCGCACTGTTCGTGGAGGGGTTCGGATCCGGCTCCCGCTTCATTTCGACGACCGCCGGAGGGATCTTCTCCATCGCCGGGCTGTTCATGGTTGTCTCTGCACCGTGGTGGGGGAGGCGCAACGACCGGAAGGGCCAGCGGAAGAACCTTGCAGTGGCCTTCATACTCGTTGGGCTTTGCTACGCGGGTCACCTCCTGGTCGTGGATCTCTTCCAGCTCGGGACACTCCGCGCATTCCTCGGATTTGCACAGGGCGGGATTCTTCCCACCCTGTTCGCCCTGACCGGGCTTTATGCTCCGGCGGAAAGGCAGGGGGGAATGATGGCTATCGCCTCGAGCATGACCGTTATCGGCAATCTGCTCGGCCCCACGATCGGCGGGCTGATCGCCGGCCACTACGGCATCCGCGCGGGATTTGTCGCCAACAGCATCCTCCTCGTTGCCATGGGGACAGTGGTCTGGCGTTATCTTGATGCCGGGCCGGGCAGACCGGCCACTTCACCAATTATCATTTCGCCTGAAAAGTAACCTCCATGGCATCATCCGAACGCTTCTATCTGCTCGACGGCATGGCGCTGGCCTACCGTGCCTACTATTCCATGATCACGCGTCCGTTGCGCAACAGCCGGGGTGAAAACACCAGCGCCATCTATGGATTTGCCACGACGCTCATGAAGATTCTGGAGGACTATCGTCCGGAGCACGTCGCCGTCGCCTTCGACACCAAAGAACCCACATTCCGTCACAAGGCATATGCCGCATACAAGGCAAACCGTGAAGCCATGCCCGAAGACATGGTCCCCCAGCTGGCGAAGCTCAAAGATATCGTCCGCGCCTTCAGGACTCCCGTCATTGAGCTGCCGGGATATGAAGCTGACGATATCATGGGGACGCTGGCGAGGCGGGCGGAAAAAGAGGATGTGCTGACGTTCCTCGTCACCGGCGACAAAGACATGATGCAGCTGATCTCGCGGCAGGTGCATATCCTTCGTCCGGGAAAAAACTCCACCGAGATGGAAGAAGTGGACGAACGCGGAGTATTCGAGAAGTTCGGGGTGGCGCCGGACCGGGTGATCGACGTCCTGGCGTTGATGGGCGACAAGACCGACAACGTCCCGGGGGTCAACGGCATCGGAGAGAAAACAGCGATCCCTTTGGTGCAGAATTTTGGCACGGTCGAAGATATTTACCTCGCACTCGACAGGATTCCGCAGAAAGGTGTCAGGGAGAAACTCGAGAGAGACAGGGAGATGGCGCTGCTCTCGAAGAAACTGGTCACCATCGATACCAACATACCTCTGGACGTCGATTTTCATTCCCTCCGCGCGCAGCCTCCCGATATGCCGCTGGTGCTCCGGCTCTTCGAAGAGTTTGAATTCAAGAGCCTCGGCGAACGCGCCAGGAAGATCGCGGCGCTGCACGATGGGAAGGAGACTCCTGCACAGGTCCTGGCGGCGCCGGCACCGTCATCTTCGCCCGCCCCGCTTCCACCCCAAGCACCAACCACGAACATCACATCGGACAGGCACGCGTATCATTGCGTGCATACACTCGCCGACCTTGCTGCTCTCTGCGAGCGTCTTGGCTCCGCCACCACACTCGCATTCGACACGGAAACGACCTCCACCGACCCCTTACGTGCCACACTCGTCGGCTGCTCGTTTGCCGTGCAACCCGCGGAAGCATGGTATGTCCCGGTCAAAGCTCCGTCGATCCCCGGCCATGGCGGACTTTTTGACGGCCCGGAAGCCAATGGCGCGTTCAACAATACGTCCGATGCTCTCGACTCTCAGGTGGTCATCGATCACCTCCGCCCGATCCTGGAGAACCCCGCGATCCCCAAGATCGCTCAGAACGCCAAGTACGACATGCTCGTCCTCCGCCGGCACGGCATCGCCGTCCGGGGGCTTGTGTTTGACACCATGGTCGCCGGGTACATTATTCGTGCCGACGGTCAGCACTCCCTGGATGCTCTTGCGCTCGAGGCATTCAATTATGCCATGGTCTCCTATGATGATCTGACCGGGACCGGAAAGAACCGCAAGCCGATCACGAGCATCCCGCTTGAGCACCTCGCGGACTACTCCGCAGAAGACGCCGACATGACCATGAGGCTGTTTCACCACCAGCAGCATCAGCTACAGGCGCTGGGTCTGGCGGACCTTTGCAGAAACATGGAGTTCCCTCTTATCGAAGTGCTTGCCGAGATGGAATTCCAGGGGATCCGTCTCGACCTTGAGCGTCTGGCCGGCATGTCAAAAGAAATCGACAGAATGTTGACGCGGCTCGTCACGGACATCCACGCACATGCCGGCTCCCCGTTCAACATCAATTCCACGCAGCAGCTTGCCGATGTCCTGTTCCAGAAGCTGGGCCTTCCCCCCGCGAAGAAGACGAAGACGGGATATTCCACCGACGTTGGAGTTCTCGAGGCGCTCCAGGGGCAACACCCGATCATCGATGCGCTTCTCGAATACCGGCAGCTGAGCAAACTCAAATCGACGTACGTCGACGCATTGCCCACCCTGATCCATCCGGAGACAGGGCGTGTGCACACGTCGTACAATCAGACGGTCGCGGCAACCGGACGCCTTTCTTCCAGCGATCCGAACCTGCAGAATATCCCCATCCGCAGCGATGTCGGACGGGAGATCCGACGGGCCTTCATCGCAGACGCCGGCAATGTGCTGCTCTCGGCCGATTACTCGCAGGTGGAACTGCGCATTCTGGCGCACATCTGCCAGGATGAATATCTCCTGGCAGCTTTTGGCCGGGACGAAGACATTCACGCCAGCGCGGCGGCCAAAGTCTACGGCGTCCCATTGAGTCAGGTGACCAAAGAGCAGCGCTCGGTTGCCAAGATGATGAACTTCGCCACCTCCTACGGCGTTACGGCCTTTGGTCTGGCGCAGCGTACGGGACTCAGCCGCTCCGAGGCCGATCAATTCATGCAGCGTTACTTTGCCATGTATCCCGGCGTCAAACGCTACATTGAAGAAACCAAGAAGCTGGCACGCGAGCAGGGCTTCGTCGAGACGCTCCTGGGCCGCCGGCGCTTTTTCCCGGTGCTGCGAACCCAGGCCACGGGCCTGCAGGCCAACGCTATCCGCCAGGCTGCTGAACGTGCGGCCATAAACCATCCCATCCAGGGCACGGCGGCCGACATCATCAAGATCGCGATGTCGCGGCTCTTCCGTTCGCTGACCGTGAGCGGCTACCGCTCCCGCCTCACCCTACAGGTGCATGATGAGCTGGTGCTGGAGGTGCCCGAAGCCGAGCTCCTCGCGGTCAGCCGGCTGGTCAAGGAGACAATGGAAGGCGCGTATGATCTCGACGCCAAACTGAAAGTGGACATGGAGGCTGGTCTGAACTGGTATGAAATGGAGCCGGTGCGGGCATAGGCTCTCCAGATAAGAACGGGGGAGAAACTCCGAGTGATTCGCAATCAAATCGCCGATCTCGTCGCACAAAGTATCAAAGACGCGCAGTCAGCCGGCGCACTGCCGGCTTTCGATCTTCCGGCCATCGAAATCAGCCGCCCGAAGGACACAGCCAAGGGCGATTTCACCAGTACGGTCGCCATGCAATCGGCCAAGCCTGCCCGGATGGCCCCTCTGGCGATCGCACAGGCGATCGCTGCCCATCTGCCTGCGGCGGACTTCATCGACGCGATCGAGGTCGCGCCTCCGGGCTTCGTCAACTTCCGGTTGAGCGCAGCATGGTTAGCCGGCCAGGTCGCTGAGATCGAGGCTGCCGCCGGACACTACGGCGACATCGATCTGGGCGGCGGCAAGTCTTGTCAGGTGGAATTTATCAGCGCAAATCCGACCGGTCCGCTGCACATGGGCTCGGCACGCAATGCCATGCTGGGCGATGCGCTGGCCAGCGTGCTGGCAGCCGCAGGGTGGCACATCCAACGGGAATACTACGTCAACGATGCCGGCACGCAGATGCGCACTTTCGCCGAGACCCTCTATCGGCGTTACTTGCAGGCGTTCGGCCAGGACGCGCCGCTGGAGAGCCACCATTACCAGGGCGCCTACATGACGGAACTGGCGCAGGAGGTCAAAGCGGAGCAAAGTGACCGTTTCCTGGAGATGTCCGCGGAAGATGCCATCAGCGCGCTCAGCGAGATTGGCTTGGCCAAGGTGTTGGCCTGGATTCGTGCTTCAGCCGAGCGACTGCGTATCCATTTCGACCATTGGTATTCCGAGCGCAGCCTTTACGCGTCAGGCGGCGTCTTCGAGCACGTCATCACCGATCTGCGGGCGCGCGGGCTGACGGAGGCCAAGGATGGCGCTGAATGGCTGCGCACCAGCGCGTTCGGCTCCGACCGCGACGAGGTCTTGGTCCGTTCCAGCGGTCAGCCCGGCTACTACGCGTCGGACGTGGCTTACCACTATGACAAGTTTGTGCTGCGCGGCTTCGACCGGGTTATTGATGTCTGGGCGGTGGATCATCAAAACCAGGCCCGGCGCATGCCGCATCTGATGAAGGCGTTGGGGCTTGAACCCACGCGGTTGGACATCGTGCTTTACGACCTGGTGCGCCTGTATCGTGACGGCCAGGAGGTCAAGCTGTCGAAGCGCTCGGGCGACATCATCACCGTTGATGAGGTGGTCGACGAGGTCGGCGTTGATGCAGTCCGCTTCCTGCTGCTGACGCGTTCAAACCAGGCGGTGATGGACTTCGATCTGAACCTGGCGGTGCAGCAGAATGATGAGAACCCGGTCTACTACGTGCAGTATGCCCACGCCCGCATGGCGAGCATTCTGCGTACCGCAACCGAGCGCGGCTTCTCTCAGACATGCGTGGAGCAGGGGAACTTTGATCTGCTCCGCCATCCTGGCGAGCTGGCGCTGCTGCGCAAGATTGCTGAGCTGCCCGAGGTGATCGAAAAGGCCGCGCTGCAACTCGCGCCGCACGGCCTGGCATTCTACGCGATGGATCTCGCAGGCGTCTTTCACGCGTTCTATCGTGACTGCCGCGTAATCTCGTCGATCCCGACCGAAGCTGAACTGTCGTGCGCCCGGCTGCGGCTGGTTGCAGGAACCAAGGCAGTCTTCGCCCGCGTGCTCGGTCTGATGGGCGTTAACGCCCCGGAGAGCATGTAGAACTGGGAGCTGGTGACTGGAAGCTGGCGGCTCGTGATGCGAGTCCAGGTTCCTGCGTCCAGCTTCTTGCTTCACGTTACCAGCCTGGAGGTGACAATGAAAGTCTCGCACACGCGCTGGCCGCTTTTTTTGCCCCTGGTGATGTTACTGTCAGCTATGCTGGCTTGCGGTGGGTTCCAGGTGCGCGTCACGCCGACCCCGAAACCTTCCCCGACCGTCGTGGATACGCAGCAGGTTGCGGCAGCGCCAACAACCCGAGCCACGACACCGGCCCCGACGGACGCACCGACAATCGCGCCGACGGCGACAACCACTTCCAACCCCAAGTCCGCATCCGCGGCCTTGGTGACGGGTGCCAAAGCGCGCGTCGCGGCCAGCGGCGGTCTCAACGTACGTGATAAGGCCAGCGCCAAGGGCAAGCAGGTCGGCCGGCTGAACGCGAACGCGATCGTCGCATTGGTTGAAGGGCCGACGCAGGCCGAAAACCTCACATGGTGGAAGATCGACAACGGGGCAGGGCTGGTGGGCTGGACCGCAATCGGGCCGGCCAACGATCCCTGGTTGGTGCCGGCTGCACCAGCGGCGGTCGCCACTCAACCCGCCAACGCGCCGAAGCTGGTGAACCGCCCCATCAAGCTGGGCGACCGGGTGCAAGTCACTACCAGCTCGGGCCAGTATCTGACGGTGCGGGAATCAGCCGGGAAGACAGCCCCGCAGATGGCGAAAGTGGTGGGCGGCACGTTTTTCACCGTGCGCGGCGGTCCGATCAAGCAGGATGGGCTGACCTGGTGGGAACTGGAAGGGGAGAAGGTTAAAGGTTGGGGCGCCGAAGGGGACAGCAAGGATCGCTGGCTGACACCGGTCGAATAGCGAACCAGGTAGCCCACTGCAAAACCTTCGAGGTCTCAGGCCAACCGGAAGTTGGCACGACCTCGAAGGTTTCGGCGATCAGGCTAGAACTCGAAGGTCTGCCCGCGCTCGGGTACGATGACGTTCTTCATCCCAGTATTCCGCAACTTCTCGGCAAAGGTGAAGGCAGAGGGCTGCTCGCCGTGCACGACGAAAGACTGCTGAAGGCGGCTCCGGTCGCAGGGCAGCGCCCAATCCAGTAGTTCCGCTTGATCGGCGTGCGCGCTGTAGCCGTCGATGGCCGTTACTTGCGCCTTCACATCGTACTCTTCCCCGAAGATCCGGACCGGGCTTACCCCTTCCAGAAGACGCCGGCCCAATGTGTTCTCGGCCTGGAAGCCCACGAAGATAACCGAGTTATTGGCATCCTCGATGTTGTTCTTCAGGTGGTGCAGGATACGCCCGCTTTCAGCCATGCCGCTGGCGCTGATGATGATCGCCGGATCGGACAAGAAGTTGAGCTGCTTGCTGCGCTCCGCGTCTCGCACATACTCCAATCGGTTGAAGTCAAAGGGATTGTGGCCCCGACCGGTCGCCATGAACGCCCGCACCTCTTCATCCCACTCCTCCGGATGTAAACGAAAGACCTCAGTGACGTTCACGGCCAGCGGGCTGTCGACGAAGACCTGGAGCGGAGGGATGTCACCCCCTGCCTCCAACTGATTCAACGCGTAGACAATCTCCTGGGTGCGGCCCACGGCGAAGGCCGGGATGATTACTTTGCCGCGGCGGCGGACCGTGGCTCGTACCACGTCCTGCAGTTTCTTGCGCGCTTCTTCGGCCGTGCCGTGCAGCCGGTCGCCGTAGGTGCTCTCCATGATCAGGAGATCGGCGTCTTCCGGCGTTTCGGGCGGCCACAGGATGGGCATATCTTTTCGACCGATATCGCCACTGAAGACGAGCCGCCAGCTTTTCCCGGTGGCTGCTTCTTTCAGGTCCAGCACCACAGACGCCGATCCGAGGATGTGGCCGGCGTTGTAAAAGGTCACGACCACGCCGTCAGCGACGGACACCGGTTGCCGAAAGCCGATGCCTGTAAACAGAGGGATCGCAGCCTCGGCGTCGGCCTGTGTGTAGAGCGGCGCGACCGGCGGCTCGTTCTTGCGCGCTCTTTGTTTGTTGAGATACTCGGCGTCGCTCTCCTGGATGTGGCCGCTGTCCAACAACATGTACGCGCACAGGTTGCGTGTGGCCGCCGTGCACCAGATACGCCCCTTGAACCCTTGTTTCACCAGATTGGGGATGTTGCCGGAGTGGTCGATGTGGGCATGGCTCAGCACCATGACATCCACCGTCTTCGGATCAAACGGGAATTTCAGATTTCGATCATAAGCCACGGCACGACTGCCCTGGAACATGCCGCACTCCATCAGAATGCGGCGACCGTTGATCTCGATCAGGTACATGGAGCCGGTGACTTCCTGGGCAGCTCCGTAGAATGTGATACGCATGGCGGACCTCCTTTTCTTGTCAGAACGGGCTAGAGCCATTTTAGCTGGTGAGGGTGATTTTTTGCAAGCTGACCTGCCGACGGCCTGTTCGTAACTTTGACATTCCCGGCGCAATACTGTACGATTCAGATCAAGTTGGTTGGATGCTACACTTTTCCCCGTAGTGCTTAGACCAGCGGCTTCTAAGTGCCATTCTTGAACGAAGGAGTTGACAGATGGCAGAAGGTGCCCCATCCGTTCCGGAACGATTGTCTTTCCTCGACGAAGTGCAGGCCCGCACGCCGGGCGAATCACGGCTGTTGATGTGCATCCAGTGCGGCACCTGCGGCGGGTCGTGTCCGTCCGGCGCCGATATGCAGCACACGCCCCGCCACATCTTCGCTATGATCCGTGCCGACATGCGCGAGGAAGTCCTCAGCAGTAACACACCCTGGTACTGCGTGTCGTGCTACTATTGCACGGTACGTTGCCCGCAAGATGTCCACATCACTGACATCATGTATACCCTCAAACGCATGTCCCTTGTAGGGCACTCGTATGATAGCTCCACCGCGCCTGATTTCTCCAAGATGTTCATCAATTGGGTGGAGAACTATGGTCGCGCGTTCGAGTTGGGGTTGATGTCGCAACACATGCTGCGTCACAATCCACTGGGCGTGTTCAAGATCGCGGATATGGGCATTGGCATGGTGACCAAGGGACGCATGGCGTTCACCCCCAAACGCATCCAGGGCATGGCGGGGTTGAAGCAGATCATTGCCAAGGCCAAAGAACTGGAGGAGACGCATGACTAACTTGCGTTACAACTACTTCCCCGGCTGCTCGCTCGAACGCAACGCCGAGGCCTATCACAAATCATCGATGGCGATCGCCGGGCCTCTGGGGCTGGAGTTTGCCGAGATCGACGACTGGAACTGCTGTGGGGCCACCGAGTATATTTCGCTGCACATGTTGGCGTCGTACGCCATCATCGCACGCAACCTGGCCCAGGCAGCACGAAATTCCCCGGACAATGGCCAAGCGTCAGCCCACGACCTGGTCGCGCCGTGCAGCGCGTGCTATCTCAATCTTAGCAAGTGCGACAAATACATGCGCACCGACACCGACCTGGCCGAGAAGGTGAATCTCGCGCTGGCAGCGGGCGGGCTGAGCTACAAGCCCGGCTCCGTCCACGTGCGCCACCTGCTCGACGTGGTCGTGAACGACGTTGGCAGCAGCAAGATAAAGGCTCAGGTGACGCGGCCGCTGAAGGGGTTGCGCGTGGCGCCATACTACGGTTGCCTGATCTCTCGCCCCGGCTTGCGCACCGATGAACACGACCCCGAGTACCCCACGTCGTTAGACGATCTGCTGGAATGCCTGGGCGCCGAAGTGGTGGACTTCCCGCTGAAAACCCACTGCTGCGGCGGGCATATGACCCAGATCTCCGAGGGCACCGGTTTCGAGTTGATCCGCCAGTTGGTGAAGGGCGCGGCCGACTATCACGCCGATATGATCGTGACCGTCTGCCCCATGTGCCAGCTCAACCTGGATGCGTTCCAGAGCGCCATGAATCGCTACTTCAAGACGACCTACCACGTCCCGGTGCTTTACTTTACCCAGATGATGGGGTTGGCGTTCGGGCAGAACGCGGTCACGCTGGGTATCGGCGCTGAGCTGGTGGACGCGCGGCCCGCGCTGGCCAAGATCGGCGTGGAAGTGCCGCCGCCCCCTGAGGCCGAGGGCGCGCCGAAACGCAAACGTGACGATAAGTCGTTGCCGATGCCGAAGATGTCGAAGCAAGCGGACGCGGCGACGCGGGAGGCGAAGCCATGAAGCATTCGGATGAAGCTCGCGTCGGGGTTTATGTGTGCCATTGCGGCAGCAACATCGCCGGCACCGTGGATGTAGCTGACGTAGCGAAGTGGGCAGGCGAGCGCCTGCCGAACGTTGTCGTCGCCCGCGACAACAAGTTCATGTGTTCCAGCCTCGGCCAGGAGATGATCGAGAAGGATATCAAGGAGCAAGGGCTGACGCGCGTCGTGGTGGCGGCCTGCTCGCCGCACCTGCACGA
>PMCM01000062.1:4705-21309 GCA_003154155.1 Ignavibacteriota bacterium | reverse complement strand
AGCATGTCGAAGATGATGCCGCCGCCCTCTTCCGCACGATAGTTCCAGGAAGGGCGCTGGGCAGGGATGGTATTTCCCTCAAACACCCAGTAGCCGAACTCACCGCGGACCGAGAGAACGCGCCCGAAGAAACCGCTGTCGATGAGGTGCTTGAGCTTGAGCACGCCGGGCAGCCAGAGCTTATCCTGGACCACCCCGTGTTTGACCCCCTTTTTTTCCGCCAGGAGATAGAGTTCGTATGCCTCGTCTGTGGTCAGGGCGGTCGGCTTCTCGCAATAGATATGCTTGCCGGCCTTGATGGCTTCGCGCACGCTGGCGACGCGGCGGCTGGTGACCTGCGCATCAAAATACACCTGGTTATCGGAATCCGCCAGAGCCTTATTGAGGTCTGTGGTCCAGCGTGATATGCCGTGGGCGTCGGCGAGTGCTTCGAGCTTGGCGGCATTGCGGCCCACGAGAATCGGGTCCGGCATGATCACTTCGCGATCATTGATCCGGATCCCACCCTGGCGGATGATCGCGACGATGGAACGGGTCAGATGCTGTTGTGACCCCATTCGTCCCGTGACGCCATTCATCACGATGCCGACATGGTGTGTGGTAGTAGCCATGATATGTGTCTCCAAAGAGCGAGTGACGATGAAGAATCTGTTCCGTGCGTGGCGGACAGCCGGAGGCCTATGGTGTTTCCGTGCATTGTGGCGACGCCCCCGCGGGAAGCGGTGGCGCATCGATCCCTGCGTGGGGAAGCGTGCCGGCGAGCTCCTGCCGCCAGTGGGCAACGTCGCCCGCGGGTGCATAACAATAGATCATGCGCAGTGGCGTGGATCCCGTATTCGTGATCTGGTGAAAGAGTCGCGGCGGGATGTACACTGCGTGCCCGGTCCGCAGCGTCCTGCGTTCATCCGCCAGGCACATTTCCGCCGTTCCTTCGATGATGAAATACATTTCTTCCTGTTCCTGATTATGCCAGGGTACCTGGCCGCCGTCGGGATCGAGCGTCACGTGTCCCATGGCGAAGTTGGCCGGCTGGATGGGAGAGGCTCCCCCGGCCAGATTCTGCGTTCTCCGCCGGGCAGGGTACCGGCGGCCTTCAATGAGTCCGAGGTCCGCGATGATCATGGCTGTGTCTCCTGTTGCTGAACCTGTAGTGCCGTCGCCAGGATTTCTTCCGGCGAAGCAGTGCCGGTGTGGATGTGCGCACCGGTGACGAGATCCAGTACACTTCGAAGTCGCGGGACGTTCACGCACGGACCTCCCGTACCGCATACGGCGGACCCGCCGCCGCTTGCATGCTATGTATAGTGCAGATGAACAACAATGTCGTTTTCGGTTGGTAGACGGAACGATGCCATGTGCCGGCCGGCGTCTCCGGTACTGCTGGGCAGATCCACCGTTTCCCGTTGATCGACGCGCAGCGTCGCCTCCACGCCCGCCGGGAGCCGGAGATGGAGCGTACGATCGCCCAATCTCCCAAGCGAACGAAACGTGATCGGTCCGCGGACAGTATGGGCGGTCAATGCCAGGTGTTCGAGGGGACCGGGGCGGGGTGTAATCGTGCATGCGGCAAAACCGGGTGCGACGGGGCGGATTCCCGCAATGCTCATGTAGGTCACGTATAACGGTACAATTGCACAATGACTCCAGAGATCGCCGGAGTCGGGGCGCGCGTGCCAGATTTCCGCAAGGGTGTTGTTCATGCGCACAGAATCCATGGCGGCCCACCGGGTGCGGAACTCATCCACGATCACTTCCGTGGAACCGGCTTCACCGAGGGCCCAGTAGCGCCAGCACGCATTGGCAGGATAGGAGAGGCCCATGGCTGGCGGGCATTCTCTCAGCGCGCGGATGCATGCCTCCGTGCGATCGTCCGGGCAGAAGCCGAACAACACTGCCGTCGCAAGCGATCGGTCACACATACGCTGTTCGCCTTCTTCCCGTTCCCAGGGAAGATTGTTGACAAACAGAAGATCGTGCGGGCTCCAGAATTTCTGTTGCGTGGCGGCGACGAGGCGACCGGCGAATGCCGCCGCAAAGTCTTCCCAGTCCCGCCGCCCCGCTGCGCGCGCGAGAGGCGCAAATGCATGCGACAACATCGCGGCGGCGTAAAGGTTGAACGCACACTGCTTGTGCCGCTGATGCTTGAACGCATAATGATCGATCCACACATTCGGCACACCAAGGTGTTCCACGGGAAGCAGTCCGTCAGGACCGGTGATCCTGTGCAGGTATGCGACGAACCGCTGCAGGCGGATGAAGGGCTCGCCGAGGGGCAACTGTTCGCCCGTGTACATAAAGTGGTGGTAACAATCGAAGGCAAAACCGACCGCATGATCGAGCAGCGGTCCCCAGGGGGACATATTCAGCTGGCGCTCCATGATGCGCGCGAGGCGGTCGTACGCCGGCCAGCAGTCAAAGAAATACCCGTCCTGAAGCTGACCCTGGGAGAACGTGCTGATGAACCGGGCGGGGAGCCGGGTCTCGCCAAGCGCCAGATATGCCGCGTGCATCTGGTGGCTGCCATCGCCGCTGTACTGCTGCCGCTCGCGTCCCATGCCATCCACAAACGTCTCCTGCGCGGAGTTGTAGAGCGTATTGATGCACGCATCCATCAGCCGCTGCAACCCCGGTTCGCCCGCCGCAACGGCCGGTTGATTCGGCCAGGGGAACATGCGCCGCAACACGCCCACCGCGGACACTGCGACATCTCCCTCTGCCCCGCGAATCACGAGCTGGAGCCAGCGTAGGCTCTCATAGTCAAACGTGCGGAAACGGTTTTGTCCGTTCCGGCAAATGAATCTCGCCCAGGCGTTGAAGTGCGTATTCAGCAGCGCGTCGGTCCCCGGTACGTGGGCTTCATGGACCAGAAGCTCCACGATGGTGCCTTCGGGGGCATCGATCACGAATTCCGGAAATCCGACGATCTGTTCCGCAAATTCGAAGGTGAGCGCGACCGTGCGATCCGGCGTGATGTGCGCGTGCCATGTGCCCGAGGGCGATTCACGCACGTCGGCGAGGGGCGACTGACGATAGGCCTCAGGCGGCACCATCGAAAAATATTCCTCCGCCGGACGCTGCCATGCAATCGTAAAGGCCTCCGTGAGCCGCGTTGCGGAGACCACGGACTCTGTGAGCAACGGGATCGACCGCGGCAACAGGCAGCAAACGTCCCGGTCCGTGGACGTCTCCATCAGATCGTCCGGATACCGCGAACAGACCGGGGGAAGGGAAGCGGGGCAATCCAGGAGCATGGCCGGAAGCCACGCGTCTGCGGAGAGCTCCACCGCGGTTTCCCATCCCTGCGGGTAGAGGCGCGCATCAAATTCTTCCTGGAAGGCGCGCACATACCACCGCTTGTATTGTCCGGGGCGCCAGCAAGTGGCCAGACATGATCGCCACTGGCGGTCGCTCACGAGCCGGGTCGTGGCGCCATCGGATTCCTCGATCATGAGCGAAAAAATGAAGCCCGGTTTCCCGATGGGGTGCGTTCCGTCGCCATGGCCATAATGGAGAACGGAAACGGCGATCGTGTTCGTCCCTTCATGCAGGGCACCGGCGAGATCGAGCGGATCCACCTCCATGCGTCGCGGGTCGGAGGGCGCGGGACCCCACTGGATGCGCTTCCCGTTGACGGTCAGGAGGTACCTGCTCTCCGCCGCAATCCATCCGGTGGCTTTTTGCGGTGTGCCGGCGAGTGTGAGTACCCGGTGAAAGAGGACCACAGTATTGGGAAGCGTTCGCGTGGAGGGATACCAGATCCACGACGCAGGGGAGAGGTCCAGTCGTTCGTCCGCGGGAGGCAGCCGGACTTCTACCGGTGCCGGGAGAGCATCGGGGAGCGGTGGAACCTCGCTGTGGGCGAATGAAGGCAGCAATCCCAGGGCGGCGGTTGTGCTCGCAGAGTGTATCAGGAAATCACGTCGGTTGGGCATGGAATCGTGAAGTTCTATGAGTATGGAGGAAACCGATGACAATGTCAAGATGGAAGAGATGAGTTTCTGCAATATTCCGCGATTTTTTTTTACGTTCCGCTTGACAATCCAGTGGACACTTCGTAATATCCCTGTGATGAAACAGCGTTTTACAGATGAACCACTCCGCGTTCTTCATCCCTGAATCTCACATCAAGGATCGTTTGAGCATCTCCGCGGTTCATCTGTAGCGCGCATTGCCGATTCTGTTGTATCCCGTACTTCAACTTTCCTTCCCTTTACGAACTTCAACACGGGTGACGCATACCCCGAAAGGAGGTTTGAGTTCAAACACTTGATACGATCTGCTGTCATGCCATATGACGATTCTGTAGTATCCCGTACCGCAACTTTCCTTCCCTTCACAAACTTCAACGCGGGTGACACACGCCCCGAAAGGAGGTTTGAGCTCATTCACTATACGGTCTGCCTACCAGTCACCATTTTGTAATCACTCAAGGAGCAACACCATGAGATATGCTTGGGTTCGAGTTCTACTTCTCGGTTGCCTCTTGATCATTCCGGCCGCCTTGAGCTTTGGCGCGAACGGAAAGATCCGAGGCACAGTGCGAGATGTTGCAACGAAACAGACTCTGCCTGGGGCGAATGTGGTCGTGATGGGAACGGCTCTGGGCGCGATGGCTGACGCCCAGGGACAGTATACAATTCTGAATGTGCCCCCCGGCCAATATCGGTTGCAGGCATCAGTGGTCGGGTATCGCCGCGTGGTTATCGAAAACGTGAGCGTCAACCTGGATCAAACGGTCGAGCAAAACTTCGATCTGCCGTCAGAAGCGGTGCAGGTGGGCGAAGTGTTGATCTCGGCGGAACGCCGTGTGGTGGACAAGAACCGCACGTCCACCAAGAGCACGGTGACATCGGATGAGCTCACGAACCTTCCGATGGTGACCGTACTGGATATCCTGAACACGACTCCAGGCGCATACAAGGGGTTCGTGCGTGGCGGCAAGATCAACGAAACGAAGACGGTCATCGATGGCGTTGACGTTTCCGATCCGTACTATGCCGTTGCTGCCGAACAGGCAAACCAGAATATTCTGACCGCTGCTAGCCTCACGAGAAACGCCCAAAGCCAGCTGAGCAACGCGGCCAGCGCAAATTTCTCCGCGGTCGAGCAGATGGCGTTGAATACCGGTGCTCAGGGTCCTGAGAACGTCGGCGCAACAGCCGGGACGATCACCTACGCACTGAAAGAAGGTCGCGGAGCTCTCTCGGGCGGTATCAATGCCCGTGTGAGTCAGTTCAATGGTCTGAGCTACAACGGGCCGAATGTGTACTGGGATGACTATCAGTTCTTCAACGACCAGTACACCACCAAACGCGCTCTTGACTCCCTGTACGCCCTGCCCACACGGACAGTGGCTGTCCAGAACCTCATCACCGCAGACAGCACGCGGTATGGCAAAGAGAAATACTACAGAGGCAAGTACGACAATCAGAACAAACCGACGATGGAATTCGAGGGGTTCCTCGGCGGCAACATTACCGATGACTGGCGGTTCTACGCGTCCGGCCGGTTCTTTGATACGCACGGCGTTCTGCCGAACCAGCGTTCGCGCCAGGCCGACATTACCTTGAAGACGGCGTACAATCTGACCAGCAACATCAAATTGGACGCTTTCGGCATCGTGAACGACAAGGGACAGCTCTTTGGATGGAAGAACACCGATTATAACGACCGCTTCCGGTATTTCCTGGAAGGCGTTCCCAAAAACAACGGTCTCGACTATGTGGCAAGCCTGAAGTTGACACAGGTGCTTTCGCCCGCCACGTTCTACGAGGTACAGCTGAGCCGGACTTTCAAAGAGGAAACGTACGGCTACACTGACGCAAACGGTGACGGGTATTGCGACCTGAATGAGGGAGGCGACTTCCTCCTCATGGACAATCCCGCCGACATTGCAAAGTACATCTCGCAGGCCAGCACGGATCTGGGCAAGTTCTTCCGTATCGGCGACGAAGCGGCTCCCAGCTTCCTCGTGCCCCCGGGCGCCATCGGCAACGTCCAAACCGGCTTCACGCGTCCGCAGTTCGTCTATGACAATCTGAAGATTGCCAGCAACGTGATCCGCGCGGATATCACCAGCCAGGTGAACTACAACCACCAGCTGAAAGCAGGTATCTCGCTGAACATGCATGAGATGTCCAAAGTGGACCGCAACTCCACGCTGGGTGCTGATGCATCAGATCTCCGCTCACGTCTGTTTGTCGAAAAATGGTCGTTCTATCCGAGCGAGCTGGGCATCTACGCATCGGACCGCATGGAGTTCGGCGGCCTGGTGTTGAACTTCGGCGCCCGTGTGGACCGGTTCAATCTGGACGTGACGGACGTCGCGAACTACTTCAACTACTTCCGGGCCGATACCATCAACGTGGATGGGCAAGCGCTCCGGCAGAACATCATGAACCGCGCAGCGAACAAAGAACCCGCCATCTGGTTCTTCTCTCCGCGCATCGGCGTGTCGCACCCCGTTGGCGATCAGGCGGCGTTGTTCTTCTCCTATTCCCGCCAGGGTGCACCCCAGCCGTTCTCCAAGATCTACTCCAGCTATCCGTTGCTGTTCGGTGCACCGGGAAGCTTCCCGCAGTTCATCGCAGAGCATCAGGATCTGATCAAGTCGTCCAACTATGAAATCGGTATTCAATGGGAATTCATGCCCCAGCAGTTCGGCTTGAATTTCACCGCCTACATGAGAGACGTGGAAAACTATTCCGTGCCCTCATTCACCCTGCAGCTCGCGAACGGCTCGAACATCATCTATCTGAATATGAGCGGCCAGTATGCGGATGCACGAGGCATCGAAGTCACATTGACAGCGCTCCGGAAACACTATTTTGATTTCCTCTGGGTCTCCGGCCGCGCAAGCTACGCGTATACGTATGTCAAGGCATCCGGCTGGACAGGCAACGATGGGACCCAGCGGACCAGCTTCACGGCCTCTGATTCGAACGCGTACAACAACAAGCTGCCCTTCAATGATTTCGTCTACTACAACAAGGTCCAGAACAATGTCACGGGCAGCAACAGCACGCTGACCGGCGGATACGATCGCGAGCACCGCATCAGCTATACGCTGGATCTCGGCTTCCCGTATGACATCCGGCTGTCGTCGGTCGGTACGTTCCAGAGCGGCTTCTACTATCCGCTCCAGTACACCGTCGATCCGCGCGTTGCCAGCCGCAAGCTCGGCGTTTCGCCGTGGACCAAGACCGTCGACTTCCGTCTGGAGAAGGCATTCACCGTCAACAATATCCGCTTTGCGGTGTATGCGGACGTGAAAAATGCCTTCAACTGGGTGAATATCATCGGTTATGACAACACGACGACCGGTGCTTCGCTGTGGGAGTACAGCGTGTCGCAGGGTACCAACCCGGTCACCAATCAGCCGTCGGGCCCGGATCCGACAGGGACGCTCAAACGCCCCATCAGCTTGGATAACAGCTTGTTCTACGACTTCCCGCGTGAGTACTACTTCGGTATTCGCGTTGAGTTCTAAGCACGATTGGATCAACTCCATACACTAGGAGAGAATCATGAGTATCAAGAATCAACGAACACTACTGATCACGATCGCGGTCTGCGCACTTGTGATGTTGCCGCTGCTGGCAACGGCCCAGACCACGATAGGCTACGCGGGCGGCGGCGTCATCCAGGCCGGTGACGTTTGGGAGTCATTCCTGCCGCAAGGCTTCGTCCCGTGCTATAGCGATGCAAGCGCCTACACCACGCTCGGGTGGCGCACCTTCCTGCGGATGGGTAATTTTGACCGTGGATGGACAACCCCCGGAACACACTGGCCGGCGGCATATCCCATGACCCCGTACTGGTTCAAGAATGCCATGGTCTTTGTGTACGACACCAGCTCTACCTTCAACCCCGCGACCATCGGCGGTGCGGCAAACCCGAGCTACTTCGCGGCGGCCCGCCCGCAGGGGGTTACCAGCCTCTGGTCGAACTTCGCACAGCTGACCTTCTCCGAAAAGCTGCAGGGAGCGGTGCCACAGGTCGGCACAACCATCAAAACCGGCACGCGGAACTACACCAAGGAACCGTACTGGGTGGACGGCACGCGCCGTCAACACCAGGTGTACGAAGCAGCGTGGCCGACAAACGTGGGTATTGATGTCCGTCTGCGCGCCCACGGCTTCACGGGCCCGAACTGGGACAATCTCAATGACTACGTTATTGTCGAGATCGAGCTGAAGAACACCGGCGTCGTCGATATGAACATGGACGGCGTTGCGGAGCAGATCAACCACGACATCCAGGCACTCAACTTCCAGGTGAGCGGCGAGGCGTACATGTCGGTCTCCAGCTACGCAGGCGGCGGCCGTAACGTGAACGATATCGTCCCCACGGTCATCGCACGCCAGGCATGCTGGAGCGACGATCCGGACGCCAGCGGTGCACCCTGGGCATTCACGTTCTACCGTACCGCCCCCACGACCGCGAATCCGACGGCCGGCAACTGGGACTTCGGCTTTAACGGCGGTTCCACGAAGAACTACACGGACATCTACACCGGCTGGGTGATGCTCGACGCCAAGGTGGGCGGACTGCCGACCGATGCTTCCAAGTCGACCTCCACGCTTCCCTCGAAGAGCACCATTTTCGGAACGCATCCGATCGGTACCGGCACCCAACGTGGTTGGTACGTTTCCGGCCAGACGACACCGTACGGGTGGACCAGCGGCAACCCGATGCAAATGTTCTATGCCACGTCGGCGGCATTCTTCGTCGACGCTGGGCGTGCTTTCACGACGGGATTCAATCTCTACAACCTGGGCCCGAACGCCGCGATGTTCACAGGCGGTACGGCCGGCAACCCGCTGACCTTCGTGACCAAGCCTGATCCCGCAACCTGGACGCGGCCGAACGGCTCAATGCAGGCCGCAGGCGTGTTCGACCAGGTCTCCACGGAAGACGGCAAAGCGGATGCCACCACCAATTATCCGACCGGCTTCGGCAAGTTCGCCGTTGGCGCAAGCCACACGGAGAATTTCGACGGCGATTCTTACAGCGGCATCGGACCCTTCAGCCTGAAGAAGGATTCGGTCATGACGCTGGTGTTTGCCACCGTCGCAGGCTACAGGATGGAAGGCATCCAGAAGGCGGTGCGTGCCGCTCGCTGGGCCTATCTGCAGAACTTTGTGATACCTGTGCTCCCGATACTCCCGGATATGAAGGTCTCCAACACCTTGAACAAGTCCACCAATATCGAGTGGGACAACAAGGCGGAAGGGGATGCGGAATTCGCAGGGTACAAGATCTACCGCTCCGCGCAGTTCAAGAAGGTCAATTTCCTGAGCGAAGGCATGCGGGTGGTCGACCGGTACCAGGAGCAGATGACGGTTGGAGCGCGGGATGCATCGGTGTACAAGCCGGTCAACCCGAAGTTCGACGCGTTTGCCAAGACCCTGGGCACCACGCTGAAGGGCACGTATCAGCCCGACACCTGGGGCACGTGGGATCTCCTCAAAGTGATTCCCAAGAGCGATCTGGCAAATTATAAACCTGCAGTGACCGCCGGCTATACGTACAAGTACGAGGACAAGGATGTGATTCTCGGCTTCACGTACTGGTACTACGTCTCTGCATACAAAGAAGGTACGTACACGGGCCCCGATGGCGAGACCACGAACCGGATCGAGACACACTCCACGAACCGCAATGGTGCCACCGGTCTCTGGCCAGGGACGTTCCCCTTTGGCTTCAACAACGTGAACTATCCAAAGGATGCCGCAGGCCTGAAGGCAATCGGCGCCAGCCAGATTGTCTACTCGGCATTGGCCCCGAAAGGGGATGTGAGCGCTGTCGGTGTGCGCCCCAATCCGTACAAACGCGCTGCGCTGCACGACAACCGCACGCTGGTGTATGATCACAAGCTGCTCTTCTATAACCTTCCGCCCCAGGCAAAGATCACCATTCTGGATGTCGCCGGGCAGGTCATCGATGTCATTCCCTTTGCATCAAATGACCCCAGCAAAGGAAGCGTGTTCTGGGATATGTTCTCCAAGGACGGTATCGAGGTTGCGAGCGGTGTTTACGTGTATGTCGTCGAATCCCCGAGCGGCAGCAAGACCGGGTATTTCTCGATACTACGATAATCCATCAGCTACCACGAGGATAATCTTATGAACTCGAAGTGCCTAATAGTACTTGTAGCTTTGCTGGTCCTCGGGATGGCTGTGCAAACGGCCGATGCCCAGACTCGCAAAGCCGGCATTAACAGTGCCGCGTTTCTTAAAGTAGGCGTGGGAGCCCGGCAGGTCGCCTTGGGCTCCGCGGCCACGTCTCTGAACGGCGACGTGAACAACATGTTCTGGAATCCTGCCGGTGTCGCTTTGCAGAATGAAACGATGCAGGCATCCTTCACGCACAATAACTGGATTGCAGGACTGAACCAGGAAGTCGCCGCTGTGAGCTACAACCTGCAGGATATCGGCACGATCGGCGTCGGTTTCATGACGTTCGGCGTGTCGAATATCCCTGCCGACCGCGACTACGGTTATACCGATCCGCAGCTGGCCGCGCAGCAAATCGACCAGGTAGGTTCTTCCACATATGACTACCAGGATCTGCTCCTGCAGGCCACCATCTCGCGGTACATCTCGGACAATCTGACTCTCGGTCTGACCGCGAAGTACATCAACGAGAAAATCGACGACCAGAATGCCACCGCAGTCGCTTTTGACCTTGGTTCCGTGTACAACATCGGAGTCCTGGGTTGGAGCATCGGCGCACGCATCAACAATCTGGGAAGCGATATTAAATTCTACGACTTTGCATCGCCGATTCCGCTGACATTCAGTATGGGGACATCGATGGTCCCGATTGATATCGGCAAGAGTACGCTGATGGTGGCCGTGGATCTCGTGAAACCGCAGGATGGCCAGCAGTACTACTACTCCGGAATGGAATACAGTTACGACAAGATGGTATTCCTCCGCATGGGCTGGAAGTTCAACTACAGCTACTTCGGCCTGACCGGCGATGGTATTGACGGCGGCACGACGCAGCGTTCCCCGATCACGACGAGCGCCGAAAAAGGCAGCCTGGGTGCCGGCTTCCGTGTGCCGTTGGAAGGCTACACCGTGGCGTTCGACTATTCCTACACCATCTTCACCGGACTGGATGCAGTGCACCGCTTCACCATTCAATTCGCGATGAAGTAGTCGACCCGTATGCCGCAACACGAAATAGTCAGGGTGGTCATCACCCTGACTATTTCTTTGTATGCCCATTCATAGGAGCCCGTCCCATGCCCTACTTCCCGCTTCTGCCTACGACCGTCATCGGCAGCTACTCATTCCCCCGCTGGCTCGGCACCGTCCGGGATCTCGGTACACAAGGGAAGCTCACGCCGGCCGATGTCGCCGAAGCGCACGATGCAGCCGTCCGGTCGGTGATTATGGACCAGGAAATGGCAGGCGTGGATATCATCACCGACGGCGAAATCCGGCGGGAAACCATGGTCTATTTCTTCTCCGCGCGCATCCACGGCTTCGATATGAGCGGCAAAATGAAACCGATTGGCAATCTGGATCCGTCCCTCCAGATGAAGGATCCGATCGTGCGCGACAAGGTGCGGCGTATCAACGGCCTCGGCATGGATGAGCACTTCCGGTTTCTGCATGCCCACGCACGCCATGCCACCAAGGTGTGCGTCACAGGCCCCCAAATGCTCGCCAAACGCGCCACCAACGAATATTATCCCTCCGATAAAGAATTGGTGTTCGACCTTGCCCGCATCCTGAATACGGAACTCAAAGATCTGGTCCGGGCAGGCTGTACATTCATCCAGATCGATGAGCCGGTATGGGTGGGGTTCCCCGCCGATATGCCGTGGCTGGTGGAGTCCTTCAATATGCTCGTGGATGGCGTCGAAGCAAAAATCGCTCTGCATGTGTGCTATGGCAACTATCAGCTGAAGAAACTCTTCAGCGGCGAGTATGCACAGTTGTTCCCGGCAATCCTCGAGACACACGCCGACCAGATAAGCATGGAATTCGCGGTGTCCGACGGCGCCGGACTGGAGCTGTTTACGCAGTACAGGACAGACAAGGACGTCGTCGTGGGCGTGATCGACGTTAAGTCGGAGGATGTGGAGACGCCGGCTCTTGTGGCATCCCGCATTCGCCAAGCCCTGAAGTTCATCCCGGCGGAAAAAATGTACGTGTCACCCGACTGCGGTATGAAATTCATGCCGCGGGACACGGCCTTTGCGAAACTCAAAGCCATGGTGGATGGGACCAGGATCGTGCGCGAGGAGCTGACCGGAACGAAGTGACGAGGTTCCCGGTCCCTCGCCGGCGACCTGCCGGGATGCGGCCGGGACGACACCGGCAAATCCATGAATCCAGAAACTTCCACAGTGCGGGAAAAGGCGCGGTCACTTCGCCGGATCGTCCTTGAGCGGGGCCACCCTCCGGTGTGCCGGACGGTGGCAGAAGCATGGTGCATCACCCTCTCACCGGATGCGCACATTGAAGAAGTGCCGGGGCCTTCCCCGCAAGATCCCTTCGCGGTGACGATCTCTGTCGCACCAAGCCCGGAGGAAGAACCGCTCGGCAGAGTCACCTGGACGGACAGGGAGGGTCTGCACCTCCACGCGACGCACACATCGTTCCTCTATCCGCTCTATACATTGATGGCAGAAGACTGGGCGGACAGACCCTGGACTTCGTTCGCTGATGGTGCGATGTACCGCCCGTCGTTTCCGTGGTTGCGCAACCTGAACGATTTTTTTGTCGGCAGTTTGCGGACTGCGCGCGGGTTCGACGGCACGTCCTTTGTCAAACAGCTTGCGCGCGACGGGTTCACGCATGTCACTATCAACGGCCTGGGGGTGCCCCGGCCGTTCGAGAGCGGCCCTCCCGGAGATGTCTATCACTGGTTTTATGACTACAGCCCGGATCTGGACCAGTTTGTCGACAGCGCTCTCGTGCGCGGCTACTATCCGCCCGACTATCTCCAGGCGAATTGCCACGCACTGCGCGAACGCGCGGCACTCGTCCGTGCCTACGGACTGATCCCGGGCCTCCACATCAATTCACCACGGTCCATGCCCGAGGAATTCTGGCAGCGTTTCGGATACCTCCGTGGGGCACGGGTGGATCACCCGCGCGAGACACTGCGGCCACGCTATACTCTCGCAATGGCGCACCCCGCCGTGCAACGCCATTACCGTGAGCTGCTCAGGCGCATCCTCGAGGAAGTCCCCGACCTCGGCTTCATTCACATCTGGACGAACGACAGCGGGGCCGGATTCGAATTCGTCAGCTCTCTGTATGCCGGACGCAACGGCGGACCGTATCTGCTCCGTGAGTGGAACAACGACGAGACGATTGCCCGTGCGGCAGCGGGGAACGTGTTAACGTACTACCGGCTGCTGGCCGGGGAGGGGCGGCGTGTCAACCCCGCACTCCGCGTCGTCTGCGACCTCGGCCCGTTCTTCCGGGAACGTGCATTCATTATCCCCGGACTCGGCGATGGCCTCGATGCAGGGGACTTTGCCTATTTTGAAGAACAGCCGGGAAGCCCTCCCCGCGAAGCGATCGAGGCCACCGGGGCGATGGTGCACCACAAGCTTGACCTGTGCGACAACAACGTTCTTGGCGTCCCTGCGCCGTTCCTGGTTTCGGAGAAGTTGCACGACGCATATCGCAAGGGTGCGCGCGCGGTGCTGGCAAACATCGTCCCGCCATCCCTCGCACCGTACGACGTCAACAGTGAAGTGATCCGCACGTTCCAGCTGCATCGTGATGAGCCGCTGCAAGACCTTCTGCTCCGTTGCGCACGGAAGTGGGGGGGAGCATCGGGTGCCGATGCACTGTTAACGGTCTGGCGCCTGACCGATGCGGCGGTGCGCGCATTCCCGGCGGATATTCCCATGAGCACGTTCGCTTTTCCGTGGTTCCGCCTGTGGGTCCGCCCGCTGGTGCCGGACATCGAGGCGATTCCCGAGGCGGACCGCCGGTATTACGAGGACTTTCTTCTCGCGACATTCAACAACCCGGCGCGCGTGGACCTGAACAACGATATGATGTGGAATTTCCTGACCGTCGAACAGGCCGGCGAGCGGCGACGGCGGGTGGATGAATATGTGCTGCCGCCTCTTGCCCGGGCGATCGACCTCTGTGCGACGATCTGCCGGGGACAAAAAGGCCGGAAAGGACTGTTGGAGATCTATGAGGACCTCCATGACCGGATCTCCGCATCACGGTGTTATTATGCCACGATGCGCAACGTGGTGGGCTGGATCGAAGCCGTTCACGGATACCGGGAGGCCAGCGTTCCCCAGGAACGCGCCAGGTTTCGCGCACTGGCGAGGGATGTGACCGCCGCCGAGCTTGAGAACGCCAGATCCCTGCTCTCCCTCTGGCGCTCAAGTACCGTCGCGTTCATGCCCGTATCGTCGCTCGGTGAGTCGCTGCATATCTACGGCTCCAACTTCGGCGACCTGCTCGCGCGCAAAATTGCATTGATGGAACAGCACGTGGATGACGAACCGTACATCGATCCCGAGTTCATGTGGAGAATGCACCGGACGGAAGCATCGATGGCGGACGTCTCAGGGGCTGAGCGCCGGCCGGTGAACCGGCATGGCGCGTGAAAGGTATTCTGCTGACGCACTCATCACAGGAGGAGTTCCATGTACGGTGGCCGCTTTCCGCTGCTTGAAGAACAGATTCTGTTCTACGAATCACAGGGATATCTTCAGCTGCACAACGTCCTGTCCCCCGAAGAGGTGTCAACCCTCCGGGCCGCGATCGACGTCGCTGCGGAAGACCGGAAGAGGCTCAAGGAGAACTGGGGGCCGAGGGTCGACGAGGGCTACGCCAAGGTGTTTCTGCAAATGGTCAATGTGTGGGAACGCTATCCCGCCATAGAAGAGTACACGCTCAGTCCCCGGATAGCAGATATTGCGCGGCAGCTGACACGCGCCCCGTTCGTCCGGCTCTGGCACGATCATGCGCTGATCAAGTACCCGAATGACAGCAAAGCCACCGCGTGGCATCAGGACAAGGTGTACTGGCCCATGCAGGAGAGCGGGGCGCTGTCGTGCTGGATGGCACTCGACGACGTTACAATCCAGAAGGGGTGCATGTGGTTTCTTCCCGGTTCGCACACATTGGGTCCGCTTGATCCCGTGGACCTCGGCGGCGGCGACGAAGAAAGCCTGCTCCGGACCCTCCCCACGTCCATGCGCGGCGTGCGTCCGGTGGTCATGGAAATGAAAGCGGGAAGTTGCACCTTTCATCACGGGCTGACGTTCCATTATGCCGGACCGAACGTCACGAGCGGACCGCGGCGTGCCATGGTGACGATCTTCATGCCTGCCGGCACACACTATAAGAAATTGGAGCACATCGTGGGAGATCGGGGCAATCTGACGGAAGGGGAGGAGTTCCACGGCCCGCTGTTTCCGGCGGTGGGACGGCAGCAGTAGACGGCACAGCTGAACGGAGACCGGACGAAGATGGCGGCAAGGAATGTAGGGACCCGGATGTTCCGGGCTGATATGCAGAACCTGGTTCCCGGCGAACCGGGGGACGATTCTCACGACAAGAAGCCACGACGATGACTGCGACCTCACTGACCACCACCGACCCTCACCTGAACGCCCTTCTTCCCCGCGTCAGAAAATTTCTCGACCAGGATTTTTCGGATGTCGATGCCCTCGGATCATCAGTCCGGGGCTACCGGTCTCCCGACGGTCCGAGCCTGTGGCTCCGAGATCATTCGGATATGATGCGCGGATTCCGGTACTGGGAACCCGACATGAAGAGCATGGTGGATCATTTTGCGGAAACGCAGACGCGGCGGGGATGGCTGTTCGACTATTTTACGTACACGCCCGACAAGCTCCCGAGCGAGCGGGAGAACTGGGCCAAGTATGTGCGGGTGCCTGTCGAGGCGGACGTCGAATACCGCTTTGTCAATGCGGTGTTCCTGGCATGGCAAGCCACCGGGGACGACCAATGGATGCGGTCCATGTTGCCCCATGTCGAGCTTGCGCTGGAGTATATCCTGAACGATCACGCGCGCTGGGATCCACGCCACCGGCTGGTGAAACGCGCGTACACGATTGACACATGGGATTTTGACTACACGGCGGGCCGGCACGATTGGCTCAACTTTCAGATCACACCGGATACGTTCTGGGGGATCATGCATGGCGACAACTCCGGGTACTACCAGGCATTCATGCGCCTGGCGTTGATGCTCGAACAGCTGCGCCGCTTTCAGCATGCCGCCCACTGGCGGAGATTCGCCGCGTCTTTCCGGGCACGGGCCAACAAGGTCTGCTTTAACGGACGGTTCTACACCCATCACGTGCACCTCGTTCCGGTGACAATCAGCGGGGTGGATGAGGCTGCGCAGCTGAGCCTGAGCAACCCGATGAACATCAATCGCGGGCTGGCGACCCACGCGATGGCGGTATCGATCATCGATGAATACCGGCGGCGCGGCGCAGCGTCGGGAGCATTCGCGCCCTGGTACAGCATCGACCCGCCGTTCCCGGATGGCGTGTACGGCGACGACAAGCTGGTCGGAGGGGCCTACTGCAACGGCGGGATTATGCCCCTGGTGGGGGGCGAACTCAT
>PMCM01000062.1:0-4640 GCA_003154155.1 Ignavibacteriota bacterium | reverse complement strand
CTCATGGAAGGGCTTGCGGGCATTGTCGACACAGGAACGGTCTTCTCCCGTGTCGCGCTCTCCCCCCGATGGGCCGCTGCCGGTGTGGACGAAGCAGAGGTCGTGGCAGCATATGGCGCAAGCGGCACATCGATCGGGTATCACTACCGCCATGATCCGGCGCATGGGTGCATATCTCTTGAGCTCGAGGGAACGTGTGATGGTCATCTCCATCTCCTGCTCCCTCCCCAATGCCGCGCGTCCGGCGTGCGCGTGAACGGACGCTCCGTGGCAGCCCGCACCAAGGTCGTCGAACAAAGTTGTTATGCTGATGCATCCTTCCGGCTCCGCGGCCGGGGGCATGTCAGCGTCTCCTACAAAAAGAAACGAGGCTCAGTGCATGAGACGTAGAGATTTTCTCAAGTCCCCGGCGGTGACACTGCTGGTGCCTGCCGCCGCCGGTCTAGCCCTGCAGGACGCTTTCGCATTCGGCGACGAGCAGAAGGCCCCCACGCGCGAAGAAGCCGCACGGCGGCATCCACAACGGCTTCACCAGGATTTTTCCACCTATCAGCCGGGCATCGAATACTTTTTCCTCGGGAACGGCGATATCCAGGCCGCCATCCAGTATGCGCCGGATCGGTCGGGAGATCTCCCCCCCACATTTCTCGGTCTCACGCTGATGGATGCCGAGCGGTTCTCCCGCAAATGGAGCACATACCTGTTCCATCCAGAACGGGGTTATGAAGGGTCGAAACTCTACGTCATGACGGGCAACCAGACATATGTCGTGACGCCGGAATCCCTCCGTGATGTCCGGTGGAAACTCGTGGATGCCGTGCCCGTCGTCTCCCTGACGTGGAAGGCCGGGGCGCTCAATGTGGAAGAGGAGTTTTTTGTCCCTGCCGAGGGGGCATACCTCGTGCGGCAGGTGCGCATTCACAACGGCGGCCCTGCGCCTGCCTCCGTTGCCCTCCGCCTGCCATTGGTTCCGAATTTTACCGTCTTTGACGATATCGGCACGGACCCCGCATCGAACACGGCGTTCGGCCGGGGATACACCGAAGTCACCTTGCGCTGTGTCGACGGCGCGGCGAAGGCATCGGGGAGATACGATGTGTCCACCACTCTGGAGCCGCTGGCACAGGAAGGAAGCACCCTCGCCCGTTTTGTGTATACGATCCGCAAGGGCACTGTCCCTCTGGAAGCAAAAGACGTCGCCGGCATGTGGGGCGGGACCGCAACATACTGGAAATCCAAACCTGTCCTGACGACGGGGGATGAACGGCTGGACCGCATGTACATGCTGGCACGCAGCGGCCTGAAGGCGTTGCTTGCCAGGAGCGGCAAAAGGGACGGAGGAATCTGGCAATACAATATGGAGTGGGTCAGGGATGATGTGATGATGATTCAGGCGCTTTGCATGGCAGGCATGCACGACGAAGCGCGCACGCTGTTGGAGAAAAATCTCTCGCGCTGTATCGCACCGGACGGCTGTCTCGTCGAGTCCAGCCGCTGGTCGGGGTACGACTACACTGAGCTCGACCAGAACGGCCAGCTTGTGTACGGTACCTGGCAATACCTGTGCTGGACGGGGGACCGGGAACTCGTGAAGAAATACTGGCCGCGGATCGTGAAGGCGGGGGACTATCCCCTGCAGGAGCCTTTCCGCGACAAACGCTCCCGCCTCCTGCGGAACAAGCGGGAATTCTGGGAACGGGATGACCGGTTCGGCTTTGAAGACGGGTTTGAACTTGCCTACCAGTTCTGGGTCATGCTCGGACTGGAGAAGGGGAGCGAGGTGGCGCGTGCACTCGGCGACGATGCAACCGCCCGGCGCTGGCAGCAAACCGCCGCGGAGTTCCGGCAGATCCTCTTCGAAGATCCGGTCTTCCGTTTCATCGAGAACGGCCGGCTGATCAAACGGCGCACGCGGGATGGACGGTGGCAACAGTACGCCATCCCCCCCCAACGCGCCTCCATGCCCGCAGGGTCGCCCATGGCGTTAAATGACAAGCCGGAGCCGGATCCCGACAGCGCAAATGTCTATCCTATTATTTTCAATTACGTGGATCCCCGCGGCGACGTGGCCCGGAAGACTATGGAATGGATGGACATGCTCTGGAATCAACAGTGGCTGTGCGGGGGCTATTCCCGCTACAACACGACAAGCGAACCAGACCCCCCTGCCCCCTGGCCCATTGCCTCACTGTTTATCGCCCGGGCGGCGGTCGAGATGGGCGACGACGATCGGGCGTGGCGCGCAATCGATTGGGTGGCGTCGATCCACGGAGGAAAATCCGGGGGATGGTTCGAACGGTATGGACCCAGCATCACGCCCCCCGCACCGCCGGTGTCGGTGGTCGGTTGGGGATGGGCCGAGGTGGTCCTGCTGACAACGCAACACATCATGGGATTCAGGGCAGATCTGAATGCTATAACAATCCGGCCGCGTCTGATCCGCGGGCTTGACCACCTGCACTCGACATTTGTCATCAGAGGTGCCACCGTCGACGTGTCAATCCGGCGGGGAACCCCGCCCTCAGCCGCGCTCAACGGGACGCCGGCCGCAGTCAACAACGGGGCTCTGACATTCCCCTGCCCGAGTGAAGGATCACGAATGGAGGTGGTTATGGAGGTGTCAGGACGATGAGAAGATCGGAATTCCTCGCATCCGTTGTGGCGGGTCTGACGGGGGGAGCATTGCTGCCACATGTCCTTCACGCAGAAACTCGCGGTGTTCCTGCATGGCCCACGGAAAACCCCGGAGACGACCAGTTCTGGACTTTTCTCCGCGACCAGTTTCCGCTCTCGCATGAGCGGGCGTACTTGAATACCGGTGGCCTGGGCGCCTCGCCGTATGCGGTGATCGATGCTGTCAAGGCAAAAATGGATGAACTGGAGCAGGTGTCGGAGACCGGACACGCCGACGAGCTGCTGCTGGAACTCAAGACGGGAGCCGCAGCGCTGTTCGGATGCCGCACCGAGGAACTCGCGTTCACCCGCAACACGACGGAAGGAATCAATATCGTCGCCAACGGTCTTCCCTTCGCCCCTGGCGATGAAGTCATCCTGACTACGCACGAGCACATTGGGAACGCTGCGACCTGGGTCGCCCTGGAAAAGGTCAAAGGCATCGTGCTGAAACGATTCGAGCCGTCCACCGCATCCTCGGAAGAGAATCTGGCCCGTATCACCGGACTCCTGTCGCCGCGCACCCGGCTCATCGCCATCCCGCATGTCGTGACAACCACCGGTCTGGTTATGCCCGTGCGCGAGATCTGCACCTTGGCTCGTTCCAGGAATGTCTGGAGTTTTCTGGATGGTGCCCAATCGGCAGGCATGATGCCGTTCAATCTGCATGATATCGGCTGCGACGCCTACGCAACGAGCGGTCACAAATGGCTCCTGGGGCCGAAAGAAACCGGCTTCCTGTACGTGCGCAAGGAGATGCTTGACACCGTGACCGCCCATCACGTCGGTGCTTACTCTGCTGGAGAATTCGATTTCCTGACGGACAAATACCTCCCGCACCCCACGGCACAGCGGTATGAGTACGGAACGGTCAGCATTCCCTTGCGCGTCGGGTTGGGCGCGGCCGTCGCGTTTATCCGGCGCATCGGGATCGAGGAAATCTGGAAGCGGGACCGTGCGCTAGCCGACCGGCTCTACGAAGGGTTGAAGGAAATTCCCGATGTCGTCCTCCTTTCATCCCCCGACGCCAGGCTGCGGAGTGCGATGACCACATTCATGCACAAACGCCGCCCCCATCTGGAATTGCAGAAGCACTTGGATACGTTCAATTTGCGGACGAGGAGCGTCACGGAGGGGGGACTGGAAGCCCTGCGCATCTCGACGCATGTGTATACGTCGTTTGACGAAGTGGACCGGGTGATCGCCGGCGTGCGCACCGCCTAACGCATCAGGGCGATCGCCGGGAGTATGACGCTCCCGGGTCACCCAGAAGGTCTTGTGTCAGAAATCCGCGATCCGCAGTGCAGCCCAGTACGCAGGTCGCACAGAAGGAGGTTCGTGATGCGCGTCCATCTTGCCTACGGAACATCAGGCCTTGACGTGGACTTGCCGGATCGTCATGTCCGTCATGTCCTGAAGATGCGGGGGGCGGCGGCCATCTCCGATCCATTCCCTGTCATCCGCCGCGCCCTGGAGGCGCCGTTGGGAGGCGCACCGCTGGCGAGAGTGGCGGCCGGCAAGCACTCCGCCTGCATCGTCATCTGCGACATCACTCGCCCCGTGCCCAACAGGTTGCTCGTGCCGGCGCTGCTGGAATCCCTGGCGCAGGGAGGCATTATGGCGGACCGTGTCACGATTCTCGTCGCCACAGGGTTGCACCGTGCAAGCACGCATGACGAACTCGTTGAGATGCTCGGGGAAGACGTCCTGCGCCGGTGCCGGACGGTCAGTCATCGTGCGCGCGTGCTGGCGGAGCAGAAGGACCTGGGACGGACACCGGGCGGCGTCCCCGTGTTCATCGACAGGGCGTATCTTGACGCTGACGTGAAGATCACCACGGGGTTTGTCGAGCCGCATCTGATGGCCGGTTTCTCCGGCGGGCGCAAGTTGATCGCTCCGGGATGTGCGGGAGAAGAGACCATCAAGGCTCTCCATAGTCCCCGGTTCATCGAAGACCCCCGGTGCCG
>PMCM01000183.1 GCA_003154155.1 Ignavibacteriota bacterium | reverse complement strand
CGGTTCATCGAAGACCCCCGGTGCCGGGAAGGCATCATTGATGGGAACCCGCTGCATACGGAGTTGCTCGCCATCGCCGGCATGGCCGGGCATGATTTCATCCTGAACGTATCGCTGGATGCCGATCGGCAAATTACCGGGGTGTTTGCAGGCGATCCTCTGATCGCACACGCCGCGGGTGTTGCACACGTGCGCGAAGCGGTGTCGGCCTATGTGCCGGCCCCCGTCGACATCGTCGTGACGACGTCCGCGGGCTACCCGCTGGATCTGACATTGTATCAGGCGGTGAAGGGGATAACGGCTGCCGCGCCGGTGCTGAAAAAAGGGGGGATGATGGTGCTCGCTGCTGCGTGTGCCGAAGGGTTGGGAAGCGAGGAATTTGTCTCCATGGCCACACAGTATGCCTCGGCGGACGCTTTTCTGCAGAGTCTCCAACATTCGCCGGTGCGTATTGACCAATGGCAGCTCGAAGAATGTGCGCGTGTTGCCCGCGACATGGATGTCGTGCTCGTGGCCGAGGGGATCCCGGAAGCGCAGCGCCGCAGGCTGTTCATCCGTTCGGGGTCCGGCGTGGAAGAGGTGGTGGCGGAGGGTATTGCACGGCGGGGGCAGGATGCAACGATCGCCGTGATTCCGAAAGGGCCCTACACGCTCGTTGGTATTCAACCCCGGGTGCCGGCGTAGTTCTGGCCCGGCCCGCCGGGGTATTGTGTTTTTGCACTAATTAAACGATATTTTATACGAAAAACAGGGAGGACCATGCCGCACGAGTATACCGTCCCCGCCGTTCAGCGTGCAGTCGATGTCCTCGAACTGCTCGCAGGGTCCCATACAGGGATCTCCCTGGCCGATTTATCGCGACAGACCGGTTTCCCCAAAAGCTCGTTGTTCAGAATACTCCTTACGCTCGAAAAAGCCTCTATTGTCCAGCTGGACCGTACGCGCAACATCTTTACGCTGGGCATGAAGCTGATTGACTGGGGAAATCGTGCCCTTGAGAAGATCGACCTGAAAAGCGTAACCCATCCCCACCTTGTGCGCATGGCGCACGAGACCCGCGAAAGTTATTATGTGGCGATTCTCGATGAATATGAGGTGATCATCATCGACCGCGCGGACACCCCCGAGATTTGGCGCATGGTGGCCAGACTCGGCCAGCGTTCGCCAGTTCATGCTACCGCTTCCGGCCAGGTCTTGGTGGCGGAATTCGGTGATGATGCCCTTCAGGCTGCCGCACAGCGGTCCGGCCTGAAGCGATTCACGCCGCAGACCATCACCAGTCTCAACCGACTGAAAGCCCGTCTGAAAGAAGTCCGGAGAGACGGCTACGTCGTCAACGACGCCGAATACAAACCCGATCTCTGCGTGATCGCCGTGCCGCTTCGTGATCACTACGGCAAGACCGTCGCTGCGCTCATGACGGCACTGCAGTCCGAGCGCTCCCGCAGAAATAAGACGCTGGTCCAGGCCATCGTCGAAACACTCAAACGCGAAGCGGCGGTCATCTCACGGGAAATCGGCTACCAGGGACCAGCCGCATGAACACACACCACCCACTCGCCCTCGGAATCGTCAGCGATGAAGTCGCGGCCGATTTCGGTACGGCCGTGCAGTACGGCTTGTCATGGGGAATCACGCGGTATGAGCTTCGCTGCCTGTCCACCGGACGCGTTCCCCTCGTCGACCGGAAAGAACTTGACGGTGTCGCCGCCCGCGTGAAGCAGGATGGCCTCCACATCACCGCCCTGTCGCCGGGGATCTTCAAATCCCATCTCGCAGACACAGCGCTCATCGAACGGGAACTCGTTGAGGTCCTTCCGGCGACGCTGGATCTTGCCGCGGCGTTGTCGTGCGGGCTGATCATTGTCTTCGGGTTCCAACGGAAGGCCGGGGAATCCGATGACCGGTTCAACTGCGCGGTGGAGTATATGCGCAGGGCCGCGGTAGCTGCTGCACAATACAACATCCGGATTGCGATAGAAAACGAACCGGGGTTCTGGTGCGACACAGGGAAGAATACGCACCATGTGATCACCACGGCCGCGCATTCCTCCCTCGGGGCAAACTGGGACCCGTGCAACGCCTACGGCACGGATGAGAGGCCGTACCCCGAGGGGTACGAGGCAGTGAAAGACACCATCGTGAACGTGCACGCCAAGGACACGAACAAGGGAGCCCTGATCCAATGCGTTCCGATTGGCGCCGGCGCCATCGATTGGCGGGGCCAGATTGCGGCATTGCTGCATGATGGCATAGTCGGACATGTGACCATCGAGACCCATTGTTTACCCCTTATCGACAATTCACGCCACAATGTGGAAATCCTTCGTCAATACATCCAGGCGTCACAATAGGTTGACACATATGGCCAGCACCAGACGAACGTTTCTCGCCCAAAGCGCCGCCGTTGCGGCTGGGTTGCCGTTTGTCAAAGATATCGGGGCCGCATTTGATCCGCCGGCACTCGCCGGCGCTGAACGCCCCCGCCACCTCATTTTTGATCCGGACGAGATCCCGCGGCTGCAGGAGACCGTCCGCCATCCGCGCTTCGCGCCGTTCTGGAATACCATGAAGAACGCGGATGTGAAGGCCGACAGGGTCTTCCTGCGCAATGAACTGGCGCTGAACAATCACGTCCGGCACCTCCTTCGCGCCCGGCAAATTCTTGAACGGTCGGCTTTCGTCTACGCACTCACCCGCGACAGGGAACATCTGGCCGTTGCCCGCGAAGCAATCGAAAAGATTCTTGCCTACAAAAGGTGGGACTATTTTCTGGAGGGCGGGACCGAAACCATTGGACTGCAGCGGGCACCCGAGACAACTATCGCAATGGTCTGCGCGCTCGAGTGGCTCGAGGATACCCTGCCGCCCGATCTCGTAGAGGAGATGGAACGGCACATCGGCGAGAAAGGCGCGCCGGCGTGTTTCCGGACACTGTACGGCATGAAATACCCCGATCGCGTACGGGGGTGGGGCTTTGATCCGGAAAGCGATTACGCATACCGGTTTGATCTGCGCCGCTGGCCGTTCATTCTGAATGCGACGAATCTGAAGGTGATTCCGATCGCCGGATTGACGATGGCGGGATGCCGGCTGTACGACAAGCATCCCCAGGCTCCGCGCTGGATCGACCTGGCGCTTCAGAGCGCCCGCGCATTCTCGACAATGTTCGGCTCCGACGGGAGCTATGATGAAGGAGTGGGCTACTGGGGGTATACCTGCCTGCATCTCACGATGAGCATCGAAGCGTTGCGCAGGCGCTTAGGCATCGACCAGCATGCGTTGATCGACTTCCCGGGGACGTCGCGCTATGCCCTGAACATGTCAATGCCCACACAAGGCCGTCCGCAGGATTGCGTCAATTTTAGCGATGCCTTCACCATGGGTGACATATCGGTGGCCGCCTGGACAGCACGGGAATATCGTGACCGGCTGGCGCAGCATGTGGCCCTCACGGTGGGCGAAGTCGCGAGTCACTTTGCCATCGTGTGGTATGATAAAAGTTGTGATCCTACCCCGCCCGGCGCATCGCTCAAGAATACCCGCTTTGCCAACGACTGGATCGTCAGCCGCACGGGTTGGGGTGCACATGACGCTGTGGTAGCCCTGCGCAGCGGCGGTCCGTCGAATCACGAACATGCGGACCGGAACAGCGTGATATTTGCCGCCTATGGCGAACGCCTGTTCCACGACCCTTTCCACGCCGCGTATTCCTACACCGATCCGCTCTGGATTCTCCGTCAGACGGCGGCTCACTCGGCGGTGCTTATCAACGGCAAGGGGCACCAGTATCACGACGGCCACGAGGGCACCAATGCCTCCCAGGCCGAAGCCGAGGTGATCCGCTATACACCCCTGGAAGGCGGGCTGGTCGTAACGAGCGACGCCACCCCCGCGTATCGCCTGGTCACTCCGGAGGTCGCACTTGTCCGGCGAACGATTGTCTTCGTCAAGCCCGATATCCTGTGTGTGCTGGATCATGTGCGCTTCGATAAAATGCCCGGAACCGTGCAGGTGCGTTTTCAGATTGACAACTCCGACGGCAAGGGCTCTGTGGCCGCCGAAGGCCTTGGGTTTATGGTGCACCGCCCCGCAGCAACCGCGCGGGCGAGAGTATACGGCGGACTGCAGCCAGCCGTGGGCACTGCTGTGCATCCCGTGGCCGCCGATCTCGGTGTCTATCCCTATGCAGAGATCTCCTCGCAGGACGGCACCGAACATCGCATTCTCACCGTGTGCACCGCCCAGACGTCCGGTGCGGAACACGGGACGCTTGCCGTTTCGCTTGAAGGGGGTGTCTGGAACATTCGTGGTACACACAATGGTCAGACCGTCGCCGTACATATCGATGCCGGTCTGGATATTCCCGGGGTGACTCTGTGAGACCTTCCGACGAGCGCTTCGAAGAGGCACTTCGCCTGATCCCGTGGGGGACGCAGACGAATGCCAAACGTCCTTATCCTGCATTTGACGGGATCATGCCCAAGTTCATCGTCCGCGGCAAAGGATGCCGGCTCTGGGATATGGAGGGAAAAGAGTATATCGATTTCCGCCTCGCCCTGGGTCCGGTGACCCTGGGCTACTGCTATGACGAAGTCGATGACGCCGTGCGGGCACAGCTCGCACACGGCGTCCTGTTCAGCATGGCGAGTCCGATCGAGCTCGACCTGGCCCGGCTGGTGCACGAAATGGTGCCGAATGCCGAGATGATCAGGTTTATGAAGACGGGGGAGGATGCAAATCTCTCGAATATCCGCGTCGCCCGCGCGTACACCGGGCGCGAGATGATTCTCATGACGGGATATCACGGCTATCCGGACTGGTTTGCGACGGAGGACAGTCCGAACAACGGTGTGCCGTCGTTCATGAAAGACTATGTCAAGATTCTGCCCTGGGGGGATTGCGAGGCGGCGGAACGGTTGGTCAGGCAGTACGGGGAACGCCTCGCCTGCGTCATCACGATTCCGTACGACTTCAACGCAGATACGAGCGGGAATTACGTGCGGTATCTCCGCAAGCTCACACGCGAGTACGGTATTCTTCTTGTGCTGGACGAGGTCCTGACGGGGTTCCGTCTGGCACCGGGCGGCGCGCAGGAGCTGTTCGGTGTGGACGCCGACCTCGCGGGATACGCGAAAGCGATCGCCAACGGCTTTCCGCTTTCTGCCTACGTCGGTCACAGGAAATATATGGAGACACTCTACCGCTTCAAGATGACGACGACCTATGCCGGCGAAGCGCTGTCGATCGCCGCCGCCATTGCGACGCTGAAGATCATGAAGCGTGACAATGTGCATGCGCATCTGCGCAACATGGGCACGCGCCTCATGGAGGGTTTTGCCGCGATCGTACGCGATATCGGCGTGGATGGCACCCCCGCGGGGTTGCCTGTCGCCCCCTATGTGCTCTTCGCGGGACCTGATCCCGGCTACCATGAACGCCTGGAGTTCCTCTGGCAGCGGGAGCTCTACCGGGAAGGGATCTTCGGCAATCCGCGGTGGTTTATTTCCTATTCCCACAAAGCCGCTGATATTGATGAGGCGTTGGAGAAAGCGCACCGCGCATTGCGCCGGGCGGTCGATGCGGAAGTGCGCGAGCGATCAACTGTACAACCATTTTGGTGGTGATCATGAACGATCGATGCTACATTGATGCCAGCGCTATGATCGGCCGTCGGGGGCCAAAAGATCAGGAAACCCGCGTCGAAACCGAAGCCCTCCTCGAAGAAATGGAGTGGTGCGGCATCCATGGTGCACTCGTCGCACACTGGACCGGGAAAGAATACGATCCGTCATACGGCAACAGGAAACTCCTCCAGGAGCTGAAAAAGAGCCCGCGACTTTATGGTGTCTGGTCGGTGATGCCGCACCACACGGGGGAAATGGCTCCCCCTGCCGATGTGGTGAAGGAGATGCGGGATAACGGCATACGCGCGGCAAAAATGTACCCGCGCACCCATCACTATTTCTTCTCCGAAGACTCCTGCGGGGAACTGCTGTCCGCTTTCGAGGAAGAAAATATCCTCCTGCTGTTGGAAGGCGGAGCGATGTATGCCCCCGATATTTTCGACGCAGCAAATCAAGTGCTCCTTACCGAGCTCGATGCGATGTTGACCAGGCATCCGCGACTGCACGTTCTGCTGCAGGGATCGCGATGGGATGCGACCCGCTACCTCCACACGCTGATGTCCAGGCATCGTTGCCTGTATATGGAATTCTCAAATCATCAGGCGAATCATGCGCTGGATGTGTATTCCGGTTGGTTCGGCGCGGAGCGCATGTTGTTCGGGACCGGTGCGCTCGACAAATCTCCCGGCGCGGCGAAAGCCTTTGTCGACTATTGCACGCTTCCCGATGAGCAGAAGGCGATGATCGCCGGAAAGAACCTTGCGGGCCTGCTCCACCTGGAACAGATGCCCATGCCGTATGGTGCGTCGACGGTGCGCGACCCGATCCTGCGGGCTGCGAAGGCCGGCCAGCCGCTCCGCGACGTCCTCGTCATTGACGCGCACGCGCATATTGCTCATGACGGCGCGCAGGGAACCGGGTTTATGCATTTTCCGTTCTCCGACGCCGCCTCGATGGTGGCACATGCGAAAACCATGGGAATGTCCGCGGCATGCATCAGCTCCTGGATCGGCGTCTGGTCCGACTATGAGGAAGGCAACACGATCGTGTACGATGCCATGCGCCGGTTCCCCCGGTTTTATCACGGGTACGCGACGCTCCAGCCGCAGTACGTGAAAGACTGGAAACGGGAGCTCGCCAAAGTGCATGGACGGTACCGGATGGGCGGCATCAAACCGTATTATCCCCGGACGGGAATACCATATAACGATAAGGGCTGGGCCCCCTGGTTCGAGTACGGCAACCGGCACCGGTGCTACGTCCTGATCCATCCCTCCGACAATTTTTCGGCGGAGATGAACGACCTGATCCCGCGCTATCCCGACCTGACGTTCATCCTTGCGCATTCCGGCGGCTCATTCGGCACGGCACGGGCAGCGATTGAGATAGCAAAGAAATTCTCCAATGCCGTACTGGAAATCACCCTGACCAGCGTCACCTACCGTGTCATTGAGTTCATGGTGCACCATGTCGGTGCGGAACGCGTGTTGTTCGGCACCGATCAACCCATGCGCGACCCCATCCCGCAATTCGGCTGGATGGCATATGCGCATTGTTCGCCCGCAGAGAAACGGAAGATGTTCGGAGAAAACATGCGCGCAATTCTCCGGCGCGTACGGTGGTAAGATATGCTCCCGGCTCTCTTCCTGACAGCGCTCATGACCACGGCTCCTGCCGCGCCCGCACCCGTACTTGTGCTGGAAAATTCGTCCGTGCGGGTTGAAGTCCGGCAGTCACATGGCGCATGGCAGGAAAGATATTTTGCGAAGGCGGGGGGGCGGTCACACCTCCTTCTGGCTTCCGGGCACGTCCTGCGCCCCGACCCTTCGGTCAGAGCGGACGGCCGGCTCTTCGAGGATGGGTACACCGATGCTTCAGTCGACCAGACGGCGGACGGCTCGCGTACACTCGTGCTGCGGACTGCACACGACGGCATGCAGCTGGCAAAACGGATCCGCCTGTACGGCAGAGCTTCCATGCTCCGGATCGATGTCGCATGTTCGCTGACCGCCGCGATGGAAATCTCCCACATTCTCTCCACCTATGCGTTCGTTCCCGAGGGCGCGACAGACGGCGCACACTGTTTTCCGGATTTCGTGTTTACCCCCCAGCTGCGGCCTCTGGACTCCGATGTCATCGGAGATCATGTCTTCCGCGCGCCGGCGTTCATGCTTCAGCGTGCGGGCTGCTTCGCGGCATTGATACCTGATCTGGAAGCCATCAACGCCCGGAACCGCAGGATACGCAGCGCGGCGGACGTACGCGTTGATTCGGCGTTTGCACCGATGCTCGCCTATGGCCTGCTTCCGTGGACCACGCGGAACCATGTCTATTATCGCCATACCGATAGTATGACCGTGGTGCTCCGGGATACCACAGTGCGCTACGGATATTTTCTCTGCCTGCGGGCGGATGCACCGGCGCGTCAAGGGTATCGGGAGGTCGTCCGTTTCCTCTGGGAAAGCGAAGGGCGCCCGTCGCTTGAGGCGTCCGCCGGTCCACAGTCGCTGCCGTTCAGCGCATACGTGCGTAAAGCCTGGTACGAATATGTGCCGTCAGTCGCACTCGACACAGAGTATCACGGCATCCCGGTGACCCTCCTTCGTCAGGCCCGGCTCGCATGGAGCAACACGCTTCCTCCTGCGGCGGACAATGATGCCTGGTTCAATGTGTGGTTTAATTCCCTCCGGACCGCCTACGGGATGTCACTCGGAGGCCGGCAGACCGGCGACGGCCGCCTCATGGCGCAGGCCGAGCGCGTGCTTAACCTCGCCCTGGCAGCACCCGTCACCAACGGACTCGCCCCGTCCATCTTCTATGTTGACAGCAGCGGCGGCCACTGGGTGGCTGACCAGGCCTGGGGAGGGATACGCAACGGCGAGTGCTATTCCATGTTCCACAATGCCTGGACCTGCTACTGGCTCCTCCAGTGGACCGATCTTCTGCCGGCGAGGTCAGGGGAGATCTTCAGGTTCACGCGTCGCGTTGCGGATTTCCTTGTGGCACAACAGCGAGGCACAGGCGTCATACCTTCGTGGTATGATCCGTCGACGTTGACAGCTGTCCCGGAGTTGAGGGATGATAACGCGGAATCGGCGGGCGCGGCGCTCTTCCTCGCCGAGCTGTCCCGCCGGACGGGCGAGAAACGCTACAGGGATTCTGCGGTGCGCGCGATGGAGTATGTCTTCCGCGATGTGCTGCCCGGCAACCGGTGGTTCGACTATGAGACCTTTTTTTCCTGCACCAGGAAGCCGCTGGGCTTCTACGACCATTACACACACCAGTATCCGCAAAACACGCTCTCCATGCATCAGGCGGCCGAGGCCTGTGGCCTTCTGTACGAGATAACGGGTGAAGCGCGGTTCCTCCGGCATGGCGAAGCGATCCTTGACTATCTCTGCCTGTATCAACAGGTGTGGAGCCCACGGTGGTTGTCATGTCCTCTCTTCGGCGGGTTCGGCGTCCAAAATACGGACGGCGAGTGGAGCGATTCGCGGCAAGCCTACTTTGGTATCACGCTCATGAAGTACTACGGCCTCACCGGGCGCAGAGAGTATCTGGAACGGGCTGTGGCGGCCGTCCGAGCGCAGTTTTCCCTTTTCGAATCGCCCACGTCGTTCCGTACGGCGGAGAATTATGCCCATAGCGCTATTGACCGGCTGGCCGGCGTCACGGGGCTGCACTGGGGCACGGGAAGCGCCGTGGTGTCGGTGGAACTCCTCACGCAGCAATATGGCGATGCCTACGTCGATGTCGCAGGCGCATGGGCCATCGGGATCGACGGTTGTACCTGCGCATCGGTGGCCACAGACCGGACGACGATCCGTCTGCGCCTGACCGACGAGGTCCATTCGCCCCGCTCGTTACGGTTGGTCTGCGGCAATACGGCGCAACGTCGCTACCGTCTGATGGTTAACGGGACAGATTACGGCGTGCAGCCTGCCGCCGCTTTGCATCACGGCATTCAGGTGAGCATCCCATGACACTCACCCCGGGGCCCTTCGTCCGGCGGAATCTCGTCCGCCTGCTGTCGGTGTGCCTTGCCCCGCTTCCCTCGCTCCACGCAGCAGAAAGTACGATCTGCATGGCGATCCTGAGCTCGCAAATGCACCAGCTCAACCGCAGCGACAACCCCCTCGTCGGGCTGTTTGTCAGCAGTGACCGCGGGGTGACATGGGAGCACCGGGGCTGGCGGGAGTACATCCGGACGTTTCATGCCGTCGAGGGGGCCGATGGCACGATCTGGTCGGCATGCGGAAACGGTGTGCTGCGGTCTACCGATGCGGGGAAATCCTGGAAAATTACGACCGGCTGGGAGATCACCGAAGTGCTGCGCATTGCCGTAGATCCCCTCGTGCCGAAACATGTCTTTGCGGCGACGGCGTACGGGCCCATCGCATCTACGGATGGAGGAGAATCCTGGTCATTCCGGAACGACGGGTTGCGGCGGCATTTTGTGTCGGATATCTGCGTCGACAGATCTGACGGCAAGCATCTGCTTCTCGCATCCGAACTGGGTATCTTTACGAGCAGGGACGCTGGAAAACACTGGCGCGCCGCATCGTTGAACAAGACGGACATCAGGACCATCGTCCAGGATCCCCGCAAGGCGGAAACCTTCTGGGCCGGAACGGAGGAAAACGGTCTCTGGTGCTCCACCGACGGCGGTACAACCTGGCACCCCCTCAACACGGGTCTGGCACATCGCACGGTGTATTGCATTGTCCCGGACCCGGACTCGGCGGGCCTCATTTTCGCAGGAACTCACGGCGGCGGCGTGTACCGTTCCACCGATAGCGGCTCCACCTGGCAACAGGTGGTCAACGGTTTGAGCAATCGTGATGTGCATTCCCTGGTCCTGCTGGGCGGAGCGCACCCGGTACTGTTCGCCGGAACGCTCAACGGGGGTCTTTTCGAAAGCACTGACAGGGGCGATCATTGGAAACTGAACAGTCAGGACGGGGGACAAGTG
>PMCM01000111.1 GCA_003154155.1 Ignavibacteriota bacterium | reverse complement strand
GATATGTCGGGAGTATAACGATTCCGGCACAGAGATGCAACGCGCCTACCGCCGCTGACGCGAGCGGGCGATGCGGACATCCACATCTTTGAGTTTCTTCAGCTCCACCGTGCTGGCGAACAGTTGTTGCTCCAGCTCCTGATTTCGGCGCTGGTAAGCGGCGATGGCGACACCCTGGCGGCGGGCGAGGGAGCGCAGACTGTCGGCGAGGCGCCAGTGCAGGTCCAGATCCTGCCGGAGTTCATCAATATGTTCGAGCAAAGCAATGCAGACCTCGGCGTGGTCGCGTTCATCGGGGGCGATGGGCCGCGCCATGGCCGTGCGGAACCATGACAGGGCGAGTGTATCGTTGCGGACCGGGTTGTGCGGATTGACGCGGAGCAGGCCCGCCTTGTAGGCCGCTTCCGCACCGGCGTCCGACCGGGGGTAGGATTCGGCGATGCTGGTATACAGGTCGGTGGCGCGCCGCAGGTCGGCGGTGGTCTCGAACGAACGCGCGAGGTCGATCAGATGTTCGGCCTCGGCGCGCTGCGCGGGCGTGAGCTCCTGCGGGGGGGCGCAGCCGGCGACTGCCATGGTCAGGACCAGGGCCTGAACGATGCGATGGGCAACGATGCGCACGGGGTTCTTCTCAATTCGGTTGTGGGGCATGAGGGAGCGAGCCGGTGGACTGTGACGGAATCTCAACGGTAAATGTTGAACCGACGCCGACGGTGCTTGTGGCATAGACCTTGCCGCCATGGCCATCCATGATCGCCTTCACGAGAGCCAGGCCGACGCCGGTGCCTTTGACGCTCACCGCCGAGGCGCTTTTCGCCTGGAAGAATTTTGTGAAGAGCTTGGGCAGATCGTCGGCGTCGATGCCGATGCCGGAGTCTTTGACGGCCACCCGTGCGCCGTTGCCGCAGGGGGCGACCGTGACGGTGATGTTGCCCCCTTTCTGTGTGAATTTCACGGCATTGCTGAGCAGGTTCGTGGCAACTGTGCTGAACTTCTCCGGGTCGATGTTCACGGGCGGGACCGACTGCGCCGCGAGGCCGATGGTAATTTCTTTCGGTGCGGCCATGACACGTGCGGTGTTGATAATCGGCGTGAGCAGCGTCAGCAGGTCCACCTGCTGGCGGTGGAACTCCATCATGCCCGCCTCGATTTTGGACAGGTCCAGGAACTGATTGCTGAAGGTGGAGAGGGCGTCGATGTTGTCACGGATGGTGGTCACCAGGCGCAGCTGGCGTTCGTTGAGCGGGCCGGCGATCTGTTCGGCGAGCATATAGTATGCGGCGTGCATCGCCTGCAACGGGGTGCGGAGCTCGTGGGAGATCTGCTGCATCATTTCGGCTTTGTATTCATCGATCCGCTTGAGCCGGTCGCTCATGTCGTTGAACGCCACGGCAAGCGTGCCGATTTCATCGTGGCCGCGAACGGGCACCGATTGATATTCGCCGCGGGCGATCCGTTCGGTACCGTGGCGCAATTGCGAGATAGGCTTGGTGATGGTCCGGGTGATGAAGAATGCCACNNGTATTCGTCTCCACATTGGCCGCGGTGGTGGCGATGACCTGCTGGTTCAGCTGGATGAAATGATCGATGCGGGCATGCAGGACGTCCATGGTGTCGGCGAGCTGTTCGGAGACCGCCGACGGGGCGCGGGTGCGGGAGTCCGTCGCATGCGCGAGCCAGTCGTGGGTGCGGCGGAACGCGGCAAGCAGTGAACGTTCGGCGCGGGAGTTGACCGTGTGTTCCAGGGAGTCGAGGCGCAGGCGGACGTGCCCGTGGGCTTCGTGCCGGAGTCGCGCGTACATCGTATCGCGGACGGCAAGGTACTTCTCGGCGTACAGCTCCTCCTCATCCAACAGCGGGTGAAGTTCCTGTGCGGTATTGATGGCGGCGACATCGGTGGCGACGGTGGTGGTGACCGCCGTGTAGACGTCGTCAAGATTGACGAGAATGTAGCCGTGGACGACGACCATGGCCACGACGATAATGCCGAAGCCAAGGACCATCTTCCAGTACAGTGGGAGCCTCACGTCGTGTGATCCTCGATAAGCGCCATGGCGACCACGTGGGCCCCGGAGTGGGAGAGCGAGAGATGAATGCTCGCGTTCCCGAGGTCCCGACGGAGTTGACCGTGGAGCAGTATGCGTGGTTGACCGGAAATGTCGTTGGTGACTTCTACGTCTTTCCAGCGGAATTCGCCTGCCCATCCGGTGGCGAGAGCTTTACTGACTGCCTCCTTTGCGGCGAACCGTGCTGCGTAATGCTGATGCGGGTTCGCTTTGCTGCTGCAGTAGGCGACTTCCCCTTCGGTAAACAGCTTCTCCAGAAACCGCTCCCCGAGCAGTTCAATATCGCGGCGTATTCTGGCGATTTCGATAATGTCGACACCGATACCGCGGATCATGGTCGACCCGCCGCAGCCTGAAGCATCGCATCCTCGCGATCGATCACGTCGAGCAGTTCCGACACATCCTGCAGCTCGTATTTCGCGTGCGATTCCACCGTGCCGAACGTGTCGCCGTACCGGGCGAACACTGTCGTGATGCCCACCTGCGCGGCACCCACCATATCCCGCTCCGCCCAATCACCCACCATCAGGGTTTCCGATGGTGTGACGTTCAACATCTGCAATGCGCGGAGAAAGGGGGCGGGGCTCGGTTTGCGTTCCCCGGTGTCTTCGAACGTCACCATGCAGTCGAACATGTGGTGAAAGTTCAGATAACAGAGGCGAAGCCATGCTTCACGCCCCGGTGCATCGGAGACCACCGCCAGACGAATGCCGCGTTTGAGCAGCGCGACGAGCGTCATGTTGACGTGCGGGTAGGGGACCAGTGCCGCTTCACGGGCACGTCTGTAGGCGATGATGCCTGCGGACAGGATCTTATAATCCACCTTCTGAAATACATCGTACAACAGCTGGTCAAAGACACTCTGGAATTCGATACCCCGTTCCTTGTAGATGGCGTCGATGCGGCCTTCCGCTTCCCCGATCGTCAACCCCAGACCCGCGTCGATCATGGCGGTGATCGCGGCGTCTACGGCCTGGCGTTTCATTCGCATGAAATCGACAAGGGTGTTGTCCAGGTCGAAGATGACCGCTTTGATCATGGCCTACTTTGCCGCGCGCGTCGCCCGAGCAACCTCGTCTTCGATGTAGGCGCGGACTGCTGGTTTAAGGTAGACATCGTCGAGACCGATTTCCTGCAGCGCCGACGCGAGGACGGAGGCTTTGCGCGATGGCATGAGCCGGCGATTGATCAGCAGGAGCCGTTGATCCCGGAGAATACAATATCCCCCCTCGAAGTCGCCGCGCTCGTACCGGATCACCACATTGAGCTGCGCGGCAACGGTCTGCAACTCTTCAATCATCTCTTCGTGCTTCATGACGACAGCGGCGCATTCCGGCGGAAGGGCTGGAACACGGCAAGCGCGATGATCGTGAAATAGCAGAGCATCGCGACAAACGGCGCACCCGCCAGGGCACCGACGCGGGCGAGAAACAGTTCGCGGAANNGCGCTCATCATCAGCCACCCGTTCTCACGCAGCCGGTAGGGCGATGTCCGCAGAAAGACCACACTGCTGAGCAGCACCAGCACGTACCCGGCCACCATGAAAATCGCCGAGCCGGCGAGCACGCGGTACAGATGACGCTCTGCGACCGGCGGCGTCTGTTCGTCGAACCGCATCGTGCCCGGCACGAGCAGGTCATTGCCGATCGACGCGCGCACGAGCCATGCGCCGAGCCAGATCATGGCACCGACAATCAGTACGAAGAGCGCGATCCGCCAAAGTGTCACGCGCGATCTGCGCGGCGCAGTGGCCGCCGGCGTCTGCATGCCTGCCGGATGATCGATCTGCCAGTTCTTGTACCAGCCGAGATCATAGCAGAGCGCGACAAGATTCTGGAGCGATGCCGTGGTGGAGGCGAAATAGGCGGACGCAAATCGTTCCTGGATAAAGGCCGGTGATTGTGCGAGCAATAACCGGGCGAGACGCGTGACCTGCGCAATTTCACTTTGAAATTCGGCGGTGAGCGCTCCTGCATTCACTTCACCGGAGCCGACCCGCTGGAGCGTGCGAGAGGCGTTCGCAACGAACTTGGCGTGAAAGCTCAATTCTTCCAACGTGTCCAGCGCCTTGTGTTGCGATGCCGCTTCAAGCAACAGGGCCAAGTCTTCAGTGCGCGTGAGCTTATCCCCTGAGTACCGCTGTAAAGCTTCAAGAAGTTCTTCGGTCGGAGAGCTCACGCTGATCGGAAATTGGGGAACAATAGGTCAGAATCAATATACAAAAAGTCCTCTGTTTCGTCAATTATTTGATTCTCTTAAAGATAATTCCCATATTAGTTTACATAATAATTCCCCACATGAACCTCACGACACTTTTGGTCCAGTTGATGAAACTCCTGCAGAAACTCAAGATTTCTGCGGATATCGCCATCAAAGCGGTCCTCGCGGCCGGACTGGTGATCGTGATCGCTTCGATGTTTCCGCGGGGGGAATCCCTTGAGCTGGAGTTTCGTGTTGGCGCAATCTGGGCTCAAAAGGACCTGATTGCACCGTTCTTGTTCCCGGTCATGCGTGAGGAAAAAGAATATCAGCACGATGTCGACGATGCGAAACGCAAAGTGTTTCAGGTGTTCGAGCGCGACTCCAGCGTGAACGAACGGCAAGCGCGGCGCCTGGAAGATTTCTTCCGGCATGTCGGGGAAGTGCTCAGCGTGGACCGCCGGTATCACAAAGAACTCCGGCACGGCGTGGCGGCCGCTTCGCAGGATTCTCTGCTGCTGGCCCAGCTGACCGCAGCGCTGGAAATCCCCTTCAGTGGCGACGAATGGCGTGTCCTCGACGAGCTCGGCGCGCACAACCGGCTCGCGTCCATGCAACGCATCCTCGGCGATGCGATTACCACGGTGTACGCAACAGGTGTGCTCGACCGCGGGAAGGGAACGATCGCGGAAACCAAGATTGCTCTCCGCCACGGCAAGGTAGAGGAACTGGTGCCGGTCGCGCAGCTCTTCGACCATGCCGAAGCGGTTGCCGCCCTCGAATCCCGGCTGCTGCAGCACTACCGCTCCGACAACGACACCATGGCTCTTGCGTACAAAATCGGTGTCATCCATCTAGCTCCCAACATCAAATTCAGCGACGATGCCACGGCGCAAGCCCTTGCGACGGCCGTCGATGCGGTACCCCGCACTGTGGGCTTTGTGCAGGAAAACGAACGCATTGTCAGCAAGCACGAGCGGGTGACGCCTGATATACGGCTGAAACTCGAATCGCTCCGCCGTGCAAAATCCGAACGCGGGCCGGCGTCCGACAGCATCCTCCAGCTCATCGGCACGGTGCTGCACGTCGCGCTGGTGATAACGCTGTTTGCGATTTACTTGTTCCTGTTCCGGAAGAGGATCTTCAGCAACAACAGACGGCTCGCGCTGATCGCCCTTCTCTTTCTCCTCGAAGGGTTCTTCGCGTACCTCTCCCGCGAACTGGACGTTACCGCGCCCATCGAGTACCTGATCGCCGTACCGGCGGCGTCGATGCTCCTGACGATCATCTTCGACTCCCGCGTCGGTTTCTACGGGACCGTGATTATGGCGTTCATCACCGCGGGCATCCGCGGGAACGACTACTCGATCGCGCTGGCCTCCCTGGTCGCAGGCGTCCTCTCCGTGTATTCCGTCCGGGACATGAAGAACCGGACCCAACTGTTCCGGTCGCTCGGCTTCATCTTCACCGGCTATGCGCTGACCATCGTCGCGCTCGGCATGGAACGGTATGAACCCGTGCGCGTCATCGGCGATCAATTGTTGTTCGCCCTTGTCAATGCGATCGTTTCCCCCGTCCTGACCTACGGCCTGCTCATCTTCATGGAACGCGTGTTCCGGGTGACGACGGACCTTACGCTCATGGAACTGGCCCATTTCAACCATCCTTTGCTCAGACTCCTTGCAGAAAAGGCGCCGGGGACGTACCATCACAGCACCACCATCGCGATTCTTTCCGAAGCGGCGGCGAGCGCCATCGGTGCCAACGAAGTGCTCGTGCGGGTCGGCGCATATTTCCATGACATCGGCAAAGTTGTGAAGCCGACCTACTTTGTGGAAAATCAGCGGGGATCACGCAGCAAGCACGACAAGCTGCAGCCGCGCATGAGTTCCCTGATCATCGCCGCTCATGTCAAAGACGGGATAGCCCTTTCACGGGAGCACGGTCTGCCCGAGGAAGTGATCGATTTCATCCCGATGCACCACGGGACGACACGCATTGACTTCTTCTATAATAAGGCGCTCCAGCTGGCGCAGAGTTCCGACGACGAGACAAAACTCGACGAGATCAACGAGCAGGACTACCGCTATCCCGGCCCCAAACCGCAAACAAAGGAAACCGGCATCATGATGCTTGCCGACGCGGTGGAAGCGGCCGTGCGGACCATCGACGAACCGACGCCGCAACGGTTGAGTGACGCCATCGACGAGCTTGTCAAACGCCGCCTCGACGAAGGGGAACTTGATGAGTGCGCGTTAACCCTGCGTGATCTCACGAAGATCAAAGCTGCGTTCCTTTCGGTGCTTGTCGGCATCTACCACACCCGCGTCCGCTATCCCGAGCAGCCGCGTCCGCGCATCCGCCGGTCCCGGCCCAAACCCGAGCCGGCCCCCGAGGAACAGCCGCCGCCGCCGGACATCCCACAGCCTCCGGAGCCCGAGTGAACGGATATGTCGAGGAATATCTGCACTACCTGACGCTCGAAAAGAACTCTTCGCCGAATACGATCGTTTCGTACCGCCGTGACCTGGCGAAGTACACGGGATTCCTCGAGGAGATCCAGGTCAGCGATCCGGGCGCGGTCACGGCGGAACACGCATCGCGATTTGTCCAGCAGCTGGAACACAACGGCCTCTCCGCGCGCTCCGTCATGCGCTGCGTGTCGGCCCTCAAAGGTTTTCACCGGTTCCTGCTTGCCGACGGCGTCAGCCGCCGCGATCCGACCGAGCTGCTCGACAGTCCGCGGCGGGCTCGCTCCCTTCCCGAAGTCCTCACCGTGGAGGAAGTAAATGCCATTCTCACACAGGAAGGGCTCAATAGGGGGGATGCCGATGCGGGGGACGCACGCAACCTGTGGATCCGCGACCGCGCGATCCTGGAAGTCCTTTATGCGACGGGCATGCGGGTGACGGAGCTGATCACCCTGCGCCAGACGGATGTCTCCGAGGAAGGAGGCGTCGTTCGCGTGTTTGGCAAGGGGTCGAAGGAGCGGCTGGTGCCCATTGGTCCCTCAGCACTGCAGTGGATCAACAGATACAAGCGGGAGTGCCGCGTGCGCCTGCATCGCCGCATCGCCGGCAATGACGTCTTATTTCTCAACAGGGCGGGCGGACAGTTGACCCGCATGGCGATCTGGAAGATGGTGCAGACCTATGCCGGCACGGCCGGCGTTGCCAAGGACGTCCATCCGCACACCTTCCGCCATTCCTTTGCCACCCACCTGCTGGAGGGGGGCGCCGACCTGCGCGCAGTGCAGGAGATGCTCGGCCACGCCGACATCGCCACGACGCAGGTGTATACGCATATCGACCGCGCATATCTGAAGGAAGTGCATCGTACGTTTCATCCCCGGGGTTGATGAGGAACGCCATGACACACCAGGACACAGTGGTGGGATTTGTGCCGGCCTCCGGTGCCGTCTGTTCCAGCATCGCGGATCTGCGCCGCAACATTGTGGGAATCGATTCACCGGTGCCGGTCCTTGACGGCGGCACGCGGCCGTACGTCTTCCTCGACAATGCGGCGAGCACGCCGGCCCTCAAGCCGGTGATGCAATGCATCGACGATTTTCTTCCCTGGTATTCCGGCGTGCACCGGGGGACCGGGTTCAAATCACTGCTGGCCACCGAGGTGTTCGACGCGGCGCACGACGTCGTGGGCGCGTTCGTGGGTGCGGATCCCGGCACACAGACGGTGATCTTCCTGAAAAACACCACGGAGTGCGTCAACAAACTTGCGAACCGGGCCGACCTGCGGCCGGATGACCTGGTGATCACCACGCTGATGGAACACCACTCCAACGATCTGCCCTGGCGCAAACACTGCCGGGTGATCCATCTGGACGTTGTGGAAGACGGGCGGCCCGACCTGAGGCAGCTCCGCCGGCTGCTCCGTCAACACGCGGGCCGCGTCAGATTCGTGGCCATCACCGGCGCATCCAACATCTCCGGTGTCTGTGCCCCCGTGCACGAGATCGCCGCATGGGCGCACGAGGCCGGCGCGCGGATCTTCGTCGATGCAGCACAGCTCGCGCCACACCGGCGGGTGGACATGTTGCCGGACGACCACCCCGGCCACCTGGATTTTGTTGCGCTCTCGGCGCATAAGATGTATGCCCCGTTCGGCACCGGCGCACTGATCGGCCCGAAGACGTTTTTCGATGAAGGCGTTCCGGATATGGTCGGAGGCGGCGTCGTAGAGATTGTCACGCGTGATCACGTGGAATGGAACCATCCACCGTCCAAGGAAGAAGCGGGAACGCCGAATGTCGTCGGCGGTGTGGCTCTTGCCGCGGCCATCGGCGTGCTGAATGCCGTCGGCATGGACACCATCGCCGCACATGAAACCTCTCTCCTGCGGTACGCCTACGCACGCCTGAAACGACTCCAGGGGATCACCCTGTACGGTCCGACGGACGCTCTTGAAGACAAGGTAGGCGTGATATGCTTCAACGTCGATGGGATGCATCATGCGCTGGTGGCCGCCATGCTCGGCCTGGAAGGCGGGATCGGCGTCCGCAACGGATGTTTCTGTGCCCATCCCTATGTCAAACACCTGCTGGGCGTGTCGCCCGAAGAAGACCGGCGGTTCACGGAAGAGGTTCTCCACGGAGACAAATCCCATATGCCGGGCATGGTCCGTGCGAGCCTCGGGTGCTACAGCACCGAATCGGACATNNGAAGGGTTCCATCCCGACTTCGGCCGGTATTTTCCGTACTCCATCGCGCGCGTGCCGGGCCGTCGCCGGCACTCGGAGGCCTCATGAGCGTCTACGCGTATCAGGATCGGCGGCTCTGGGTTGAATCGGTTGCCCTGCAGCACCTGGCGGAGCAATACGGGACGCCTCTCTATGTCTACAGCAGGCGCGCCATTCTCGAAGACATCCGGAGGATAGAAGAGGCATTCGGCGGGGCGCCCCATCTCACCTACTACGCCGTGAAGGCGAACGCGAACCGGGTCCTGCTCCGGATGATCGCAGGGGAAGGATTAGGTGCCGACGTAGGATCCAAGGGGGAGCTCTATCTGGCCCTGACGACCGGCTTCGCACCGCAGAAGATCACGTTCAGCGGCGTTGGCAAACGCGATGATGAAATTGCATTCGCCCTCGAACACCGCATCCTCGCGTTTAACGTGGAATCGACCGAGGAGATCGAGGCCATCAATCAGGTTGCACGGGAGATGGGTGCGCGTGCCTCGATCCTCCTGCGCGTGAATCTGGACATCGATGCAGGCGGCCACGCCTACGTCTCGACCAGCCTGCGCCACAACAAATTCGGCATGCCCCATACGCGTGCGCTGGAGGTTCTGCGATGGGCCTCCGGCCTGTCGCACATCGAGGTGCGCGGCGTGCACAGCCATATCGGCTCGCAGATTCTCCGTCCCGCGACATTTCTGAAGGCGGCCGAAGCCGTCGCCGCTGTGGTGCAAACCCTGCGCAAGGGGGGTGTGCCGGTGCATGACGTGGATTTCGGGGGCGGCTACGGCATTCAGTATCACGGGTTCATTGTGCATCCTGAACTGCCCCACGAGGTACCGGAAGACCCGGCGCTCTCCACCGCGGAACTCCTGCGCCCCGCACTGCCCGTGCTGCGCAGCATCGGCTGTACGCTGTCGATTGAGCCGGGGCGCTCGATTGTTGCGCACGGCGGCGTGCTGCTTACCCGGGTGCTGTACCGGAAGGAAACCGCGGAGAAGGTGTTCCTGATCGTGGACGGCGCGATGAACGACCTGATCCGTCCCAGTCTGTATCATTCGCATCATCAGGTTGTCCCCTTGGTGCTCAACGGAGCCCCGCATGAAACCGTGGATGTCGTCGGGCCCGTGTGCGAATCCGGCGATTTCTTTGCGCATGACCGGGCGATCCCGCGGATGCAGCGGGGCGACCTGCTTGCCCTGATGTGCGCCGGCGCCTATGGCTATGCGCAGTCGTCCAATTACAATGCACGGCCCCGCCCGGCGGAAATCCTGGTCAGCGGCCATACCCATACGGTCATCCGCCCGAGGGAAACCATCGAGGATCTCTGACCCTCGTCCGATTCACGAACAGCGAGCACGGAAGGATGGTGTGCCATGGTTACCCGGTATCAGTGTATCACGGTCGTGGCGGCTGTCGTGCTGGCCGCCCTCCTGTCCGGCTGCATTCTGGTCCGCACCACCGAGCAACGCATCAACTTACGGAACGACGGCAGCGGGGAAGCCGTCCTCCGGCTGATCGATATCCGCTCCGATGAACAGGCGGATTCGTTGGTACAGCGCGACTTCCGCATCATGATGTCGTCGTTCGATCATGAAGGGATCGAGGATTTCGAGCAGAACGGGAGGAAGATCAGTGCGAAGCGTCTCTTTACGAGGGACGACACACTGTATGCGGAGATCTCCTATACATTCAACGTCACCGGCGCCATCGAAGGGCTGCGGATGACCCACGATGAGCTGTATCTGGTGGTGAACGGGGGAAGGGAAATTGCGCGTACCAACGGGCGCGTGGAACCCTGGCAGAATGGCACCCAGCGCATCGTGTGGAAACGGGATGCGCAGCGGCTGCTGTTCCAGATCAGGGAAAAAACGTTGCCGCCGTCGACATCCCTCGCGCGCCTGTACGATCAATTCACCAGGTGACCATTATCCCCGAGTCCGGGGGTGGTGCGCGCACCGCATGTGAGAGGTGTTCCAGCAATGCCCACATCACGTCTTCGCGTTGGCGTCATTTTCGGCGGCCGATCAGGTGAGCACGAAGTGTCGCTCGTGTCCGCGGGTTCCGTTCTGCAGGCCTTGGATCCGGCAAAGTACGACGTGGTGCCGATCGGGATAACACGGGAGGGACGATGGATCAGCGCGCCGCAGGCCATGGCTCTGCTGAAGGAGCGAAGCGGTCTCGAACAGGCCCCCGGCTGTGTGCTGATGCCCGAACCACACCACGAGGGATTGCTCATGCTTCCGGCGGGACAGGGGACTACTGGAGCGCTCGATGTGGTCATCCCCCTCGTGCACGGTACGTACGGTGAAGACGGCACTCTGCAGGGGTTGCTTGAACTGGCGGATGTGCCGTATGTCGGCGCCGGCGTTTTGGGCTCGGCAGTGGGGATGGACAAGATCGTGCAGAAACAGCTCTTCACCCAGGCAGGCCTGGCGGTGGCGAAGTACGTCTGGCATCTCTCGTCCGCGTGCAGGGCGCACCCCGCAAAAGTCGCGCGCAACGTGCAGGCCTCCCTGCGCTACCCCGTGTTTGTCAAACCGGCAAATACAGGATCCAGCGTCGGCATCACGAAAGCACACAACCGGACAGAGTTGCTGGCGGGAATGGCGGCCGCGGCACAGTTTGACCGGAAAGTGATTTTCGAACAGGGCGTCGCCGATGCGCGCGAGATCGAGTGCAGCCTGCTGGGCAATGATGACCCCGTTGCATCGGTGTGCGGCGAAGTGATCCCCTCCAACGAATTCTACGACTATGATGCCAAGTACGTCGATGGCTCATCGCGTGCCGAGATTCCGGCGAAACTTCCCCGCCGCATCTCCACGCGGATCCAGCGCATGGCCATCCGTGCATACAGGGCGATTGACTGTGCAGGCATGGCACGGGCGGATTTTTTTGTCACCCGCCGGAAGGGCACGATCTATCTGAACGAGTTGAACTCCATCCCCGGTTTCACGTCCATCAGCATGTATCCCAAACTCTGGGAGGCATCGGGTGTGACATTCCGGGCGCTCCTTGACCGGCTCATCGAACTTGCCCTTCAACGGCACGCGGAAAAAGGGCTTCTGCATCACAGTTTCGACCCGTCGTCCGACTGGTACAGGAAATAGCCCGGCGGCATTCCGGGTATCCCCGCATAGCCGGTCTTGGGTCCCCCGCGGCCCGAGGCCGGGTCGACCCCTTCCCAGGCATTTCGTCGCACGTCCCTGCATTCCGTCGCAAGTATCCGAACTGCGGCTGACCCCTTCCGTACACCCATTCAGAGAGCTGAAGGTCCCACGGGATTTCACATCATCAACACAGGGAGGTTGTCATGAAGGCGTCAGTAGTGGTGTTCGCGGTGCTTGCTCTGATGATCATGGCAAGCACACTGGTGGTTGCGGGCGGCGAGTCCAAGTCGTTGACCGCCGTGCAATATGCGCGGGCCGAGGAGAATCTTCTCATCGGGCTGCAGTCGGACAATCAGGGGGTGCGCGAAGGTTCGGCCTACATGCTGGGCGAGCTGCGTTCCAGCAAGGCGGTGATACCGCTGATGGCGGTGCTGCGCAGCAACCCGGTCGAATCCAGCCGTATCGTTGCGGCGCTTGCCCTGAGCCGGATCGGCGATGCTCGCGGGGTGTACGCGGTGAAGCGTGCGACCTTATTTGATGCGAGCGAGAATGTCCAGCAAAAATGCGCATTCTTCGTGAATACCTACGCGCAGCCCGGTGCGTTTGAATTCGCCACGGCGGGCATGGAAAGCACGCCCGAGATGGCGCACAAGTAACGCTGCGGTGAAGGTTCCGTCTCACGAGCGCATGCGGGCGGCCGTCAGGCCGTCCGCACGCGTTCGTGCTTCACCCGTTGTCCTGAAGTGCCGGTTCAACCACCGCTTGTTGGGTCCAGGCGCCCGTTTGAGTATTCCCCCAATTACTCGTACATTCCCTACGTATGGATAATCTGTTCTATCGGAAAACCAGGCGGCCGGGGAATCTCCGCGAAGCATTGCGCAAACTCCTGCGCAATAAGCGTCTTCTGGTGATCCTCGCGGTCGCGCTCCCGGTCGCCGGATATGTGCTCTTCGGCAGCCGGGGTGTCGTACAACGCATCCGCTTTGAGCGCCAAAAAGCAGAGATGGAACAGAGGATCCGTGACGCCGACGCGGAGTCGAAACGTCTCAAAGATGAATCGAAGGCCCTGGACGACGACCGCGCCACCATCGAGCGGGTCGCCCGCGAGAAACACGGCATGGTACGCCCAGGTGAAACCGTGTACAAAACGTCTCCGTCCCGCTGATGGATCTGTTCGCGGCTGAAAGCGACTCCGCGGGTGTCCAACAGCATGTTCCGCTGGCCGAACGGGTCCGCCCCCGGACTCTGGATGAGTTTGTCGGGCAGGAGCACGTCCTGGGCGAGGGGAAGCCTCTCCGTATACTGATCGGACGCGACCAGGTTCCCTCGTTGATTCTCTGGGGTCCCCCCGGCAGCGGCAAGACTACCCTTGCACGCCTCATTGCACAACACACGAACGCCTCGTTTGTCCAGCTCAGTGCGGTCACTGCCGGGGTCAAGGAGCTTCGTGCCGTTCTTGAACGCGCCGCAACCACACGCCGTGTGCGCCGCACCATCCTGTTCATCGACGAAATCCACCGGTTCAACAAAGCGCAGCAGGACGGGCTGCTGCACAGCGTGGAAGAAGGCGTTGTCACCCTCATCGGGGCCACAACGGAGAACCCGTCGTTTGAAGTGATCCCGCCGCTTCTCTCGCGCTGCCGCGTGTACGTGCTTCACTCCCTCACCGCCGGAAATCTGGAAGCCATCCTGGAGCATGCCCTCCGGACAGATACGGTCCTGAAATCCCGCACCATCACGGTGACCGACCGCGAACGGTTGCTGCTGCTCTCAGGTGGGGATGCGCGGTCGCTCCTGAACGGTCTGGAAACCGCGCTGCGCATTGCCGAACAGAACGGCACGGATGCGGTGACCGTCGGCCGCGCGGAGTTCGATGCGGCGTTCCAGCAAAAGACCACACGGTACGACGACGGCGGCGAAGAGCACTATACCATCATCTCCGCGTTCATCAAGAGCGTCCGCGGCAGCGACCCTGACGCCGCAGTCTACTGGATGGCGCGCATGCTGGAGGGGGGCGAGGATCCAAAGTTCATTGCGCGCCGGATGATCGTCCTGGCATCGGAGGATATCGGCAACGCGGATCCGTACGGCATCACACTCGCTGTCTCCACGTTCACCGCGGTGGATTACGTGGGAATGCCCGAGGCGCGGATCATTCTGGCGCAATGTGCGACGTATCTTGCGTCGGCGCCGAAAAGCAATGCGGCGTACAAAGCGATCAGCGATGCGCTCCACGATGTGCAATCGTCGCCCGACCTCCCGGTCCCGCTCCACCTCCGCAACGCTCCCACCGGACTGATGGCGTCGCTGGGGTATGGAAAGGACTACAAATACAGCCACGATCATCCCGGCCATTTCGCCGATCAGCAGTACCTGCCGGACGGGCTGACAGACAAGATCTACTACCGGCCCACCGAGAACGGCAGGGAAAAGGACATGCGCGAGCGGTTGCACCGCCTCTGGCCCGGGAGGAAGCGATGAGCCGGGGCAGCGTTCTGGCGGCACTCCTGCTCACCGTTCCGCTCACGCTCATGGCGCAAACCACCGCGCCGCCCGACACGCTGCATGTGCTTCGCGACAGCACGCGATCCCATGCAGACTCCCTGGCCCGTACCGACACCTCCGCTGTGCGCGTCGATTCTCTGGGACGCACCTCTCCCTCCGGCGTGGACTCCGTTGTCGCCTATACCGCAGTGGATTCCATCGTGTATGAACTGGCGGCCCGCACGATGACACTTCACGGCGAAAGCACCATCAAGTACAAAGAGCTCGGGCTGAAGGCCGCGCAGGTGGAGATCAACTGGAACACCGCCGTCATGCATGCGCGGGGCGTTCCGGATCCGGCCGACAGCACCGGCGTGAAGTACAAGGGTCTCCCGGACCTGAACGACGGGCCCGAGGCGTACCATGGATCGGTGATCGCGTACAACTTCCGAACGAAGAAAGGGAAGATCGACCTCGGCAAAACGGAGATCGAAAAGGGGCTGTACTACGGCAATGCCATCAAGAAAGTGGAAACAGACGTGCTGTTTGTGGAGGACGGCAAATTCACCACGTGCGATCTGGACCATCCTCATTACTACTTCGGCAGCCCGATGATGAAGGTGATTGTGCGCGACAAGGTGATTGCCCGGCCGATCTTTCTCTATATCGCGGATGTACCCGTGTTCGCGCTGCCGTTCGGGGTGTTTCCCACCGAGCGGGGGCGGCGGTCCGGCCTGATTGCCCCGGCATACGGCGAAAGCCTCCGCGGCAGGTACATGCTGCATCTCGGCTACTACTGGGCGATCAGCGACTACATGGACTGGAGCATGCGCGCCGACGGCTATTCCAAAGGCAGCTATACCCTCTATTCCGACTACCGGTACGGGCTCCGGTATTATTTCAACGGTTCCATCAGCGGTTCCTACGGTCGCATCCTGTCGGGGGAAACGGCGGATCCCGGTTACGCCGAACAAAAAGTCTTCAACATCCATGTCGGGCACAACCAGGATTTCAACCCGACGACGCGGCTGGTCGTTGATTTCACCTTCACGAGCGGCTCGTACTATCAGCAAACGAGCAACTCCTTGAACGACCTGCTGCGCCAAAACGTCGTCAGTAACGCCACGCTCACCAAGTCGTGGGAGGGAACACCCAACAGCATGACGATCAACCTGCGCCGCGATCAGAACCTGCAGCCCGATTCCGGCAGTGTGGAACTGAGCGAAGTGCTTCCCAGCTTCAGCTTCAACCACAGCCAGAGCTATCCGTTCCGGTTCGGCAAGAGCAACGAATCCAGCAGCCAGCTGAAGTGGTATGAGCTCATCGCGGTCTCCTACAGCGGCCAATTTCTGAACACACGCACGACGACCAATCTGGGCGCCCAGAAAATGGTGGATGAACGGCGCGGCATCGAGCACCTGCTGACCGCCAATGCCGCGCCCAAGGTCGGCTACGTCACCATCTCACCCTTTTTCGACTATACCGAAAAGTGGTACGACAAACGGATTGACCGGACCTTCGACCCTGCCGACAGCATGCTGACGACAACCGATCTCCGGGCGATCACCGCGGTGCGTTACTTTGACATGGGAGTGTCGGCGAGCACGAAGTTCTTCGGCATCGTTCAGCCCGGCATCCTCGGTATCAAGGGGATCCGTCACCAGGTGGTGCCCACGATCTCGTACACCTATCAACCCGATTATTCGCAGGCGAAGTACGGGTACTACGGGACATACCAGGATGCCGGCGGCATCGAGCAAAAATACAGCCGCTACGAACGCGAAGTGTTCGGCGGGGCCCCGGGCGAGTTGCGTCAGGCCATCGGTATGCGCATCGGGAATGTTTTTGAAATGAAGACCGCGGCTGACGATACCTCGGGGAAGGAGAACAAATTCCAGCTGCTCAACCTGGATCTCTCCACATCGTACAATTTCGCGCGGGACAGCCTCAAGTTTGACGCGCTCAGCGTGGCGTTCCGGACGAGCATCGGACAGTTCCTGAATATCGGCGGGAGCGCCCAGTATAATCTGTACCAGTTCGTCGCCGATCCGGTGAACCCTGCAGCCGGACACCGGGTCAACAAGTTCCTGTTGACCGAAGAGGGGCGGCTCGGCGACCTGACAGGGTTCAACATCAGCGTCGGCACACGGTTCAGCGGCGAGAAGCACGCGACAACATCGGGACCCATTCAGTCGGCGGAAGACTCTCTCCGCAACAAGGAACGTAGCGGGTACCGGGGGCTCTATGATCAGGATACGCCCGATTTCAGCATTCCGTGGAGTCTGGACCTGAACTGGAACTTCAGTCAGAGCAGGCCGGGCGATCCCTCGCAGATCTACCGGAGCTCAGGGATTTCCGTCGGTCTCGGGTTCAACCTGACCGAAAACTGGAAAATCACGGCAAGCGCGAACTACGATCTCATCAACATGGTATTGGCCGCGCCACAGCTGACGATCTACCGGGATCTGCACTGCTGGGAAATGAATTTTTCGTGGGTGCCCACCGGACCCTACAGAAACTTCCGGCTGGAGATCAAGCTGAAGGCCCCGCAGTTGCAGGATGTGAAGGTGACCAAACAGGCGAGCGCCAGGGATTTGTTCTAGCAGGGGGCCCAAAACGACAGGCAGTGAGCGGGAGACCTCATCCACGCCCACTGCCTGTGTTGTACTCCAGCGGTGACGTTACGCTGATTGCTTCCGCTCTTCGTACTTGTAGACCGGCTCTTTCTTTCGCTGGATCACGTCCCGGGAAATCGTGCACGTGGTGACGCCCCGTTTATCCGGGAGCCCGTACATGATTTCGGTCATGACCTCTTCGAGGATGGAGCGGAGCGCCCGTGCGCCCGTGCCGCGTTCGACCGCCTTCTGCACGATGGCTTTCAGCGCGGCGTCCTCGAACACCAGCTCCACGCCTTCCATCCGAAACAGCCGCTTATACTGTTTGATGATGGCATTCTTCGGGCCGGTGAGGATGTTGAGCAGGGCATCCTCGTTCAACGACTGCATCGCGCTGATCAGGGGGAGCCGTCCCACGAATTCGGGGATCATGCCGAACTTGATGAGATCCTCGGGCTGCACCATCTGCAGGTACTCATCGGTGAGGACATCCTTGTTGCCCCGGATGTCGGCGCCGAAACCCATCGGGTTGCGATTCACCCGCCGCGCGATGATCTTATCCAGCCCCTCGAATGCACCGCCGCAGATAAACAGGATATTCCGGGTATTGATATTGATCAGGCTCTGTTCCGGATGCTTGCGGCCGCCTTTCGGGGGAACCCCGGCGACGGTACCCTCCAGGATTTTGAGCAATGCCTGCTGCACGCCTTCCCCGGAGACATCNNCGATCTCATCGATGTAGACGATGCCCCGTTCAGCCTTCTCGACGTTATACTCGGCGTTCTGCAGGAGGTGCACCAGGATGGTCTCCACATCGTCGCCGACGTAGCCCGCCTCTGTCAGCGTGGTGGCATCGGCGATGGCGAAGGGAAGGTCCAGGATTTTCGCAAGAGTTTGGGCAAGAAGCGTTTTCCCCGTGCCGGTCGGACCGATCAGCAGGATATTCGTCTTCTCGATTTCCACGTCATCCAGCTCGAACAGATGGTCGCGGGCGTCGATGCGCTTGTAGTGGTTGTAAACGGCAACGGCGAGCGCCCGTTTGGCGTGATCCTGTCCGATGACGTATTCGTCCAGCGCAGCCTTGATTTGCGTCGGGATCAGGCTTGCCCGCGGCCCGCGCTTTGCCGTGAAGGCGGCAAGGTTGTTCCGGATGATATCGACGGAACTTGCGACACAGATGTCACAAATATAGACATCCGGGCCCGCGATAATGCTCTGCACCTCTTCGGGGGTGCGGCCGCAGAAGGAACAGTGGATCTTGTCGCCGTTCCGGGTGCGCTGGGTCATGGGGTTCTGTGCGAAGCGCTATTTTTTCGCTTCGCGCTCCTTCTTGAAGAAAACGTTGTCGATGAGGCCGTACGCCTTTGCATCATCCGATGACATATACCGGTCGCGGTCCGTGTCTTTTTCGATGACTTCAATAGGCTGGCCGCAGTGCGCAGCGAGAATTTCGTTGAGGCGCCGCTTGGTACGCATGATCTCTTCCGCCTGAATGCCGATGTCGGAGGCGGTACCCTGCATCCCGCCCGACGGTTGATGGATCATGATGCGCGAATTGGGCAGCGCGGAGCGTTTGCCTTTGGTGCCCCCCGCCAGGAGCAACGCACCCATGCTTGCAGCGAGGCCGATGCAGATGGTGGAGATATCCGGACGGATGTACTGCATGGTGTCATAGATCGCGAGGCCGGAGGAGACGCTCCCGCCCGGGCTGTTGATGTACAGATTGATGTCCTTTTCCGGGTCTTCCGACTCGAGGAAGAGGAGCTGGGCGATCACGAGACTCGCAATCGTGTCGTCAATGGGTGTGCCGATGAAGACGATCCGTTCCTTCAGCAGACGTGAAAAAATGTCGTAGGCGCGCTCGCCACGGCCAGTCTGTTCAACAACCATGGGAACGAGTTGTGCACGGATGTCCGTGTAGTACATAGGTTTCTCCTTAATGCTGCGGTTCAGGTGCTACCGTGTCTGTGATCCGGGCGTGTTCCTTGAGGAACGCCATGATTTTGTTTGAGAGCAGACGGTCGCGGACAGCCTCGGAGGTCCTGACGTGCGGCAGCAGTTTCTCTTTTGCCAGCCCGCTGCGCGCAGCTTCCTCTTCGGCGACGGTCTCGAGGTCCGCGTCGGTGACCACAATGTGTTCCGTTTCGGCGATGCGTTCCTTGATCAGCATCCACTTCGCCTGCCAAACGGCATAGACGCGCCGCTCTTCCCTGTACTTCTTTTCATCGAAGCCCGCCGGCAACTGCCGGTCGCGGGACCTGCCGCGCATCTCTTCGACATAAGAATCCAGGATTCCTTCCACGAGGGAAGCGGGAACTTCAAATTCGTGCTGGCGGACAATCTCCGAAGCAATGTCATCCGCCACCTTGGCATCCGTCCGCTCGTTCCAGTACCTCTCCAGATCGGTGCGGATGGAAGCACGGAATTCCTCCGGCGACGACACTTTGTCCCGCGTCACCTTCTTCACTAACGCTTCGTCATAGGGAGGAAGTTCGACTTTTTCAATTTTCTTCGGTGTAATGGCGATATGGACCTGGTGTTCATGGTCATCGTGGCGAGAGGTATACCGTGTTTTGACCTCGTCGTTGACCCGGATGTTCCGCAACGCGCCCTTGATTTCGGGCACCAGGGAGGTATCGGCGAGATAAAAACGGATGCCGGGCGATTTCTTGCCTACCAGCGGTGTTCCCGATTCATCCAGCTCCTGCACATCGGCGGTGACGACATGTTCATCATCGGCCGCTGCTTCGGCGGCGGAAGTGGTGCTGTGCACTTTGCGCAGCTGCAGGACCTCATCTTCGACGTCGCTGTCGGTCACCTTGTGCACCGGCCTCTCCACCGCGATGCCCTTATAGTTCTTCAGCACCACAACAGGCTTGACTTCAAACGTGATCTTGAAACGAAAGTGTTCGCCCCGCTTGAAATCCATGTCGGTCATGGAGGGGGTGCCGAGAGGGTGAATGTTCCGCTCTTCCATCTCCTTGTGGAACACCTCGTTGGCAATGTCATCCAGCGCCTCGTGCTCGATGGCCTCTCCGTAGAGTTTCTTAATCATCTCCATCGGGGCCTTCCCTTTGCGGAAGCCTTTTAACTCGGCTTTCGCACGGTACTTCGTATAGGCTTTGTCGAACCACGGCTGGAGATCTGTGCCGGTGAGCTGGAATTCTGCTTCGTTTTTGATTTCGGACGGAGTTGAGATTGTTACCTGCACCAGAGGATCCCTTGTTTAGTGTTGTCAGAACTTGTGGGCCAGGAAGGGTTTGAGCCCCTCACACATGGCTGCCTCCCGCACGATCATTGTGGGCATAGGGGGACTTGAACCCTCACGGATTGCTCCACTAGATCCTAAGTCTAGCGCGTCTGCCAATTTCGCCATATGCCCGAAATTGTAATAGCACGCCGGACGGACCCGGCGCTAACACCGCATCAGGCCAGACGTTGCCGGCGAGCAACAAGCAACCTATAATGTAGGGAAAAAAGGGGTGACTTCCAAAAACTTCAAGGTTTTCCGGAAGCAGGATGCGGTAAAACGATGCGGAATGTTGACCCCTTCCCGGGCGTAGAAGAAACCTCGATGGTTCCGTGATGATCCTCCACAATCTTTTTCACGATCGAGAGTCCAAGGCCGGTCCCGTGCTTCTTTCCGTAGGTAAAAAACGGCTCAAACAGCCGGCGGAGCATTTCCTGTGGTATGCCCGGACCGGTATCTGCCACTTCGACGGTGATCCTGTCGTTCTGGAAAGCCGTCCGGACCGTAACCGTTCCCCCCTCAGGCATGGCATCTGCCGCATTTCCCACGAGATTTGTCAAAACCCGGGCGAATTTCCCTGCGTCCAGCAGCGCCACACCGTCGTAGCCGTAGGAGCGCTGGAGGGCGATTTTCTTGCTGGCAAGATCGGTCTCGAGAAAGGGAAGAACCTGCTCCAGCGTACCTGGCAGACTGGTATTGGAAAGAGCGGTTGTGGATGTGCCGCGGCTGAACTCCAGAATCTCCTGCACCATCGCCGAGAGGCGGTCGACCTGGTGCATCATCTCGTCCGCCATCCGGGAAGCTTCCGGTGAATCCGATTTCTGCTTGATCAGACCCGCATACAGGCGCATCGTCGCCATGGGATTCTTGATGTCATGCAGGATTGTTGCGGCCATCCGGCCAACGGCGCTGAGCCGCTCGTTCAGCACCATTTCCTGCGCGAGACGAGCATTTTCGACAGCAATCGCCGCGTGAATGGACAGCGCATCGATGAAGGACTCATCTTCGGGACCAAAATGGCCCGTCCGCTTGTTGAGCAACTGAAATACCCCAATGACCTTCCCCTCACGGTTACGCATCGGCATGCACAGCACGGTCTGCGTTGTATAGCCGCTCTTGTGGTCGATGTCGGGATTGAACCGGGGGTCACGATAGGCATCGGTAATATTGACTGTTTCGCCAGTCCGTGCAACGTAGCCGGCGAGTCCTTTCCCCATCGGAAGGCGGATCTCCACCATGCCTTCACCCTGGGCGATGAGGGACCAGAGCTCTTCACTTTGCGGCTCGAGCAGGTACACCGTTCCCCGGTCGGCCGCAATGGACCGAGTGGCGACATCCAGGATCAATGCCAGGACGGCACCCAATTCGAGCGCAGAATTGACGATCTTGCTCGCCTCGATGAGCATGTTCAGGCGGTCCATTCTGGTGCGCGAGGCGAGGATATTCCGCCCCAGTTCCATGACGAAATTCTGGTCCATGGACCGGAGCCGCAAGGCGATGTTGGACAGCAGGTTGAGGGCCACCTGGCGATGATTCTGCACGAGGCCCCGGTAGTTCTCCGCGCTGAGCAGGAGCAATTCACAATCGTCCACGGCTTCGGCGCGGGCGGATCGCGGCAGCCCGTCGATCAGGGACAATTCTCCGAAGAAGTCGCCCGGATGCAAGACGGCAAGCAACGATTCGACACCGAATTTCGTATATTTCTTGATGCGAACTCTACCCGATGCGATCAGGAAGAGATCACGCCCCTTGGAGTACTCATCAAAAATGAGATCGTCGCCATCGACATGACGCGGCGTGAAGAATTTCCTGCAGCGGCGTAGAACGGAAGGTTCAACATTGCGGAACAGGATGTTCCGTTGCAGCGATTCGATCGACGGGAGCAAAGCAGGCGCAGTCCGCCGCGTGGTGCGGCGGCGAGGTGGTTTGGCGCTTTTCTTGGTGCCACGCCGCTTGTTCATCGAAAGACCCGGAAGGAACAGGAGCCGTGGATTGCGTAGCAATGATAGCCAAACCGCCCGCCAGAGTCAAGCCGGTCTCATACAACGTCAGCACATACCATGGATGATTCCACTGTTCTCAGGACCTACGGACTCGCCAAGCGTTTTCGCCGGCGCTGGGCCGTCCGGAATCTCGATCTGCATATCCGCCGGGGCGAAGTTTTCGGCTTCCTCGGCCCCAACGGTGCGGGCAAGAGCACCACAATCAGGATGCTTCTCTCCCTCATCCGGCCCACAGAAGGGCGCGTGGAACTGTTCGGTGCCCCGCTGACCCGGCGTCAACGCTCGGCGTTGCGGAGAGTCGGGGGTCTTGTGGAACGGCCCGATTTCTATCTCTACCTTTCGGCCCGCCGCAACCTGGAAATCGTGGCCGGACTCCGCGGCGATACCTCCGCCCGGGACATTGATGCGGTGCTGGAGACCGTCGGTCTTCTGCCGCGCGCCCATGACCGGGTGAAGACCTTTTCCCATGGCATGAAGCAGCGTCTCGGCATTGCGCAGGCGCTCCTCGGGTCACCGGAGCTGATCATCCTTGACGAACCCACCTCCGGCCTCGATCCGCAGGGGATCAAGGAAGTGCGGGAATTGATCCTCCGGCTTTCGGGCGAGCGCGGGATGACGGTCTTCCTCTCCTCACATCTTCTCAGCGAAATCGAACAGACGGCCACGAACATGGCGATCATCAATCAGGGTACGCTGGTGGTGCAGGGAGGCGTGTCGGAATTGCTTGCCGCGGGCGAACATGTGGTCCGCGTGGAAACGCCCGATGCCCGGCGGGCGCTTGAAGTCATCTCATCATCAGGACTTGCCACCGCGGTCCGCTCAACGGGCTCGTCCATCGAATGTGACATGCCACGTACGCGGGTCGCCGAACTCAACCGGATGCTCGTCCGGGCCGGCATCGCCGTCGATGCACTCGTACCGAAGCGATCACTCGAAGAGTATTTTCTGGCAATCACCGAAGGAGCCTCGGATGCCGTTCTCTCTCCGCCATCGCCGGGGAAGCCCGGAAAGGAAGGGGGGCGCCGCGCATGAACACGATCCTGGGTAACGAGATTATCAAGACATCATTCAAGTGGCGGTCGTACATCTCGTTTATGGCTATTGCGGTTGTGGTGCCGCTCGTTGAAATTGCCCTCAAGCTGCAGGGGGAGGGGATGCAGCGGAATGTGACACGCGGGCTGGCGCAGGACTTCTTCCTGCTCGGCAATATTACTAATGGGTACTTTGTGTCGCAAATGATCATGAATGCCCTCTGGATTCATGTGCCGTTCCTCGTCACGCTCGGCGCCGGTGACCAGCTTGCCGGCGAGGCGACGGGGGGGACGTTCCGCCTGCTGCTGACACGGCCGGCATCGCGCAGCCGCATTCTGCTGGCAAAATACACCACCACGCTCCTCTACGCACTCGCGCTCATCGCGTTCATGGCATTGCTCACGGTCGGCCTCGGCGTCATCCTTTTCGGCACCGGGGATCTTCTGGTGCCCGGGCGCAATCTGGTCGTCCTTCCCGAACACGAAGCACTCTGGCGGATCGCGGTGGCATTTGCCCTGGCCACGTGGGGAATGTGGACGGTGGCATCCCTGGCATTCCTCTTTTCATCGCTCGTGGAGAACGGCATCGGTCCGCTCGTCGGCACGATGGCCGTGATCATCGTCTTCTATATTGTCTCCAATGTTCCGGCCGACCTCTTCACCTCGGTCAAACCGTATCTGTTCACCTCGTATCTCAACCTCTGGCAGAAGATGTTCGAGGATCCGGTGCCGTGGGGCGACGTACTGCACTCGGTGTTCGTGCTGGGCGCGTTCAGCATTGGTTTTTACGCCGTCACTTGGTATATTTTTCTCCGTAAGGACATCCTGAGTTAATCCCCCTATTGCTGTGGAAAGGAATCCCATGAACGTTCAGCGCATCCAGGCCGCATTACGAGAGCGGAACATCGGTGGCTGGCTCTTTTGCGACTTCCATCATCGCGACCATCTTGCGTACCGTGTTCTCGGATTGGATATGACGCGCATGACGACGCGCCGGTGGTTCTACTTTGTGCCCGCGCGGGGCGTGCCGAAGAAACTCGTGCATAGCGTCGAAAAGGGAAAACTCGATACCCTGCCCGGCACCACGCAAGTCTATCTCTCATGGGAACAACTCCATGCATCCCTGAGAAAAATGCTCGGGCCGAAGAAACAGATCGCCATGCAGTACTCGCCGAAAAACAACATCCCGGCGGTGTCGCTTGTAGATGCCGGCACGATCGAACTGATACGGAGCTTCGGCCACAAAGTGGTGTCGTCCGCCGATCTGGTGCAGCTCTTCGAAGCGGTGATCGATGAGCAGGGGTATGCAACGCATTGCGAGGCGGCGCGGATCGTCGACAGGATCCGGGGGGAAGCTTTTGCCAAGATCAGCGAAGGCGTCCGGTCCAACAACGGCGTCTCCGAGCTCGCGGTGACCCAGTACATCATGGACCGCTTCACACAGGAGGGCCTCACCACGTCGGATCCGCCGATCGTGGGATCGAACGAACACCCCGCAGATCCCCACTTCGAATCCACACCCGGCAATGACCGGCCCTTCAGGATGGGTGATACGGTGCTCATCGATCTCTGGGCAAAGAAGAACGCGCCCGGTGCGATCTACTATGACATCACCTGGGTGGGATATATCGGGGATGCACCCTCGCCCAAGTACCAGGAACTTTTTGCGACCGTGATTAAGGCGCGCGATGCCGCCGTTGCCCTTGTGAAGGAGAAATTCGCGCGGAAACAGCCGTGCTATGGATGGCAGCTGGATGATGCGGCACGCGCGGTGATCACCAAGGCAGGATACGGGAAATATTTCGTCCACCGCACGGGCCACTCCATCGGCGAAGAGACCCACGGGAACGGAGGGAATATCGACAACCTGGAAACACGCGACGACCGGCTGCTCATGCCCGGATGCTGTTTCTCGATCGAGCCCGGGATCTACCTGGAAGGCGCAATGGCAGTCCGGTCCGAAGTCAATGTGTTCATCCGTCATGACGGCGTTCCCGAGGTGACGGGTGAAGTGCAGCAGGAATTGGTGAAGCTGTAGCAGGGATGCATCACGCGATGCACTCACGTCGCCCTAGACGAAAGCACACAACCTGAATGGCCGCACCCCTGCGTTACGCCGATATCCGCACCGGTTTCCTCCCCACGTTCTGGGTGGCAAACGGCATGGAGCTGTTCGAACGCCTCGCCTATTATGGCCAGCAGATCGTGTTCATGATCTACCTGCGGAACAAGCTCGGGTTCACGGAGGCGGAGGCCGGCCAGCTGTCGGGGATATTCGGCGGGTTGATCTACCTGCTGCCGATTCTCGGCGGTACGTTGGCCGACAAGTGGGGATTCCGGCGGGCGTTCAATATCGCCTTCTCGGTGCTTGCCCTCGGCTATTTTCTGATCGGTTCGCTCGGCATGCACGCCTTCGCCGGCGTGTACGGCAACTTTTCCCTCTACTGGCTCCTCCTGGCCTTCCTGGTCCTCACCGCATTCGGCGGGTCATTCATCAAGCCCTCGGTGCTCGGGACCGTGGCCATCACCTCGACGGAGAAAACGAAGTCGCTCGGGTATGCCATCTACTACTGGCTCGTCAATGTGGGTGCGCTGCTCGGGCCGACCATCGCCTATCTGGTGCGGGATCGCTTCGGGAACGAGTTTGTGTACATGGTGTCGACTGTCAGCTGCCTCGCGATGCTTGTGGTGAACCTGCTGCTCTACAGGGATGTGCCGAACCCCGCGATCGATGTCTCGGAGTCGCTGGGAAAGAAGCTCGCGAACCTGGTGGTGGTTCTGGGAAATATGAAGTTCATGATCTTCCTGCTGATCTATTCCCTCTACTGGATCATCTTCTGGCAGGAATTCATCATCATCCCGTATTATATCACCGACTTCATCAACAAAGATGCCCCGTACGAAATTGTGCAATCATGGGCCGGCGCCGGCGCGATCATCCTGTTTCAAATTCCCGTCAACTGGCTGACGAAGCATTTGCCCGTGCGCACGGCGATCCTTGTCGGATTCTCCGTGTCGAGCCTCATCTGGGTGATCATCGGCATCGCCCCGGGGATCCCCACGATTGCCGCAGGAATCGTGGCATTCTCGATCGGGGAGATGATTCAGGCACCGAGGTATTACGAATACATCTCGACCATCGCCCCGCCGGGCCAACAGGGACTGTTCCAGGGGTACGCGTTTCTGCCGATTGCCATCGCGCGGTTTGTCGGAGATCCGATCGGGGGATGGTTGTACCAGACGTCAAAAGCCGCAGGACGGCCGGAGGTCATCTGGTACGTCATGATCGGCATCGGGGTCGGCGCCGCGCTGCTCATGGCATTGTACAATCTGGTCGTCAGCCGGATGGAGGCCACCGTACACGCATGAGAACCATTTCCCTCCTGCTTCTGCTCGCGGCGCTGCGCGCCGCACCCGGACAGCAATTGTCCGGAGACGACGTGCTGCGCAAGGCGGAACACAACTTCGAAGGGCTGCAGGATTACACGGTGACGCTGGACATCGTCGCGGACATCGAGCGGATGAAAGTCCCCCCGATGCACGCGACGATGTACTTCAAACAGCCCGAGAAGGTGCATTTCGACGCAAAGGGCTTCGTTTTCCTTCCGCGGGAGGGGATGGGCGTGCAGTTCGGCCAACTCACCCGCAGGTATGCGGTGGACAGCATGGCCCGGGAAACGGTTGACGGAGCATTGCGATACCGGCTTGCGCTGCACCCGCGGGACGAGAAAGCCCTGGTCCGCCGCGTCTTCATGTGGGTTGACGGAACACGCTGGACCCCGGAGCGCGTTCTCCTCCCGCAGCCCGACGGACACGCTATCGAGGCCCGGTTCGAATACCTGCGGACGGGCGCCTTCTGGCTGCCCGCATCGCTCGTTGTCTCATTTTCCACAGCTGCAAGGGACACGACGGTCCAGCCGCAGGACAACAATCCGTTCACCGGGGTCGCGCCCATGATGCAGCGGGGGGCCATGCGTGCCGGCACGGTGACGGTGAAATACTCGGACTATCACGTCAATACCGGTCTGCCCGATGCGCTGTTTCAATCTGATGCCGAGAAGCACAGGTAAGCCATCGCCTTCCCCGCCCGGCCGTTGGAACAAATAGTCGCACCCCCCTGTTCAAATTCGTACGTACTCCGGTTGAAGTTGGAGTTTGTTTTTCGTATGAATAAGCGCTCCGTGGCAATGACCACAGGCGCCCCTTCCCCAGAATCCACAAGCGTAACCAAAGGAGTACCGCGATGGTGCTGCAAGAGATGTTCGCGAAGAAGGGCAAAACCGTCGAGCGGATAGGCGAAGAGCGCGCGGCGACGTACGAACGGCTGTACGCGGAACTTGCCGGCAGGGTGGAACGGGGCGAATTGCCCAGCCATCCCGATTATCTGGGCGGCAACGAACTGGCCATGAATATCTATCGCAAGAAGTACTATGTGAAAGATATGAATGGCACGGTGGTGGAACAGCGGCCCGAGGACGTGTTTGTCCGGCTGGCGGCATTCCTGGCGTCGAACGAAGCAGACGACGGGCTGAGGGCCGTTTGGGCGGAGAAGTTCTACCGCATGTTATTCGACGGCCGGTTCATCGCCGGCGGCCGCGTGCTTGCCGGAGCGGGGGACCTCTACCGCCTCAAGACGCTGGCCAATTGCTTCGTCACCACCATCCGGGAAGACAACATCGAATCGATCTATAGCGCTGCGTTTGAATGCGCGCGCACGTATTCCTACGGCGGAGGGATCGGCGTTGACATCAGCAGTCTCCGGCCGAAAGACTCCGTTGTCCACAACGCCGCCGACAGATCCACCGGGGCGGTGTCGTTCATGGAGCTCTTCTCGATGACCACGGGGCTGATCGGACAGAGCGGCCGCCGCGGCGCGCTGATGCTGACGATCGACGTGAAGCATCCGGATATCATCGATTTTATCCGCGTCAAGAAGGTGTCGAACTGGGTGACCACCCAAATCGCCGAACAATCCCAGTGGTCCGGCCTCTTTGACGACGCCCAGGTGAAGGAAATCGAGCGCCAGGTGCGCGAGAACACGCAGGTGCGCTTCGGCAACATCAGCATCAAAGTCACCGACGAGTTCATGCAGGCGGTGGACGAGCAGACACGCTATGNNGGCGACTTCAACGGCATGGAGACGCTGAATCGCTGGCTCGAGAAACAGGGCGGCAGTTCGGTTACCGAAGAAGACCTGAGCGATCCCGCGCGGAGGGATGTGTTCGGCGATCTGGTGGTGGA
>PMCM01000074.1:19536-19781 GCA_003154155.1 Ignavibacteriota bacterium | reverse complement strand
CCTGCCCAGCGCCCTTCCTGGAACTATCGTGCGGAAGAGGGCGGCGGCATCATCTTCGACATGCTCTGTCACTGGCGCTACGTCCTCGACAACGTGTTTGGCAAGATCCAGGCGGTATCGTGTCTCGGGGCAACGCATATTCCTACCCGGTGGGATGAAACGGGAACCCCCTACGCGTGTACTGCCGATGATGCCGCGTATGCGACGTTTGCGCTTGAAGGCGGGGTGATCGCCCAGTTCAACTC
>PMCM01000074.1:0-19453 GCA_003154155.1 Ignavibacteriota bacterium | reverse complement strand
GGTCAAGGACGAGCCCTTCCGCTGGGATCTGCTGGAAGGCGCACGCGGCGTCCAGCTCGCCGAAAAAGGGATCGAGTCCTGGCACACAAAACAGTGGGTGACGCTCCCCGACCTCGTGACGATCGTGAAAGAGGCATGACATGAACTTCCGCGCACTGCAACACCAATACATCACGGCCCTGCGTTCCGACATCATACCCTTCTGGGAGAAGCACTCGATCGATCCCCAGGGGGGATTTCTGACATGCCTTGACCGTGCCGGTGCGGTCTATGACACCGACAAATTCGTCTGGCTCCAGGCCCGCCAGGTATGGACCTTCTCAATGCTCTATACCCGTCTCGAGAAGAACCCTCGCTGGCTCTCCATTGCACGGCACGGCATCGATTTTCTTCGTGCACATGGAATGGACAGCGAAGGCAACTGGTACTTCGCATTAACTCGTGATGGCACGCCTCTCGTCCAACCATATAATGTGTTTTCCGACTGCTTTGCGGCGATGGCGTTCAGCCAGTATGCGCAGGCATCGGGCGATTCCTCGGCGCGGGAGATCGCCCTGCGCAGCTATCACAATATTCTCCGCCGCCGGGATAATCCCAAAGGGACCTACGCGAAAATCGTGCCGGGTACGCGGCCGATGAAATCCTACGCCCTCCCCATGATCCTCCTGAACCTCGTCCAGGAGATGGCCTGGATGCTGGAGAAGAAGGATGCTGATGGTCTGCGTACAGCCCTCATGAACGAGGTGGCCGGTCTCTATATTGATCCGCAGACACGGCTGGTCCACGAACATGTCGCTCCCGACGGCACACATCTTGACACGTTCGACGGAAGGTTGATCAATCCCGGACACGGCATCGAAGGCATGTGGTTCCTGATGAGCCTCGCCGAAGAAACGCACGACACAGCATTGATCACCCGGGCGCTGGATTCCATCATGGCCACTCTGGAACGCGCATGGGACACACGGTACGGCGGGATCTTCTATCTCATGGATGCGCAGGGAAAACCGCCGCTGGCCATGGAATGGGACCAGAAGCTGTTCTGGGTCCATGTGGAAACACTCGTCGGCTTGCTGCTGGGATACCGGCTGACCAAACGGCCCGACTGCCTTTCCTGGTTCGAGAGAATCCACGAATATACCTGGCAGCACTTCCCTGATCCGGAATTTGGCGAATGGTGGGGATACCTTGACCGGCGCGGCGACGTGCTGATTCCCCTCAAGGGAGGAAAATGGAAGGGCTGCTACCATATTCCCCGCGCGCTGCTTCTCTGCGCCAACATGCTGGGTGAAATCGATGGCTGACCGCCCCAGCGTGCTGGCCGATGCCCCGTACCGGGACATCCGCGGGGCGCATTATGCACTTGCCGTGCTGCCCTGGGGGGCGACCGAACCGCATAACCTGCACTTGCCATACGGCACCGACATTATCGAGACTGACAGGATCGGCCGCGAGGCGGTGCGCCTCGCCGCGGGCCGCGGCGCTGACGTCGTGCTTCTTCCCCCCATTCCTTTCGGCGTCAATACGGGCCAGCTGAATATCCCCCTGACCATCAACATGAACCCGAGCACCCAGCTGGCTGTGCTTCGCGATGTCGTAACTTCACTCGAACGTCACCGTGTCCCGCGGCTGGTGATTCTGAACGGCCACGGCGGAAACGATTTCAGGCAGATGATCCGGGAGCTCAGTCTGGGCACGACGATGCTCCTTGCAGCGGTGAACTGGTATCGCAGCATCCCGTTGCGTGATTATTTCGATGTTCCCGGAGACCATGCCGACGAGATGGAAACCAGTCTCATGATGTTTCTCGCGCCGGAGCTGGTACTTCCCCTCTCCGAAGCCGGCGAAGGAAAGGAACGGCGGTTGAACATCACCGCGTTCCGGGAGGGGTGGGCCTGGACACCCCGTGATTGGACGCGCGTGACATCTGACACGGGGACCGGCAACCCCCGGGCCGCCACGCCGGAAAAGGGCGCCCGGTATTTTGCCGCGGTCACCTCCAAAGTGGCCGACTTCTTCGTCGACCTCGCGAAAACAGAACAGGCCGATCTGTACGAAAAGGAATAAACCATTTCCGTGGGTACGGTGTCGAACAGGCATATGGGCCCACCCTTCTCTTGGGGGGGGGCTCGGTATGATGTCAAGGTCCGTCCATTACGTATCGAAAGGTAACTGCATGAAACTCCGAAGGGTGGGATACACGATTCTGGCGCTGGCACTGCTTGCGGCCTGTGCTTTTGCCCAGCGCGATTCTTTGATGATGGCGCGCCGCATCGACCGTCTGACCACGGCATTGAGCCTCACTTCCGAACAGGTAACGAAGGTCCGTGCCATCTATGCAAAGGGCTTTGCCGAAGGTGCAGCGGTCCGCGAGAAGTTTCAGGACGATCCGGATGGGATGCAGAAAGCAATGCGCGAACGGCAACAAAAAACCGACCTGCAGATTGACTCCCTTCTGACCGCGGAGCAGAAGCCGAAGTTTGAGCAATTCAAAAAGGAGCGTATGAACGGCCGGATGGGCCGTCCGCCCGGTGGAGGCAACTAGCACAGTCATCCCGGCGCACCGCACTGCGGGGAGACGGCGGCACGGTCTGTTGCCGTGCGTTCTCCCCGCCCGACGGCGAAGACGTGCCGGCACAAAGTGCGCAACCGTTCCCCTAATCAAACGCCGTTGCATCCCTGAAATTTTCTTCGTATCTCGGTAAAACCACCTGTTGTCCAATCCGTCATCGCATCCCTGTACTCCATGAAACCCAGCTCCTACGCCACACTGCTCAGCTGTGTCGCCGCTTTGGGCGGCCTCCTGTTCGGTTACGACACCGCGGTCATATCCGGCGCCATCGGTTTTCTCCGCGCCTGCTTCAACCTCGGTCCGGCGGACACCGGCTTCGCCGCATCCAGCGCCCTGATCGGGTGCATTCTGGGCGCCGCCGCTGCTGGCCCGCTGAGCGACCGCTACGGCCGAAAGCGGGCACTTCTGCTTTCCGCCGCGCTCTTCACCATCTCCGGTGTCGGATCGGCCATCCCCCAGACCCTCGTGCAATTCAATGTCGCCCGCGTGCTGGGCGGTCTCGGCATCGGCATGGCGTCGTTGCTTTCGCCCCTCTATATCGCCGAGATCGCCCCTCCGGATATCCGTGGGCGGCTCGTCTCCTACAATCAGTTCGCTATCGTCATCGGCATCCTGACGGTCTATTTTGTCAACTATTATATTGCGGGGCTGGGCGACGATATCTGGAACATTACCACAGGGTGGCGATGGATGTTTGGCTCAGAAGTCCTCCCAGCCTTTCTCTTCTTCCTGACCCTGCTGGCCATTCCCGAGAGCCCACGGTGGCTCGTGAAGAACGGCAATGAAGAACGGGCATTCGGTATCCTCTCGCGTCTTGCGACCCCGGGCGAAGCCCGAGCAGAGGTAGCGGCGATCAAAGCCACGGTCACACAGCAGGAAGAATCGGTGGCCGGACTCTTTTCCCGCGGCATGGGCATTGCGCTGGCCCTTGGAATCGCCCTGGCGATACTCCAGCAAATCACCGGCATCAACGTTTTCATGTACTATGCGCCCGAGATCTTCAAACAACTGGGTGCAGGGACGAACACAGCTCTTCTGCAGACGGTCATCGTGGGCGCATTCAACGTCACCTTCACGGTTGTAGCCATTTGGACTGTCGACCGTATAGGGCGCAAACCGCTGCTGATCGTCGGCGCCACGGGCATGGCCTGTTCCCTCACCGGACTCGGGCTGGCGGCATATTTCGGGACAACCCAGGCATGGGTGCTCGTCTTCGTCCTCGGCTATATCGCCTGCTTTGCACTGTCCATGGGACCTGTGGTCTGGGTCGTCCTGTCCGAAATCTATCCCACGCGTTTGCGGGGCCGCGCAATGGGCATCGCCACCTTGCTGCTCTGGGCGGCCAATTTCGTCGTGTCGCAATCGTTCCCGGTGATCAATGAGGACTCGTGGCTGGTCGCAACATTCCATCACGCCTTCCCGTTCTGGCTCTATGCATTCTTCTGCGTCGTCACGGTCGTCGTCACATGGCTTTTCGTTCCGGAAACCAAAGGAAAGACGCTCGAGGAAATTGAGCGCTATTGGGCGAAGCGCAGGTAACGCAGAGGTCGTGAGTCCGCGTGAACATGCCGTTCGATGCTCTGGAGAACGGGTTTCCGTCACGCTGCCGCCAAGTGCGGTGCTACAGATATCGGTTCAGCTGGAAACAACGACACCACGTGGTGCGGCAGATACGAGAGGATCGGAGGCCTGATGAGGGTGCGGAAAACCGGCGTAGTGCTGCTATTGCTCGTTATGCGGGCGGTGATGTATGCTGCAGGACCGGATTCAACCTGGTTCCCCTGCGCACCGGCCCGGTCCCTTGCCGCGATTTGCCTCCCCGACGATTGGCAGAAGACCGTGGTGACGGAGAGAGGCTCGCTCGCGTATGACTATGGACCGGGTCCCTATTCGGCCCCGCTCACGGAAATTTCGGTGGGTGTCCTGGAGTGGCCTGCCCCGAACTTCCGGCAATGGCTCCCCGATCCGGCAACACCCATCGTCGCGATGGGTGCCTCTACCGAGAACGTCAGGATAAACATCCACGCATTTGCGCTTGCGCCGCGCACCACGCCGCCGCAGGCGATGCCTTCCGGCAACGGACGCCTGACCCGTCTGGGCGGATTGAACGGGGCACACGGTTGGGCCGTGCCTCCGCGGGGGACCGACGCTTCTTTTGCGGACGTTGCGTGGGGAACAAACAGACCGATCCACTATCTGCTGCGCGTGCCGCCGGGAAGCAGCAAGCTCATTGCGCTCGGTTTTTGCGAATCGTACAAGACCCGGCCCCGATCGCGCATCATGACGGTTGATGTGGAAGGAGATACGCTGCGTGATGTCGACCCTCTGGCCGACAGCGTGCGCAACACCCCCGTGGTCATCTGGGCTCACGGCACGGATGTGAACGGCGACGGCCAGCTTGCCATCACGATTCATCCGTCGTTGCGTTCTCCCGATCCGAACATCACGCTGAGCACCATCTGGGTTTTCCATGAGGGTGCACAAATCCGCCCCTCGTCGATCATCGATGGCAGCGCCGCTGCGCAGGCGGAGTTCCACTGGGGGTGCGGCACCGAGGCCGATGTCTTTGCGCCTTCTGTGCACACCGATGCCCTGCTCGCGACATTTGACGGAGAGCGATGCACTCCGGTGGTCCGGATCAGGACGCGGCGCCCCGTGATATTCGATCCGGATGCCGGTATTGTGCGTTGGCGCGGACTGCCGTTTCTCGTCAGCAGACCTCCGCCGATATCCGGCGTCTGGCATGGGGACACATTACTGCTTGTTCTTCCTGCGGGTGCGCGGCGGGCCGACATCGTGGTGATGCACGGGAATGGCCAGGGCGCGGACCTTACGCGGGTCCCGGATCTCCGTGATGAAGAGAATCGATGCAAGAGCTACTGGCAGCATGATGCCCCGGTCCCGGAAATGCGGGTCCATGTCCCTGATGCACGCATGCAGTATCTTGCCGAGGCCTCCCTTCGCAACATCTACCAGATTCGCGAAGAGGTCGATGGGGATCTCCAGTACCAGCCTGGCCCCAGTGTTTACCGCGGGCTCTGGCTGTGCGATGTGATGTTATCCGGCAATATTTCCCTCATGATGGGAGACACAGCTTCGGTACGGCGGGCACTGGAAGCCGGATTCCATCATCAGGGGCCGAACGGCCAGTTCCGTTCCTTGTATCCTGCCGTGTCCATGGTCGAGACCCCGCTCTTCCTGACCATGATGTTCCGGTATGCACAGATGTCCGGCAACAAGGAATGGCTCGAACGCCATTGGGGTGTTGTCCAGAAAGGGATGGCGTGGATCGAATCGGCGAGGCTGCAGACGCTTGACACGCCGGGCACCGCATATGCCGGGCTCATGCCTCCGGGATTTGTTGATGGCGGGATTTCCCGCCCCACCGCCGATTACGGTTCGGTCTGGTGGGCCATGATCGCGCTGGAACACGGCATTCGCGGCGCGCACGAGCTCAACAGGGAGGTTGACGCCGACTGCTGGCGGGGTTTGCTTGCATCCTTTGCCGCGTCCTACGCGGGTGCGGCAACGAAAGATCTCCGCGTGGATTCCTCAGGCCATCGCTATCTCCCCGACGCCGTGGCGGATTCCGGCTCCGCCGCAGCGCCCCAGCGCGGTCAATACGCCTTCCTGCTCCCTCTTCCCTATGGGCGTTTCTTTTTCCAGTCCGACACGCTTGCGGAAACGATTCTTCACGCAAATCTCGCGATGCTCGACGAACGTCGTTCAGAGGGGCTCATCCACGGCAGCGGCTGGATGGCCGAAGGCGTATGGCCCTGGCTCGGCGCGATCCACTCCATGGCGCATCTTCTTGTCGACGACGGACCCGAAGCCTGGACGATACTCCAGGCGGTGGCCGATCACGCCTCCCCCTCCGGCACCTGGATGGAAGAGCAACAACCGCAGAGGCTCGGTGCCCGCACATCAGGAGACGGATCGGACGCGGAGGCGGGCGCATTCTTTATGCAGGCGCTTGCCGCATTGCTGGTGTTTGAACACCAGGATTCGCTCGTCGTGTGCGGTGGATTTCCACCGGCGTGGCTGAAACCGGGCGCCCGGACATCGGTGAATGATCTTCTCACCGGCTGCGGTCCGGTCTCGCTCACGGTCGAAACGTCGACCGACGGAAGTGAAGCAACCCTCCAGATGCAGGCGATGCGCACACACGGCGTGACGGGAGGCATACGCATCGACCTCGCGAGTTTCACGCGCGCGGGCTTCCTCGACAACCAGCGCAGAAACCTCCCCTCACACGTGCAACTCCCCTGGGGATCAACGTACCAGATCGCAATGCACCGACGGTGATCGTATGCAACGTTACCGCTTTCTTCTCGCAGCAGTCCTTGCGGGCTGCACGGTGTGCGCCCAGACCCGGACCATCGATTTTCGTTTTGCGCCGGGATCCTGGTTCACCGCCATTTGCTTTCCCGGCGACTGGCAAAAGAGCGTTGTCACGAATTCCGGATCGCTCGGCTGCGATTTTGGACCCGGGCCATATGCGCGGCCGTTCACTGAAATGACTTTTGGCATCAAGGCGCACGTGCTGCAGACGCGCCATGTCGAACTGGAGGGACCGCGTGTCCCTCTGGCAAACGCCGAACTCGCCGACGATGCCACCCGCATGCAACAGACGGTATTCGCCGTCGTCCCGACGGGGATGCAATCCCCTTCCCACACGTTTCTTCACGGACGGCTGGAACGNNAACCGGCCGTTGAAATACCGGATCCGCGTCGCGCCCGGCAGCACCCACACGGTCGTTCTCGGATTGTGTGAACCGTACAAACCGTCGGCCGGAAAACGCGTCCTCGTTCTGAAAGTCGAGGGCGCTTCCGACATGATCGCCGACCCCGTGCACGAGGGCAGACCCAACACGCCGTACGTCTACAATTTCGACGCGCGGGACGCGGACAACGATGGATGGATAGAGATTGAAGTGCACGCGTCGATTGACGGGCTTGATCCGAACGTCGTGTTGAATGCGATCTGGATGTTTGCTGACGGCTTTATTCCGGACAGGAATGCGCTGATCCGGGGGACACTCTCCGCGCAAGCGGAAGTTTACTGGCGCTGCGGCACAGAATGTGACGCCCAGCCTGAAGTAGCCCGGGATGATGCCCTGTTCGGGAGTTTCCCTGACGACGCCGTTACCCCAACGCTCATCATCCGCTCGCGCCGGCCGATGGCATTTGACAGCAGCACAGGTAGCGTGTGGACGGAAGGTCGACTGTTCGTTACCAGTTCGCCGGTGCCTGTCGGCGCCGAACGATCGGGTGATTCGCTCATTCTTGAGTACCCCCGGGGTACGGCCGAGGTGCTGGCGGTGATGTCGCATGGCGGGCGGGTGCGCTCTCCGGAGGAAGTGCGGGCTTTGCTCCCATCCGCTCTCGAACGTGCACGGCAGTACTGGCAGGATTCGAGCGCATTGCCGTACGGCGGCATCGTCCTACCGGACAGTGCCACGCAGATGCTCCTCGACGCGAACATCCGCAATCTCTACGCAATCGCCGAACCGATCGACGGGTTCATGCAGTTTGAACCCGGCCCCAGCGTCTACCGCGGATTGTGGGTGCACGATGCGGTCTGGCACAATCTTGCAGCGGCATTTCTCGGGGATACACGGACTGCTCGCACGTGCATCGAGGCCATGTTGCGTTACCAGCGGCCCGACGGTCATCTGGAGGTGATGGCACCCTACCCCATGAACCGGGAAACGCCGTTGCTAATCTTCCTCATGGGCAGGTATGCCCTTCTGTCTCATGACCGAACGTGGCTGGAGAGTCATTGGGGATCCATCCAGCGAGGTGTGGGATGGTTATGGGAACTTCGCCGCACCACGTTGAAGAATCCGCATGCGCTCGAATACGGGCTCTTCCCCCCCGGGTTTTCGGACGGCGGACTTGCCGGCCTCCAGCCGGAATACGGCAGCGTGTACTGGAGTCTCGCCGGACTGCTGGGCGCAGCCGAATCTGCCCGCTGGTTGGGGCATGGAGAGGAAGCTGCACTGTGGGAAGATCATTTCTGGGAGCTCCTTGCATCATTCCGTCGCGCCGCGCGCCGCGACCAGCGCGTCGACCGTTTCGGCAATACGTATCTCCCGATGAAAGTCGGCGACACCGCNNAAAAACGACTCACTTGTCGGCGGAACACTCCGGATGCTACAGGCCGATCTGCGTGAAGGACTGCCCCCCAACACCGGCTGGCTGCGTGACGGCGTGTGGCCGTTCTTCGGCACTCTTGAAGCCATCGCGCATCTCTACGCAGACGAGGATTCCACCGCTGTGAGTCTGCTGTACGCGGTCGCGAATCATGCGTCGCCGACGTGGACGTGGGTGGAAGAGCAACTCCCGCGCGATCTCGGGACAAAAGTCAGCGGCGATGGATCCAACGCCACTGCAAGCGCACTTTTTATTCAACTGATCAGGCAGCTCATCATCTTCGAACGCGACAGCTCCATGGATCTTCTCGCCGGTGTCCCACCGGAATGGTATCATCCGGGTGCTCACCTGGAAACGCACCAGCTGCCCACGATCTTCGGGCCGTGCAACGCGCGGGTAGACATCGCCGAAGACCAGTCGGCGGCTACGGTGTTTGTGGCCCCGATGCTGGAAGGATCCGCCGAGGGCCCGGTCGCATTGCATCTCCGCAGTCTCCGGCAGGCGGGATATGACATCCTCGGTGGCGGCAACGCACCCGACGTCGTGCCGTTCGTTTCCACACAGGGGCTGCATATGGTTCTGACGCGGTCCAGGGGGCGCTGACTCGACATTTCGTCATTCGCCGGATTTGCGTATATTTTACCACGTATCGTTCACACCCGGAGCATCTATGCACCTGCGTATGCACCTCATTCTCCTGACCTCTCTTCTCCTGAGTTCCGTCATACATGGCTCCTTTGGTCAGACGGCGGGACTTGACAAAGCCGCGCTCGCTGCCGAAGTCAAAAATGAATTCCTGCATTCATGGAATGCGTACAAGAAATATGCATGGGGGCACGATGGCGTGCGGCCGATCAGCAAGACGCCGTACGACTGGTATGCGTCGCCGATGTACATCACACCGCTGGATGCTCTTGATACCATGACGCTCATGGGGTTCAAGGAGGAAGCCGACAGCACACGCGACTATATCGTGCGCAACATGTCTTTTGACAAGGATATCTACGTCAAAGTATTCGAGATTAACATCAGGACCCTCGGCGGGTTGCTGTCCAACTACCAGCTGAGCGGGGACAAACGACTCCTCGCGCTGGCAAAAGACCTCGCGGACCGTCTGATTCCCGCATTCCTGACGCCGACGGGCTTCCCCTATGTGGAGGTCAATCTGAAGACCGGCGCCGTACGGGGCACCAAGACCAATCCCGGTGAAATCGGCACACTGCTTGTGGAATGGGGAACCCTCAGCATGCTCACCGGTGACGCGAAGTACTACAACTATGCCAAGCACGCCTTGCTGAGCATTTTTGAAGCACGTTCCGAACTCAATCTTGTCGGCGACGCGATCGATTGCGAAACGGGCGAGTGGCTCGGCACCGACAGCCACCTCAGCGCCTGCATCGACTCCTACTACGAATACATGGTGAAAGGCGCCCTGCTCTTCAACGACGAGGATTGCAAGATCATGTGGCACGACTCCTATGTCGCCATCAACACGTTTCTGATTGACACCGCCGCGACCGGCATCTGGTACGGACATGCCGACATGAATACCGGGAAACGCACAAAAACATGGTTCGGAGCGCTGGACGCGTTCTTTCCGGCAGTCCTCGTGCTCGCAGGCGATATCAATCGTGCAAAGGAGTTGCAGGAGGCCTGCTTCCACATGTGGAAGAGGCACGGCATCGAACCCGAACAATTTGACTACGTGAAAGACGAGGCAGCAGCCCCCCGATTTTTCCTCAACCCCGAGATCATCGAGTCGGCGTATTACCTCTACCGGAAGACCGACGATCCCCGCTATCTGGAGATGGGGAAGGTCTTTCTCGACAGCCTGAAGGCATATTGCCGTGTGGACGGCGGGTATGCCGAGCTCAAGAGCGTCATCACCAAGGAAAAATCCGACAGGACGGAAACGTATTTCTTCGCCGAAACACTGAAGTACCTGTATCTCCTGTTTGCACCCGCTGCGACGCTCGATTTTGACAACGTCATATTCAATACGGAAGCGCATCCGATCCGCAGGACGTGGTAAGCTGAAACACAACATTTCCTGGAGCTGACCGTGTTTGATCGGACTCACCGCATACGTGTCCGCGGTCGTGACCTATCTGATGAACGGGTAGGCCGCGTTTCGCTCGTCNNCTGTTCTCCTGCTGTTCTGGTTGCCGATCTCGTGCAGCAAACAGAATGCGACAACGACCACCACGATTGCCGTGATTCCCAAAGGAACGACACACGAGTTCTGGAAGTCCATTCACGCCGGCGCCCTAAAGGCGGCGAAGGAACTCAAGGTCGAACTGATCTGGAAAGGGCCTCTGCGCGAGGACGACCGGGATCAGCAGATTTCGGTGGTGGAGGATTTTATCAGCCGCGGGGTGACCGGCATCGTCCTCGCCCCGCTCGATGACATCGCCCTCCGCGCACCCGTCGCCAACGCCACCCGCGCACATATCCCCGTTGTGATCATCGATTCGGATCTGAAGAGCGACGACTACATCAGTTTTGTCGCGACCGACAACCACCTGGGAGGCGTCATGGGAGGACGTGAGCTTGCACGCATCCTCGGCGGCAAGGGGCGCGTTGTCATGCTCCGCTGCATGGAAGGATCCGCCAGCACGGTCAATCGCGAACAGGGATTCCTGGACGCCATGAAGGAGTTTCCCGGAATCACCATCGTCAGCGCAAACCAGTACGGCGGCCCGACAACGGAAACCGCCTATCGCGCCTCCGAAAACCTCCTCGGTCCGCTGAAAGCGTCCGCAGGCAAACTGACGATCGACGGGATCTTCGCGGTCAACGAATCGACAACGTTCGGCATGCTGCGTGCGTTACAGGACGCCGGTTGCGCCGGGAACGTAACGTTTGTCGGATTTGACAGCTCCACCAAACTTGTCGAGGGCTTGCGCAACAAACACATCAACGCCCTGGTCCTGCAAAACCCCTTCCGCATGGGATATGACGGCGTCTCCATCATGGTCAAGCATCTCCGGGGTGAAAAGGTGGATCGCAGGCAGGACACCGGAGTCACCCTGGTGACCCCGGAGAATATGGACCAGCCGGAGATGCGTCAACTCATTTCCCCCGACCTCAGCCAGTGGCTCCCGTAATGTCCGACGTACCGACACCCCGGTTCGCCATGCGGGGAATCCGCAAGCAGTTCGGCGCAACCACGGCCCTCGATGGTGTGGATTTTGACGTGTTCTCTGGCGAGGTACACGCCCTCGTGGGGGAGAACGGCGCAGGCAAAAGCACGCTGATGAAGGTCCTTTCCGGAGCGCTGCGACCGGATGCGGGCACCCTGGAACTTGACGGCATCCCGTTTGTTCCACGATCCGCCGCGGACGCGCGCCGGGCAGGCGTGGCGATGATATATCAGGAACTTTCTCTCGCCCCGCATCTCTCGGTCGAAGACAATGTCATGCTCGGCATGGAACCGTCAGACTGGGGATTGCGCCGCCGATCTGAAATCCGCAGGCGGACAGTGGGGGCCCTCGAACTGCTCGGGCACGGAGCCCTGGACCCGTCGGAACGGGTGGGCAGTCTTCCGATCGCCACGCGTCAGATCGTGGAAATCGCACGCGCGCTCGCCGTCGGATGCCGGGTTATCGTACTGGATGAGCCCACGAGCAGCCTGACCCTTGGAGATATCGAGCATCTCTTTGGCGTTATCACCTCGCTGCGCAACCAGGGACATGCCGTTGTCTACATCTCGCATTTTCTCGAAGAAGTGAAACGTATCGCGGACCGGTTCACGGTTTTGCGTGACGGCCGAAGTGCCGGAAGCGGACGTACCGCCGAGCGGAGCATCGAAGATATCGTCGCGCTCATGATCGGCCGCCGGATCGATCAGATGTACCCGAAGACCACACGTATGCCGGGAGAGATCCTTCTCGATGTCTCCTCCCTCTCCTCCCCTCCCAAAGCGCTTGACGCCTCCTTCACCTTGCGGCGCGGAGAAATCCTGGGTATCGGGGGGTTGATCGGCGCAGGACGGACCGAACTCGTGCGTGCGCTCTTCGGTCTCGCTCCTGTCGCTGCCGGCACCATCCGCATCAAGGCCACATCCGGCTGGAGATCTCCGTCGGACAGATGGGGTGACGGCGTCGGTATGGTCAGCGAAGACCGGGCCACCGAGGGGCTGGCGCTTGCCATGACCATCGCCGACAATATCACCATGACGCTGCGCAAGGATGCAGGGCGGTGGGGCTTTGTCCGACCCTCCCGCATTGATCGGGTGGCGCGGGACTGGAGCGCCCGCGTGGGCATCCGCACCACCGGGCCCCGCCAACTTGTCGGCGCCCTCTCCGGCGGAAATCAACAGAAAGTCGCCATCGCGCGCCTGTTGCACGAAGATGTGGATATCCTGCTGCTTGATGAACCGACACGCGGCATCGACGTGGCAAGCAAAGCACAGCTCTACGACATCATCAACCGGCTCGCCACCGGGGATCCGCCCAACCACCAGCAGCCAAAGGCCATCCTTATGATCAGCAGCTACCTCCCGGAACTTCTCGGTGTCTGTGATCGTGTTGCGATCATGCACCGGGGCCGGCTCGGGCCCGCCCACCCCGTTGCCGGCTGTTCCGAACACACGTTGATGCTTGAAGCCACCGGACAGGGAGGAACGGCATGAAGTCGCTTGCCCGGCTTTCCCACACCCTCGGACCGCTCGCCGGCCTTGTGGCCATATTCCTGCTCTTCGCCATCGCCGGCCCGGAAAGCTTCTCCTCTTCCAGCAACCTGGAGACGATTGCACGCCAGACGGCGATTGTGGGATCCGCCGCCCTGGGCATGACCCTGATCATCATCTCCGGAGGGATCGACCTCTCGGTGGGGTCCATGATCGCCCTGGTGACCGTGGTGATCGCCGCCATGTTGCAGGCGGGCATCAATCCATTGTTGGCCGCACTCGGCGGTATCGCCATGGGCGCCCTCTGCGGCTTCTTGAACGGCTTCCTGATCACCCGGCTGAAGGTCGTCCCATTCATCGTGACCCTGGGAACGTACCTCGTCGTGCGCGGTGCGGCAAAAGGGTTTGCCCATGAACAAAAAATTGATGCGCCGCTGACGTGGCTCAAAGAGCTGCTTGCCGCCCTTCCCCCGGGAGAAGGATGGCGCATCGTTCCCTGGGGAGTCTGGCTTACCGCGCTCCTGGCGCTGTTCGTCGCAGGACTCCTCATCTACACCCGGTTGGGACGCCACATCTTCGCCGTCGGCTCCAACGAACAGACCGCCCGCCTGTGCGGCATTCCCGTCGACCGGGTCAAGGTCATCGTGTACGTCCTCGGGGGAGCCTTCGCCGGGGTTGCCGGCGTGCTGCAATTCTCCCGTCTCACCATCGGCGATCCGACCGTGGCCATGGGGGTGGAACTCGACGTCATTGCCGCGGTGGTCATCGGCGGCGGAAGCCTCTCGGGCGGCGAAGGATCCATCCTGGGGTCTATTGTCGGCGCATTGATCATGACCGTCATCAGGTCGGGCTGCGCTCAGATGGGACTGCCGAACTGGGTTCAGGAAATGGTCACCGGATGCATCATCGTCCTGGCCGTCGCCATTGATCGCTGGAGGCAACGGCGGCGGACGTAGGGCCTCTTTCAATGATTTCTCGACAAACGCGGAACATCATGCGCACGTACTTGTTCGTTGTTGCTCTGGCGCTGGCCGGCAGCCTCATGGGGGGACCCCTCCCCACGGAAAAAAAACCGTTAACGCACAGCGTCTACGACGGCTGGAACAAGGTCTCCGGTGAGTGCATCTCCAACAATGGCATGTGGGTTGTCTATGTGATCGACCCCCAAGAAGGAGACAATCGCCTGGTGATCACCAACATCACCACCGGGCGGGCCGACACCATGGCACGCGGAGATACCCCGCGGATCTCGGAAGACTCGCGGTTCGCCGCCTTCGCCATCAATCCGTTCTTCGCCGACATCCGGAAAGCCAAGATCGCCAAAAAGAAAGCCGACGATTTGCCCAAGGACTCTCTGGGAATCATGGAACTCGGCACAAGCACGATCGTTCGCATCCCGCGCGTGAAGTCATTCACGATGCCCGAAAAGGGCGCCGGCTGGATCGCTTACCTGCTGGAGAAAGAGCCCGCAAAGAAGGACAGCACAAAACCGGCCGGACGAACCGATGGCGCGGGGGATGCCGCTGGTGACGAAAAAGAGAAGACTGCCGAGAAGGGAACGACGCTCATTGCCCGCGAGCTTGCCACCGGGGCGGAATTCCGCTTCCCGTTCATCAACGAATACATCTTCTCCAAAAACGGCCGGTCGCTGCTGATGGCCTCAACGGGGAACGACAGCACGGCCGCTGCGGGCGTGTTCCACTTTTCCACGGTGACCCGCCATCTGGACACTGTGAGCATCGGCAAAGGGAAATTCACTGGCCTGGCCTGGGATGAAGACGGCAGGCAGGCTGCGTATCTGGCCGACCGCGACACCTCCAAAGCCAAACAACGCTTTTTTTCGCTCTATTATTGGAAGACGGGAAGCGACTCCGGCGCCGTCATCGCCGACACCCTTCTGCACGGTCTTCCCCGGCGGTGGCTGATCAGTGAACACCCTACGCCATCCTTCTCCAAAAACGGCACGCGTCTCTTCTTCGGCACCGCACCCATTCCCATGGCCGAGGATACCACGATGAACGATGAGGTCACCGCCAAACTGGATGTCTGGAACTGGCAGGATGATTTCATCCAGACGCAGCAATTGAAGAATCTCGAGGAAGAGCAAAAACGGTCGTACCTCGCTTCTATTGAGCCCGGCACACGCGCATACACGCAGCTCGGATCTCTCCGCATTCCCAGCGTGACGGTGGGGGACGAAGGCAATGCAGATGTCGCGCTTGGTCTGTCAGATGTCCCGTACCGCAAAATGGTGTCCTGGGAAGAGGTCGCATTCCATGATGTCTATCTCATCGATATGCACACCGGATCGGCAACGAGGGTCATCGAGAAGCTCAAGGGGGGCGCATCGCTGTCGCCCGGGGCCCGGTTTGTCTTCTGGTATGACCTTGGCAGGCGCAATTGGTTCACCATGGATGTCCGGAAGCAGACGCCCGTGGAAGTGACAAAGAACATCCGGTTTCCGCTTTACAATGAACTGAACGATGTGCCCGACGATCCCCCTGCGCACGGCGCCCTGGGATGGACGGCGGGCGATTCCACGTTCCTGGTCTACGACCGGTTCGACATCTGGTCCGCCGATCCCACCGGCGCGCGGCCCGCAACAAATCTCACGGCGGGGTATGGGAGGGATCACCGGCAGAGCTTCCGTTATGTGCGGACCGATCCTGAGGAACGTTTTCTGCGATCCGATGCCACGCTGTTATTGCGGACGTTTGACAGAACCACCAAGAGCGCTGGGTTTTCGCTCCTGGCATTGCGGCAACCGGGTGCACCACACCTCCTCGTCATCGACGCCCATGACTTCGGCACTCCCATCAAGGCGAAGAACGATACCACGTACATACTGACACGATCCCGCTTCGACGAATGTCCTGATCTCTATGTCACCGGTGAATCCTGGGGGGCATTGAGGCGCATCAGCGACATCAACCCGCAGCAACAGGAGTACCTCTGGGGAACCGTCGAACTCTTCTCCTGGAAGGCCACCGACAACACGCCTCTGGAGGGACTGCTTTACAAACCGGAGAACTTCAATCCGAAAAACAAGTATCCCATGCTGGTGTATTATTACGAGCGGAATTCGGATCTCCTGCACCGGTATACGCCGCCACAACCGAGCCGGTCGATCATCAACCCGGCGTATTGCACGAGCAACGGCTATATCGTCTTCGTTCCCGATATCCGGTACCGGGTCGGTCATCCGGGCAGGAGCGCATACGAGTGCATCATACCGGGTGTGAAGAAGCTCATTGCGACAGGTTTTGTCGATGCCGCTCACATCGGCCTGCAGGGGCAAAGCTGGGGCGGCTATCAGACCGCGTTCCTGGTGACGCAGACATCGATGTTCGCTGCGGCAATGGCAGGCGCGCCGGTGGCCAACATGACGAGCGCCTACGGCGGCATTCGCTGGGAATCGGGCATGAGCAGGATGTTCCAGTATGAAAAATCACAGAGCCGGATCGGTGGCACCCTCTGGGAAAAGCGGGATCTTTTCATCGAAAATTCCCCGTTGTTCTTTGCGGACCGCGTCACGACGCCGCTCCTCATGATGTCGAACGACAATGACGGCGCCGTACCCTGGTACCAGGGGATCGAGTTCTTTACAGCTCTCCGGCGGCTCGGGAAACAGACCTGGATGCTGACGTACAACGGTGAAGCACATAATCTGCTTCAGCGCAAGAACACCAAAGACCTCTCCGTCAGGATGATGCAGTTCTTTGACCATTTCCTGAAAGGCACCCCCGCGCCGGCCTGGATGACGGAGGGGATCCCGGCGATCAACAAGGGAAAGACCCTCGGAGTCGAACTACGATGAGTGTCCGCAGCAGATTCACTGAAGGCTGTGCGTGCCTGACCGCATGCTGCCGGCTCATCCTCCCCGCCATCCTGTTCCTGCATCCCTCCCTGGCGGGCGCCCAGGAGCACCCAACGGCCCGCTGGTACTATGAGCCGCAATTCGGGCCACCGGAACATCAGGTCGATATGCAGCACATGCGGCTCGAGGTATCGTTCATTCCCGATCAGGGCATCGTCAAGGGCCGCGTCACACACATCTTCACTCCACTCCGCGAGAACATCGACAGCCTTTTCTTCGATGGACCCGGGATTCGGATCCTTTCCGCCACCGTGAACAACGCACCGGTCATGTGGACTTCCACCGCCGAGGGCGTCACCGTTCATTTCGGTTCGCCGCTGCACTGGGACGCGACTGACAGCATCACGTTTGTGTATGAAGCTACTCCCCGGCGCGGACTCTACTTCATCGGGTGGAACGATCCCACNNACCACGGAAACGGTGGTGACCTTCGACAGCGCCTACAGCGTTCTCTCCAACGGGAACCTTGTTGGACGGCGCATCAATGCCGATGGCACCTCCACCTGGCATTACCGGATGACCCACCCGCACTCCGTGTACCTGGTGATGCTCGCGATCGGCATGTACCGCGTCGATGAACGCGTCTCACAGCGAGGCGTGCCGCTGCATTTGTGGTACTATCCGGACATGCCCGAGCGTGCGGAACCGACCTACCGGTACTCCGCAGAAGCCATGGATTTCCTCGAGCGCGAAACCGGCACCCCCTTTCCCTGGGAATCCTATGCGCAGATTCCCGTGCAGGACTTCCTGTACGGCGCGATGGAGAACACCACGGCAACGGTCTTCGGTGATTTCCTCCTGGTGGACCGGCGGGGATTCCTCGACAGGAATTACATCAGCGTCAATGTTCACGAACTGACCCATCAGTGGTTTGGCGATTACGTCACCGGCAGGAGCGGCATCCAGTCATGGCTGCACGAAAGCTTCGCCACATTTTATGCGAAGCTGTTTCTCCGGGAAATCCAGGGCGAAGATGCATACCAGTGGCAACGCCGCAAGGAACAGGAGACCGCCCTTCTTGCATCAAAAAAGAATCTCCTGCCCATTCTCCATTCGGCATCCGGATCCGACAGGGCGTATGACAAGGGATCGAGTGTCATCGACATGATGCGCTACGTCTTCGGCGACGAGGCCTATCGCCGCGTTATCCGCTACTATTTGCAGCATCACGCCTATGCCGGCGTGGAGACAAATGATCTCGTTCAGGCGTTTCAGGACGTGCTTGGCGTTTCCCCCTCCTGGTTTTTTGAAGAATGGATCTACCGCGGGGGCGAACCGCACTATGCTGTCGCCTACGAAGAGTGCACGACTCGTGAGGGGAACCGCGAGACGGTCATGAGCATTCGCCAGACCCAGGAGACCGGTGATCTCGTGAAGCTGTTTACCATGCCGCTGGTGTTCGAGGTGCATTACCGCGACGGCGGCGTGGACCGCGTCCGTCAGACCATCTCGCGGGAGTCGGAACACGTCGTGATTTCCAATCCGCAAAAGCGCGAGATTGCCTTTGTGCTGTGTGACCCCGGCAGCTGGGTGACCAAGGAACTGAGCTTCCCGAAATCCTATGCCGAACTCGCTGCACAGGCGATGCAGGCGCCGAACATGATCGACCGGTACGATGCCCTGCGTGCCCTTGCCGCAACGCCCGCGGTGGCGAAACGAGCACTCCTCATGAGGGTGTTCGACCGTGAACGGTTTCCATCCATGCGCGCAGAAGTGATCGCGCAACTCGGATCGGATACAGTGCGGGAGTGCCGGAGCCTTCTGGTGAAAGCCCTGGCGGACCCGGATCCGGAGGTCCGGACGGCCGCCCTGAAATCGTGCGAGGTGATACCCGCCTCCCTCCAGCAGGAGTTCGAGCGGCTGGTCAGGGATTCTTCCTACACTCTGGCAGCGGATGCGCTCATCCGGCTCAGCGCGAGATTTCCGGAACGGCGCACGGCTTATCTCTCCTGGGTCGCAAACGACCGGGGCGTGGGCAACCAGATACAGGTGCTCCGGCATACACTGCAGGCGGAAGCAGGCAGCCGCGCATCTCTCGATGCCCTTGTCGATATGGCCGGTCCTTCCTGGGAATTCCGAACCCGCGTGAATGCCCTGGAGGCGCTGCAATCGCTCAACCATCTTGATTCACTCATGGTCCTGAACCTCTGCGACGCGATGACCCACTGGAACGGCCGGCTCCGGGGTCCGGCTACCGATGTCGCGCTGTATCTGTTGC
>PMCM01000061.1 GCA_003154155.1 Ignavibacteriota bacterium | reverse complement strand
TCGCGGAAGAATTCCGTGCAGTAGCCGTAATGGGTGCAGCAGAGGGCGGCAACCACCCCCTGATCCGCGTGCTTCCTGTTCCCGGCAGCCTCGACCGCAAACCCGCGGATGGCGGCACGTACCGTCTCACCGCGAGCGTCCCGCTCGATTCGCCCTGCCAGATTGGGGCATGCCTGGTTGACGATGCGGTCCGGAGCGATCCCGCGTTCGATGAGCATGCGCTTGTGCGTTTCCGCGCCGATGGTAGTCTCGGTGCCGAACACGATTGCCGACCGATCAGGATGGCGTTCCAGTTCCTCCTGGAGCATATCGACCCCCATCGACACAATGCCGATGACCGGGATATGTGTTTCCCGGGAGAAGGGAGTGAGCGGATAGACGACGGAAAGCGTATTGCAGGCGATCAGCACCAGATCAGGGTGGAACCGGGCAGTCATGCCGCGCAGGGCGTCATCGAACACCTGTACTTTCCGCTCCATCGACTTCATCTTGTTGTAGCCGCTCCCGGCGTCCGGGAGGGCGTTGGCGAAGATCAGGTGCACGTCGCCGAACCGGCCGGTGGCCCGGGCAAGCGAATCGATAGCGGCACAGACGGAGAGTCCGCCGAGGCCAGAGTCCGTCACCAAAATCGTGATGGTATCTTTGCCGGCAAGGGCAGCCAGTTGTTGTTCCTGCGTGCCGGGGGGTTGGGCGTGTAGAGGAGTCATTATGCCTGCCATGACACATCCGAGAAGAAATCGTCGATAGGTTGACATTGCAGTTCTGCTCCGAACGGATGGGGCCGGGTACACCGGCATGATGCGTGTCAGAACTGCACACCGCATGATGTGAAAAAGTCCTTCATCCCCTTCATCATCCCCTGATAATACTGGCGCACGTCGTTCGCTGTCACGTTCCGGGTCTGCATGAGAGTCTCCAGTCGCCCGCCGTCTTCCAGAATCGACTTATCCAGGCCTTTCACCTTCTGGAGCGTGCCGGTCCCCTGCCGGTTCATCACCCTGGCAAAATCCAGGTAGTACTTCCCTTCCGGGGTTTTTAGGGGGAAGAACCGGCTCCGGAGACGCAACGCCGCATCATTTAAGGGTGCCGGACCGCCGCCGGCGGAGAAGAACTGGGACGGGATCTGATCGGCGTACCTGACCCAGAGCGGCAGCACCGGCGTTGCGAGCGGCGATCCCAGAACGGTCCAGAGTGTCGTCAGCCGGGGGTCTTCCCCTTTTTTTACTCCATGGACGATTAAAGAGGCGGTGGTAGAATACCGGGGGATGAAATCCGAAAAATTCACGATGGCCGGATGGTCGGCCGTTTCAGGGATCGGGCCGGAAGCCAGATCCACACCTGTGAGCGAGTGGCGGAGGCAGGTTGCTGCTTCGTTCAGGATAAAACTGACTGAGAGACCGTCCCCCAGAAAGCCCCACTGGAACAGGTCGGTTTCCGTCTGGTACCGGATATAGCCCTGCCCTTTCTCGGGTATGCCGGAGGCTGAAAAATTCGTGCGGAGGAGGTAGCCTTGCGGGGCGACCAGAGAATCGTTCGCATCGAACTTCTTGTAGGTATACGGATTTGCTTCATAGTAGGCGGCCCCGCCTTCGGCATCGATCACACCGAAATTTGCTTCAACGCCCCGTTTCCCTGAAGTCTCCAGGAGCAGCGCCTCAAAATCGGCAAGTGTGGCACAGGTGGCGAGCGCCCGTTTCATCAGGATACCTTCTTCATCCATGTCCCCTTTGTACTTCGGGTATTGGAGATTGTACGAGGCGGTATTGATGATGGAAAACCCTGCGGCGTTGCTTCCCATGAACGCCTGTGCAGCGGATGTGTCATCCAGATCGTGGATGCTCAGGAAGGCGAATTTGCCGTCGGTGTGATAGACAAGTTTGTTTTCCAGCGTTCCCGTGTCGCGCTGCTTCCACAAGAGCGGGCGTCCGTCGCGGGTGGCCTTTCCCGAAATGACGGCAGAGGTACAGGCGGAAGCCTGGAATGCAGCACACGCGAATGCGCACATGAGGAGCAGGTGTCTCATGGGAACCTTTCGACTGCAATAGGAAGAACACAAAGGCCGACAGCGGTGGCAACATCCTGTGGTACGTAGTGACAGGAATTTACGAGGAATATGCATGGAAGGCAACAGCCACTGTCCACTGCGCCGGCAAAATTCCTTCCGGACACAGTGGACAGCGGATGACATTCAGGATTCGGCGGCGATCCGCCGGGAACGGGGAATCGGATTATTTCGGCCCGTTCATGATTCTGTACACGGGATATTCGCCGTTGATCGAGCGCAGGTACGAAAAGACGGGATATTGCGCGATGCCCCAGAGCGACGAAGGTTCAAGAGCGCTGACGATCATCGTTGCGCGGGGCTGATGCACGGGGACGATGACGTCCCCGGCAGAACACTGGCAGCGGACGGTCCGTGCCTCGGGCCGCGCGAAATAGGCGGTATCGCCTTCCATCATGCCGGTGGCAAAGCGCACATCGGCATAGGCTTCCGCGTCGATCACGGTGTCCCGGCTCAGGACCCAGGATTGCACACCATGCCTGGCCAGAAGAGCAAGAATCGGTGTTTGGTCCTTGGCAATCCGGTAGGCCCACGGCCGCGACACTTCAAACAGGGTCCGGACGACCGGGTTATACGGAAGGGCAACGGTGGAATCCATGCCCCCCGGGAATGTCTTGACCGGCATAGCCAGTTTCGATCCGTCAGGGATATGGTCCATCTGCATCGCGACCGGACCCATTGCTGTGACGATGTGCCGGCGTTCCTTTTCGACAAGGGAAGAGATTTCCGAAGCATTGTCGGCGACGAAGGTGAGGTAGGCACGGATGGCCGCAAGCTGACCGCGCACTCTTCTGCGGAGGTCGTCATTCATTCCCTTGCCGTTTCTTCCTTCGAGGATAAGGGAGAATGAATGCTGGATGGCAAGGCTTTGTCTGCCGTCATTGATATCGGTGGTGCTATGGCGGACGCTATCGGAAGGACCGCCCCCGATGCTGTAGTTGAAGAAGCGGACGCCCGCATCGCGCAGGCGGCTTTCGAGGAACGGAAACAGCTTCTCGCGTCCGAGTGTGATCAATGCGGGGGAGACATTGGGATTGGTTGGGAGGCCGAACTGTTCGTCGATGGCGCGCACGTAGCCCGCCTTCTGCCAATCCTCGCCTGAAGCGCCAAACTCATGCACGTCGAGCGTTGCTACCGGCATCCACTTATTGTAGACGTCGTGCACCGCACGGGTTTCCGGCTGCAGGAGGAGCAGGTGGTCGCGATTCAGATCCGCGTTCGCGCCGTTGCGCCGTTTCGCCGCTTCATTGCCGTCCGGGTTGACGGACGGCATGAGCAGGATATCGACGTGTGCCAGGAGCTGATCCAGGTCTCCGGCTGCGGCCTGGGAGATGAGCGTCAATGCCGCTTCCTTCCCCGAGGGTTCATTGCCGTGCTGGGAGCAGAAGACGAAAGCGCGCGGGCGTGGCGACGCCATGGCGTCGCGCGAGATGATGACCAGGGGGATGTCGCGGCCCTGTGTCGTGGTGCCGATGGTGCTCACGGTGATGCGTGCCGAGCCGGTGCCGGCAGCGCGCACAAACGCGAGGAGTTCCTCGTGGGTGGTGGCACGTGTGTAGTTGTGGGCTTCGATCGGTGCGGGCGTGCGTTCGGCGGCGGATGCCGTCAGCACGGCCAGGGCGAAACAGAAGAATCCTGAGATGTATTTCATACGTATGGTGAGCTTTCGGTGGTGGAGGATAGTGGTCAACACATGAGCAGGGTGAAGCGTTGTGTTCGGCGTAGCGGCCTCACGCGTCTGTGTAAGGAAACATCATTTGCGGAGCAGTGTTTCTGCGAGTTCTTCAAGCCGCGGGTGCGGGAGATCGGCATCGATGACAAGGATGGCAGCGCCGTTGCACCGCCGGTAGAACCGCCACATACTCTTGCCGCGGGCGTTCGCACGCTCGAGAAGCGCCTCGGCGGCTTTGTCGGAGGCGCATTGGATCCATCCAACCGTTGCCGGCGCACCGTCGAGGAGCCAGGGGACGCAGGTGACGGACTTGTACCCGCCTCCCTCCAGCGCATCGTTCCAATCCGGCATGCCGTTTTGGAGGCCCAGCGGTCCGTACATCAACACCGCTTTCCGCTGCCACCCCGGCATCGCGTGCTCGTCGCACGCCCACGGCACATCCGCGGGGCGGTCAGAAATCATCCGGAGGAGGTGGCGGCCGACGATTGCGGAGAGCCCTTCCGATCCCGGACCGGCGGTGAGGGTTTGGATACGGATGAAGAACGGGCCCCCGGCGCACTGCACTTCGCCGGAGGAGTGGCACCAGTACCGTCCCGACGAGTCGTCGCCGGGGCAGACTGCGCGGGAGACGCTGAAGATTCCGAACGCGGCGAGGGAATCGCGCATGCGGAAGATTTCCACCAGGAGCTGCTGGTCGTCCAACCTGATCTCCTGCGCGGTGAGATGCACGAAGCCGTATTCCCGGAAGAGTTCGGCGCCGCCGTCCATGTAGCCGAACAGTGCGCTGCCGTCGTAGTGCCCGGTGCGCGTGACGACCAGACCCTGCACATCGCCGGTCTGCAGGAGCGGGGCATCGGGCGCTTCCGTAAAGGCCGGCGCGGGTGCACAGATGCAGCAGACAAGGACCGTCAGCACCAACGCCTTCATGCGACCGTAATGCGCTCGAGCGCGATGTTGGACATCCTGGCAACGCCGAGCTTCATTTCCTCCGCGAGATCCATGAACTGTGTTCCTTTTTCCGACTCTTCCTTCTGTACCTTCTGTGCAATCCTCTTGTGCAGCACGATATCATACCCGACGCGGTCGACTGCGACCGGGTCGGTGCCGATGAGGATGGTATTGTAGTTGCAGATAAACTGTTCATTGGCGGCCGGCCCGCCGTTATAGCACCCACGAATGCCGTCGACGATATTCAATGCCACTTTGTCGCGGAGCGGCGGGAAGGCCGGCACCTCGGCGCATGTTTCGGCCCAGAGCGGTCTGTGCAGGCGCTGGGTATTGGTGATAGACCCGAACGCCAGGTTTTTCAGGCAGAGTGTCACTGTCGGTCCCGCATTCTTCAAAATGGGCACATTGATAATGGCATCCACGTCGGTTGTGCAGATGCGGGAAAAATAGGAAAACTTTCCGTCGTTGACCATGTAGGGGAGTGTGTCGGCGTCATATTTCTCCTCCGCGTCGGCCCAGTAGTACCAGGCTTTATCAATCATGCGCTCGGCGTACTGGCGCCCATCTGCATCACAAAACGATCCCTTCTCGTCTTTTTGTTCCGTGCCGGTGAGCTTGATGCCGGGAAATTCCGCAGCCGTGAAGCCTGCATCGGCAAGGTCATATGCCCTGCGATCCCAGATGACGATATTCTTCTTCGGAATACCGGCGGCTTCGAGTTGCCGGATGACGACGTGCACGATTTCGGGGCTGGTGGAAAGGAGTTTCCCTGCCACGGGATTGACCTTGATGCCGATGATCTGGTCCGGCTTGACGATCATATTCCAGGCATCCGGGACGCTTGCCGCGCCGGTCAGCGACAGCATGCCTTTCGCCACCATGATATGCAGCGCCTTGACATCGAACGCGTTGCCGACGATGGCGTTGTCGTTCATGACCTGTGCCACGCGTCCCGGGAATCGCCCGGGCATAGAGCGGGAGGTACGGGGGAACCGCAGCGCCTCTTTGCCGTTCGTGGCGGGTTTCGCGGGGGCATCCTGTGCGAGAGCGTGCGGGAGCGCGAGTGGGGAGAGTGCGGCGGACATGCCGCCGAGTGCGGCGAGTCTGACAAAATCCCGTCTGCTGAGTTCCTTCGCATCGAACCGGTGAGGCATGTTGTAGGCCTTTCGCTTTGAACCGGGCGGCACCGGTGTTGATCCGGTGTATTTATGAGAGAATTTTTCTATACTGCATGGTGCACGGGGGCCGGTGACACATGTGCGACCCGGCGTGCCGTTATGAACGAAGGGATGTGGCTCTGGAAGACATGGGCAGCCGTACAGGGTATACGGAGCAATCCCGGAAAAGTGACAGTATGTGAGGAGATAACATGAGACGGCGGGATTTCCTGTTGAGCACCGGTGCCGGCATCGTCGGCGGTGCATGGTTGTCGGGTACCCTGCAGCAGGCATTTGCGGCGCCCGCGGCGCCGCACGTGGTGTGGGTGGAAAACGGCGAGCCGGCGGATTTGCTCGGGGCCGCACTCAAGGAGATGGGAGGTATCGGCAGCTATATCGCGCGGGGGGACGTCGTCGTGGTGAAGCCCAATATCGGATGGGACCGCGCACCGCAGTTTGCCGCGACCACCAACCCCGATCTCGTCGCCGCCGTGGTACGGCAGTGCCTGAACGCCGGCGCAAAGACCGTGAAGGTGTTTGACCGCACGTGCAACAATCCCCTCCGTTGTTACGCCAACTCGCAGATTGAAGACCGCGCAAAAGAAGCGGGCGCGGAAGTCACGCAGATCCGCGAAAACCGCTTTGTCACAAAGAACATCAACGGCGAAGTTGTGAAGGAATGGCAGATTTACCGCGATGTGCTGGAGGCGGACAAAGTCATCAACCTGCCGATCGCGAAACATCACAGCCTGAGCCGGGTGACGCTCGGGATGAAAAACATGATGGGTGTGCTGGGCGGCAACAGGGGGGACATCCACAACAACTTTGCCCAGAAGATTGTCGACATCAACCGTGCCATTCCTCCGACGCTGACGATCATCGATGCATACCGCATACTCACGGCCAACGGTCCCGTGGGGGGCAATCTCGCCCACGTGAAGCAGACACGCACCCTGGTCATGAGCCCGTGCGTCGTCAGCGCCGACTACCTTGCGCTGGATCTCTTCGGCCTGAAGATCGACGACGTGGGAGTTCTGGGCGAGGCGCTCAAACGAGGTCTGAACAAGTATGACCTGAAGTCGCTCAACGTGAAACGGGTGAGGCTGGGGTAGGGATGGAGAAACTTCGCCGCGTTGTGCAGATTGTATTTCTTGCGTTCTTCCTCTTCCTCTTCCTCCTCGCAAGGTACCCATACTCGGGAACATTCGAAGCCGATCTCTTTCTGCGCTTCAGCCCTCTCATTCCCCTGTTCCATTTTATCCAGGATTTCTCGTTGTCCTGGGCCTTCTGGCCCGCGCTCCTGATCCTTGCCGCGACCCCGCTGCTGGGGCGGTTTTTCTGCGGATGGATCTGTCCGCTGGGCACGACCATCGATGCTGCAAGCAAGGTCGTCAAATCCCCGTCCAACCGGATCTACGCACAATGGGAAAAACTCCGTTATCTGAAGTTTGCGATCCTGTTGGGCTGTGTCATCCTCGCGCTCTTTTCCGTTCATGTCTGGGGGTACCTCGACCCTCTTTCGATCTTCAACCGGGCGCTGACTGTTGTCGTGTACCCGCTCGGGACGATTGCGGTCGAGCAGACACTGTTGTCGGTGACCAAGGTGCATTTCCTGGAGACGCCGGCGTTTTTTGTCTACGACCTGTTCAAGTCTTCTGTGATGCCGGAAATGCAGTCGCACCCGCAGCAGCTTTTCTGGATCGCCCTGTTTTTCGGAGGTATCCTGGGGGCCGAGAAGCTTTCGCGCCGGTTCTGGTGCCGCAACATCTGTCCGGCCGGGGCATGGCTGGGATTCCTGGCCCAGTTCAGGCTGTTTGAGCGCATCGTGGGGGAGGCCTGTCCGGTCTGCAACAAATGCCAGACGGAATGCAAAATGAACGCCATTCCTTCAGGCGACGTGAAACATACAAGCAAGGTGGAGTGCATTGACTGCTTCAACTGCGGGGCAGTGTGCCCGCCGAAAGTCAATGCCATCACCTACCGGTGGCGTTGGAAACCGTATCACACACCTGTGGATTTCAACCGGCGTCAGCTCATGCGCACGACAGCAGGCAGCGCCGTGGCGCTTGGGTTGCTGTCCATCGGTCTCACCAACCGGGATACGCGCGACCGGCGCATCCGTCCGCCCGGGGCGTTGCCGGAGGATCAGTTTACGGACAAATGCATCCGGTGTATGGAGTGTGCCCGCATCTGCAAATCCAACGGCGGCTGTCTGCAGCCGGATCAGATCCAGTCGAGCATTCTGGATCTCTGGCTGCCCGTGGCGGTCATGCGCGAGGGGTATTGTGAGTATAACTGTAATCTCTGCAGCCAGGTATGCCCCACCGGCGCCATTGTGCCGCTGGCACTCGATCAGAAGCAGCACACGCCGATCGGCCTGGCCCATTTCGACAGGAACCATTGCATTCCCTACGCACAGAACAGCGATTGCATTGTGTGTGAGGAGCACTGTCCGACACCCGACAAGGCAATCAAGTTTGAGGTGAAGGAAGTGATCGCGCGGGACGGAAGCCGGAAGATGGTGAAGTACCCGTTCGTGATACGGGAGCTGTGCATCGGGTGCGGCATTTGCGAAACCAAGTGCCCGTTGCCCGGCCAGGCGGGCGTGTTTGTCACCACGGAGAATCAGCGGCGGGCAGGAGAACCGGCGCCTGCAATAGCGGCGCCGGAAGCCTCTCCATACGGATGATCTCCGGCTGTGCGGTACTTATCCCCGGTTGTCCTTCACGAACTGCACGGCGTAGTCCGCCAGTCCCATAACCGTGAGCTGCGGGTTTACGCCCAGACTTGTGGGGAACACGCTGGCATCGCAGACATACAGGTTCTGGTAGTCGAACACCTTGAACTCCGCATTCACCACACCCGTAGAGGACGAACTCCCGATGACATTTCCTCCCTGTGGGTGGCCGGTGCCCAGTGTGATCTCGCTCGGATCTTTGATAAGGTCGGGCATCCGTTTGAGCGCCCGCAGATCCTTGAATTCGTAATACTTGAAGGTGTTGGGCATCACCGAAGCCGCACCGGCGGCAAACATGATCTCTCCCGACAATTCCAATCCGGCCAGCAGTGTTGTGAAATCTTTCGGCGTGGGAGTGTAGCGGATCTCACGGTGCGTCAACCCTCCCAC
>PMCM01000179.1 GCA_003154155.1 Ignavibacteriota bacterium | reverse complement strand
CCGCGGAGGTGGGTCATGCCGACGGCGGAGGTTCTGCAGGAGGATGCTCTTCCGCTTCGTCCGCCTTGCGCCGGTAATGGTCGCTCTGGTCCATGTCGCCGACCATTTCAAAGAGTGACGCCATGCGCCTGTACAGCGGAACCGGATCCGCGACGTGTTCCAGGCCACGGCGGATGAATTCTAGAAGTATGCCGAGAGGCGGAATGTTCAGATCCGGATCGTAACAGTCGCACGCGTCCAGATACGGATCCGGCACATCAGGCTTGATCGCCGCCGCCTTCTGATAATAGTGCACCGCCAGCTCGTAGTTGTCATCCGTGGCTGTGGTGACCTCGAAGACGCTCGCCAGCCAGAGAAAGACATCGAAGGCAAGGTCGTGAAATTCGGCTGCGATCTTCTCGCCAAACAGCCGGATCTCATCGGCAGTAAGAGACTGATTCCAGAAGAGCAGACGGTAGAGCTCGACGTCGTTGATCTGCTGTGCAAGAGCGGACTGGAAAACGTCGAAGATCTCGTTGAAATCCGTGGAGGAGGAAAAAGTCTTCCGTATTTCGTCTAGAGAATAGGAACGCATGGACCCGGGTCTGAATGGCACCGACGTTCGACCTGGCCGGCACGGCGGGGAGCGGAAGCCTCCCCTAATGATGGTCAAATGCTGAAAGAACGTAAGAAACAGGGTTTTCAAAAGCAACCAGACGAACGGATGCCTGAGAACGGAATCATCCGTGCCGATGCATTCTCTTCAGGCTACAAGCTCGCATCCGACCACACCGGCGACGCGGCTGCCGAAAGTGAAGAACAGGCACTCGAATTCTGCTCCTGAAGTCGTCGGTACCCGATGCCGGGCGCTCACTTCACCAGCAACATCTTCTTCACATCGACGAAGCTTCCTGCGACGACACGGTAGAAATAGACTCCTGTCGACATATCCTCAGCATGCCATGTTACCGTGTGTTCGCCCGACGGCCGGGGTCCTTCGACCAGCACCGCGACCTCGCGGCCAAGCACGTCGTAGACGGTGAGTCGCACCCAGGTAAAGCCAGGAATTCCGATTTCTGAATTCTGATTTCTGAATTCTGAATTTGTCTGCCCCCCTCCAGCCCCTGCTTCTCCAGACCCCAGCCCCAAGGCCCCAGATCCCGCTGTTGCAACTGTATACCGTATATTCGTAGATGGATTAAACGGATTGGGATAGTTCTGACCGAGCCCCATGCCGATCGGAAGGACATCCTGCCGGACAGTCTGGACACTCGATCCGAAAAGCAATACCTGGATGTTGTCGATATAGATGCCGTCACGCTGCACGGACCCGTCGCTTTCAAACCTGAACCGGAGCATGGCGCGCGAGCCGATGAACCGGGCAAGGTCGATGGTCTCCTGCACCCAGGCTTTACGTGTGCGGTCATAGCCCCACCCCGCCTCCTGCTTCCCGCCTGAGGCGCCGGATGCAGGGCGGGTATATTTGCCGGGAAGCGAGAACCACGTGCGCCCGCTGTCGGATGAGCCTTCCACAAGACTGAAATCGTATTCCGGTTCGATATCCCAGTGCGCCACGAAATGCAGTTCGGCACCCCCTCCAAAGAGCGGCAGCAGCTTCTGGAGCGTGAACGTGCTGGAGTAGTTGTTGGGATAGTCGCTCCAGGGACTGTCGGCGTACGATCCGTTGCCGGCAAAGGCATCGCGCGTCGTAAAACCCCAGGTTGTCAGACCGGTGGCGCTCTTCCCTTGCCACTGCGGATTAGACGAGTTGGCCGAATCCGTAAACAATACCACCGGCGTGCCGATCCGGAACTGCAGGGAATCCTGTGAACGCCCGCCGTTAAACGCACATGCCACCCGGATGGTCGCGAGCATTCCGTCGCGCGCTTCCGGCTTGGGATGCAGCGCCAACGGGATAACTGTGGAATCGTCCACCGCGATGCCGGACAACGACGGCGGCGCAACGTCCAGCAAGTCGCTGGTGAATGAGACGTCAGCGGTCGCAGGATGGACGCCGACACCCAGATTCACCAGGCCGATGTTCATGGTCGCCGTGCTCGTGCCGGGCTCCGTCCTGGTTGTGCGCGCTGTGACGCCCACGTACGGGCCGGCAAAATGCGCGATCGCGATATTCGCCTCAAGGTTTGCATCGGCAATCGGCAGGATCCGCGCCTGGTCCGGCCAGAAACCGTCGTCGTTCGAACCGACCTCCGGCGTCAAGGCAAAGACCCGCGGTTTGGCGGACGTCTCGCCGTACATCCAGTCGTCGGAGTCGCCGTTGGTGGCGTAGCCGATCGTTACCCCACCCGTACCGTACGCGTAGTATGATCGGGCGGTGAGCGCATCGGCGAGCTTCGTATACAGGAGCGAATCGGGCGTGGGAAGATCATTGTATCCCCACGGATGAATAAGCAGGTTGCCGAAGGTATGGTAGTTCAACGCACACGCGGGTTTTCTGGCGCTGCAGAGGTCGCGGATCGCCTGCGTCTCCGGTTCGGAGAACGCCGCGGCACCACGGAATGTCTCGTCATCCCCGAGCGGACTCGATCCCACATCGTCGTACCCCCAGCGATAGCCATAGTTCCGGTTTACGTCGACGCCGATCGAGCCGTCCCCGTTGACACGCCGGTTCTTGCGCCAGAACCCGCCGCCGCCCGGATTCGTGAGGGCGTTATACGCATACCCGTCCGGATTGACAACCGGAACGAAGTACAACTCCCGCGTGTCGAGGAGGGAGGTGATGTCGTCATTGAGGCCGTACTGTTCGAGGAGATACCACATAGAGTAGACGAGGGTCATCATCCCCGCCGGTTCGCGGGCATGGTGCAGGGCGGTATACAGCACGACGGGCCGGGCGGCAGCGCCGTTGCCGGCGATGCGAACACCCCAGATGGTGCGTCCCTCGATGCTCCGGCCCACGGAGTCACGCGCTCCGGCAAGCTGCGGATAACGCGCATGCATGGAGTCAAGCTCCGCTTCGACTTCCCCGAGGGTGAGATACCCGCCCATCGAACCCAGATGAAATGCTCGCACCCGCGAGGCAAGAAGCGATGCGGGTGCACTGTGCTGTTGCCGGGTGAGATATGCGGCCTGCCAGTCGGGCACGAGTGTGACGATGGCAAATCCCGCAGCCCGGACTCTGATGATGTCGCTTTCCCGGAGCAGGATCTGGATCGATGAGCTGTCGCGCATCCACCCGTCTTCCAGCGCCAGGCCAAGCGCCGCCAGCTGCCGCAGTTCAGCGCGCGTGTGAAGCTCTATCCGCACAAGGCTGTAGGTCTGACGGTTCTCGGCCCCTGCACGGGGACTCCCGGCGAGCAGAAGAACGGCACACACACACACTGCCGTACATGCACGCAGTATTGAACGCGGCACACCCATCAGGCTCGCTCTTTGACTTGTTGTGTGCCGGCGTCGGCGATGGCCGCCGGGACGGTGTTCGAGGTGATGCTCTGGGAATCGGCGCGCTGCAGGGGGAACATCGATAACGCCAGAAGACCGAAATTTACGGAATGACGGACGCGCATACGCCGGAATGCACCTGTTTTCTTTGCTTTCTTTGCACACGTAATCAACGGAAAGATACCGATACCCCCGGCGAGGTGCAACCCAATTTCCGCCGCCTCGTTTTGCCTCATTGCTTTTTCGCCCATTATTGGCGAAATTTCGGTGTGGAATTGCCCTGCCGGCCCTCGCGTTGCCTGCGCACGATTCGCTCACATTCTCCGAGAGGTTCCCCCATGCACAAGAAACTCTTCATCCCCGGCCCGACGGAAGTCGCCCCCGACGTCCTGCAGAAAATGGCGACACCGATGATCGGGCACAGAAGCAAGGAAGCATCCGCACTCCAGAAAGACATCAGCGAGAAAATGCGGAAGGTGTTCCATACCGCGAACCCTATCCTCCTCTCCACAAGCTCCGGCTCCGGATTAATGGAAGGGTCCATCCGCTCGCTGACCGCCAAACGCGCTGCGGTGTTTTCCGTCGGCGCTTTCGGCAACCGCTGGTTCAAAATGGCCGAGGCCAACAACGTCGGCGCCGACAAGTTTGAGTCGGAATGGGGCAAAGCCACGACGCCGGAAATGGTCGACAAGGCGCTGGCAACGGGAAAATACGACGTGTTCACCGTGACGCACAACGAAACCAGCACCGGCATCATGAACCCCGTCGAAGAAATCGCCGAGGTCCGCAAGAAATACCCCGACGTGCTCTGGCTCGTCGATGCGGTCAGCTCCATGGCGGGAGCAAAAATCGAGGTGGATAAGCTGGGTATCGATGTCTGCATCACGTCTACCCAGAAGGCGCTCGCGCTCCCCCCAGGTATGGCCATCTGCTCCGTCACACCAAAGGCGCTGGAACACGGCAAACAGGTGAAACACCGCGGCTGGTACCTCGACATCCTGGAGATCTACAAATACGTCGAAACAAAAGACTACCAGTACTCGGCAACGCCGTCGTTGTCGCACATGTTCGCCATGAACTACCAGTTGGATCGCATCCTGGCCGAAGGACTGGAAAACCGCTATGCGCGGCACAAGGCCATGGCCGAATACACCCGCGCCTGGGCCAAACAGAACTTCGCGCTCTACCCGGAAGAGCAACATGCGTCGGTGACGCTCACCACGATCACCAACACACGCAACATTTCCGTGAAAGCCCTGAACGACGCCCTGGGAAAGGAATGGATGCAGATTTCCAACGGCTACGGCGATCTCAAAGAAAAGACGTTCCGTATCGCACATATGGGCGAACTGAACATGGACGACGTGAAACAGGTGATCGCCGCCATTGACCGGATTCTCCCCACGCTGAAGTAGCGTGTCTGTTCATCGCAATGCGTCATGTGCGTGCTCACGCAGGTGGGCGCACGAGTTCCCCATCGCCCCGAAGTACGGCGATGGGGAACTGCTGTAAACCCCGCCGGGGAATTTCATCTATCGTTTTCAAGGAATGCTGCCATGGCTACGCTCCGTCCATTCAAGGGTTTCCGTCCTGTCCCCGAAAAAGCCGCGGCCGTTGCCGCCAAACCGTATGATGTGCTGAACTCGGAAGAGGCCAGAGCGGAAGCCGCCGGCAATCCGGNNTACGCGAAGGGGAAGGAAAACCTGGACCGGCTTGTGCATGACGGCATTCTGAAGGAAGACCCGACCCCCTCCCTGTATGTGTACGCCCAAACGATGGGCACCCACACGCAATTCGGCATCATGGGCTGCGCGTCCGTCGAGGAATACCTCAACGATACCATCAAGAAGCATGAGCTGACCCGCAAAGACAAAGAGGACGACCGCACGAAACATGTGCAGGTCACCAACGCCCACTCGGGACCCATCTTTCTGACATACCGCGCCAGTGCCGCCATCGATGCCATCGTTGCGCGCATCACCGCGGGCACGTCCGCCTATGACTTCGTGGCTGCCGACGGGATCCGGCATCAACTCTGGGTGATCAGTGACACCGCAACCATCGGCGCGATCACCGGCGCATTCCGGTCCGTCCCCAACCTCTACGTCGCCGACGGACACCATCGCTCGGCGGCTGCCGCGCGCGTCGGACGGGACCTCGCCAAGGCCAATCCTCACCATCGCGGCGATGAAGAATACAACTTCTTCCTGGCGGTCCTCTTCCCCCACAACCAGCTGCGGATCATGGACTACAACCGCCTCGTGAAGGACCTGCATGGGAAGTCGGTGCCGGAATTTCTTAAGGCGCTGGCGGAAGGTTTCGACGTGACGAAGCAGCAGGGGCGGTTCAAGCCGGCCCGCAAAGGCGAGTTCGGCTGCTACCTCGGAGGATCATGGTATGCTCTTAAGGCAAAGCCGGCGCTGTTGCAGGGGGCCGATCCTGTGGAACGCCTCGATGTGTCGATTCTGCAGAAGCACGTCCTGACCCCCCTGCTGGGCATCGACGATCCGCGGACGAGCAAGCGGATCGATTTCGTCGGCGGCATCCGTGGACTGGAGGAGCTGGAGAAGCGCGTGAACTCCGGGGAAATGGCCCTTGCGTTCGCCCTTTATCCCACATCCATCGAGGAGTTGCTGGCCATCGCCGACGCAGGTAAAATCATGCCCCCGAAGTCGACCTGGTTCGAACCGAAGTTGCGCGACGGCGTAGTGGTTCACATGGTGAGCTGAGGAAACATCACTTCTTGATGGGCTTCGGCTTGTCCGATGACGTCAGCGCACGGTAGGCGAGATACGCCGCGCCGCCGAACTGCACGGTGCCGAGAACATAACGCAGCGTTTTCAACTCGTTGTCCTTCGCCCACTGCAGCCGGAGCGAGGCCGTCAGGTCCGCTTTCGGTTCGAGCAGGGAGCCGAGAAGCGGCGGCCGCACAGAGGTCTTTTTCCACAAGGCAAAGACCGACAATTCGCCTGGCGGTTCTTCCGCATACTGAAGGGCGGCCGGCAACGACAAGGTCGGCTTGCCCGTCGAAAGTCCGGGATCGACAATAATGATGTGCGGCGTGCTCGAAGTATCGGCCGTTCGCGGCACTGTCTGCTGCTGAGCGAAGCCGGCAGTGAGTGCGCAGAGCGCAAGTACCGCAAGAGCCGTGCATTTCATAACTGCAGCGCCCCCTTCGTGTCCCCCCCCCGTATACTACAACTCTTTGATGAGTTTCACAACCTTCCAGACGAAATTCACGTCGCGCTTGCGGATTGTAACGGGATCGAATTCCGGATTCAACGGAATCAAATGTATGTAGTTCCCCTCGAATTTCACTTTTTTCAGCGTGTCTTCGCCATTGACGCGCACCACACAGATATCTCCGCTCCTCGCCTCCTGTTGCGGGCTCACGATCACCACATCCCCGTCTTCGATGCGGGGTGACATGCTGCTTCCTTTGACTTTCAGCGCAAAGGCCTGAGCGTCTTTGACGTCGTCGACCGTCACGTAATCATCAACGTAGTCGGGATGGAAAAGTGTCGCCACCTTTCCTGCGGGCACTGCGGAAATCAGGGGGATGTCGACGGTCTTCACCCGGCGCCGGTTGCTTCCCGGAAGCGTGAAGACATTCTCCGGACGGGTGGGTACCGGATACATCTCTCCTTCCCCCGTCAGAAGCCAGCTGGCCTGCACACCGGTCGCACGGGCAAGGCGGGTGATCGACACGCCATCGGGAATCTGCTCCCCCTTCTCCCACCGCTGCAGCGTGCGTGTCACCACCCCCGCCTTTTCGGCAAGGCTGGCCTGATCCATCTCCTTGTTGTCGCGCGCCGTCCGCAGGCGGTCACCGATTGTGGTCTTCATGTCTGCTCCGGGACAAATTTGTCAAGAAATACTTGACAAGACGACAATTATGTCGTATGTTGTGTGGGCAAAAGATACGGAATTCTTCTGATGCTGTCAAGCACAAAAACGGAAGGCACAATAATGCAGGATGCCACACGGTACTACATCGGCGTCGGAGGGTGGGAGCATGACATTCTGGACAGTTGTTTCTACCCCGACGATACGGCAACGTCATCACGCAAGCTCGCCTGGTACGCACGCTGGTTCAATACCGTGGAAGTGCGCCCGACATTCTGGGATGACACGCTGAACGAGGACGACGCGCGTGAATGGATCCAGGCCGTGGAACACCGGAAGGAATTCGCCTTCATGGTGAAGCTGCACGCATCGTTTACCCACAGCCTGACCATGGGCGGCCTCGCCCTGCGCAATACCGGGGCACTCCTCGACACGTTGCGGGAACATGGCCGCCTGGGTGGCGTGCTGGCGCAATTCCCCTATAGCTTCACGAATACCGGCGCCCACCGCCAGTATCTCGAGAAACTCGCCATCCGGTTCAATGGCTTCCCGCTCCACGTGGAACTCCGCCATGCCTCCTGGGACCATCCCGGCCTGTACGCGCTGCTGAACGAACTTGAGGTGTCCCCCGTGAACTCCGACCTTCCGCGGATCAGACAGCTGATTCCGT
>PMCM01000052.1 GCA_003154155.1 Ignavibacteriota bacterium | reverse complement strand
ATGCACAAGGTTACCCTGATCCCCGGTGACGGCATCGGGCCCAGCATTACGGACTCCGCGGTCCGGATTATTGCAGCGGCAGGCGTGGGTATTGAATGGGAGCGAGTTGAAGCCGGTCTGGTGGCGATCGACAAGTACAAGGATCCGCTCCCCAAAGAAGTGCTTGATTCCATTGAACGCAACCGTGTGGCGCTCAAGGGCCCGCTCACCACGCCGGTAGGATCGGGGTTCCGCAGCATCAATGTTGCCCTGCGCAAGGAATTTGACCTCTACGCGAACCTGCGGCCGGCGCGCTCGTTCGAAGGCGTGCCATCACGCTACGGCATGGTAGACATTGTGATCGTGCGGGAGAATACGGAGGAGTTTTATGCCGGCATCGAGCATTATATCGATCCGCAGAGGAGCGCCGCCGAGACGATCGGTGTTGTCACGCGGTCTGGGTCGGAGCGTATAGTGAAGTATGCCTATGAATATGCGCGCAAACTGAAGCGAAAGAGAGTCACGACCGTTCACAAAGCGAATATCCTGAAATACACCGGCGGGCTCTTCCTCGACGTGTCGCGTCAGGTCGGAGCGCAGTATCCTGACATTGTGACGGATGACCGTATCATCGACAACATGGCGATGCAGATGGTGATGAACCCGCAGCAATTCGATGTCATCGTGACGACCAATCTCTTCGGCGACATTCTGTCGGATCTGGCTTCCGGGCTTGTCGGTGGCCTGGGGCTTGCGCCCGGAGCGAACATCGGATACTCCGCGTCGATTTTTGAGGCGGTCCATGGCAGCGCGCCGGATATCGCCGGGAAGAACATCGCCAATCCGTGTGCTGTGATCCTCGCGGGTGTGATGATGTTGCGCCATCTGAACGAGGAGGCCGCGGCGGAAAGAATCGAACGAAGCGTGCGTGACGTGCTGAAAGAGGGGAAGAAGGTGACGCGGGACCTGAATCCGGGAAGCGGCGTTGGAACGACGGAGATGACGCAGGCGATCATCGACCGGCTTCACGCATCGTCGTAGTCCACCACATCGCCGAGATGCAGTGTTGCGAGACGAGGGCGGAGGACAGCCGCGTCGCCGACGACGACGGTGATCATTGCCTCCGGCTGTATCCATCGCCGGGCGGCACGGAGGATCTCTTCGCGGGTGAGCCCGCGGAGCCTTTCGAGGTACGTGTCGTGGTAGTCGTCCGGCAGATCGTACAGATACACCGCCTGCCGCCGGGAGACGAGATGTGCGCCGGTCTCGGAGGCGCGGAGAAAGTTGCCCGCCATGCTGCCTTGTGCCGAGAGCAGNNTGAAGAGCTTCATCCGCCTTTTCCGTCTGAAAGGCGCCCCCCTGGACGAATGAGCCGCCCATGCGTAATGCGGAAAACGACGACCAGACGCCGTATGTCAGGCCGCGCTGTTCGCGCAGGACCTTGTTCAGCCGGCTGCTGAACTGTCCGCCCAGGCAGTGATTCAGAACGGATGCTGCGAGGTAATCCGGGTGATTGCGTTCGAGGGAGATGCAGCCCATGCGGATTTCGGCCTGTGGGGTGGAAGGCCTGTCGATCAGGTGGATGCGGCGCGTATGTGTGGTTGTGATCGCGGGCTGGGGGAGAGGTGCTGCGTTCGTTCCCTCCCACCCGGCAAGATGGCGTTCACATATGTTTTTCCATTCCCCGATAGTGATATCTCCGGCTGCGACCGCCAAGCCGCCGGACGGCCGGTATCTTTTGCCGAAGAAAGTGCGCGTATCGCCGGCAGACAGCGTGGCCAGATCTTCTTTCGTCCCGGCCGCCGGTCTTCCGTACGCGTGCTCCCTGCCGAAGAGCAACGACCCCAGGCCCTGCGCTGCGCGCAGTCCGGGACGGTCGTGAATTTGCATCAGCGTCGTCACCTGGGAGGAGCGGAGGCGTTCCACTTCATGATCGGGAAACGAAGCTCCCCCGAGTATTTCGCCGATGACACCCACCACTGCATCAAGATGACGCGTGAGGGTCGAGCAGACGATCGACGCTCCATCGTGCATCGTGCTGATGTGCAATGACGTTCCCAGGAATTCGGTGCGTTCCGCCAGCGCGTGAAGGTCGGAGGTTGCCGTTCCGGCGTCGAGTGCGGAAGCGGTGAGATTGCTGACGCCCGAACATCCCGGCTCGTCCTGATCGCACCCGGCGCGCAGCATGACGGCCAGCGTGACGATAGGCAGGGAATGATTTTCCAGCGCCTGAAGCATAAGACCATCGGGCTGATTGCCAAGCCGGGCAGTGGGGATGCTGTTGGTCACGCGCTCTCCGCCGGGAGGATCTCCAGGATCACAGGATTCCCGCCGAGGCAAGCGGCGGTACTGGCAAGTACGCCCTCGGGTGTCAATGTGCCGTACCGTGCATGGTGCGTGAAGATGTTGCCGGCTGATCCCGTGAGCGTCTGGAACAATGCAAGGGCGTGCGCCCGGTCGCGCATCCCGTCGAAACCGAATATCAACCCGGCTTCCTTGATGTTGAGGGATTTCTGGAACTCCCGGGGGGCGAGGCCCCGTTCGAGGAAGATGTCTACCTGTCGCCGTATGCTATCGACAAGCTGTGCGGCCCGCACCCCTTTTCTGGCCGTGGCCACGATAACGAGCTTCCCGTCGCTCTCGAGACCGTGTTGATAGGCGGTGACGGATTGCGCGACCTGCTCATCGATGACCATCGAGCGATGCAGTCTGCTGTTTTTCCCCGCCCCCAGGATATCGGTAGCGACATCAAGGGACAAATCGTCATCGGTGCACCACGGGACCGAGCGCCATACGAGGTAGACCCGTGGCAGGGTCACGTTGTCGTGCAGGGTGATGTGTTGCGCCGGACGCGAAATTGCTGGTGGGATCAGCGGCTGCTCAGGGGGTGCATGATGCGGAATGCCGCCGAAACGGGCTTCTATCCACTCCCTGATGCTCTCCGGCGGATACTTCCCGGCGATCGTGACGACGGCATTCGCCGGCGAGTACGCCGCGGTGAAGAACTCCCGAAGATCATCCAGCGTTGCATCGTCGAGATCCTGCATGGATCCTATCACCGGCCAGCTGTAAGGATGGCCGGGAGGAAAGACGGCGGCATTCAACGTTTCCTGGGCCATACCGTAAGGCTGGTTCTCGTAGCTTTGGCGCCGCTCATTCTTGACGACATCGCGCTGGTTGTCGAGTTTGGATTGGGTCAGCGCGGGTACGAGGCCGCCCATGCGGTCCGCTTCCAGAAAAAGCGCCATTTCCAGGTGTTCCGGCGGGAGGACCTCGTAGTAGTTGGTCCGGTCTTCGTTCGTCGAGCCATTGACTTCCGCTCCGATCTCCTGGAGGCGGCGGAAATGTTCTCCATCTTCGACGTGCGCGGACCCCTTGAACATCATATGCTCGAACAGATGCGCCAGCCCCGTCCGGCCCGGGTGCTCATTCTTGGAGCCAACGTGGTACATGACCTCTAACGCGACAACCGGTGAATCGGCGGACGGGTGCAGGAGTACCGTCAACCCGTTGGGCAGCGTGTAGGTTTCGAAGGGAATGGAGAAGGATTCTATCATCTGGTTAATATGGAAAATCCGGACACGAATTGCCACCGGCCGGATGTTTTGATTTGAGGGCTCAAGTTTCTATTTTACCATATGCTCGTCTGCGGACCGAATGACGAGAGCATCTGGGCATACAGAATATCGCGCGGGAGAGAAGGGGTTGTGTTTTGATGAATATTGGCAAATGGACAATCACACAAGGCATTCTGCTTGCACCGATGGAGGATGTGACGGATCTGCCGTTCCGCCTCATTTGCAAGAGAATGGGTGCGGACATCATGTACACCGAGTTTGTGAATTCCGAAGGGCTCGTGCGCGGAAGCCTGAAGACGCAGAAGAAGATGTTCTTCAAGGATGAGGAACGGCCGATCGGCATTCAGATTTACGGAGGGGATGTGGCGGCGATGGAGGGCGCCGCACAGCTCGCGGAGAGTTTTGCCCCCGACTTGATTGACATCAACTGCGGCTGCTGGGTGCGTGACGTTGCCATGCGGGGCGCCGGTGCCGGGCTCCTGCGGGATTTGCCTCGGATGGAGCAGATTGCCCGAACCGTGGTCGGTGCCGTAAAGACGCCGGTGACCCTCAAAACGCGGCTCGGGTGGGATTCCCAGAGCATCCGGATCATTGATGTTGCGAAGATATGCGAACAGGCGGGCATCCAGGCGTTGACGGTGCATTGCCGGACGCGGGAGCAGGGGCACAAGGGGGGCGTGGACTTCAGCTGGATCCCGAAGATCAAAGAAGCCGTTTCCATCCCCGTGATCGTGAACGGCGATATCGTCACCCCGGAAAATGTCCGCGATGCGTTTGCGGAAACCGGAGGCGATGCGGTCATGATCGGCCGGGGTGCCGTGTCCAACCCATGGATCTTCCGACAGGCAAAACACTTCCTGGCCACCGGGGAACATCTGCCGGAGCCGACAGTTGAGGAACGGGTTGCGTTGTTAAAGGACCACCTCCGGCTTGCGGTGGAATTCAAGGGTGAACGGACGGGGGTGATCGAACTGCGCAAGCACTATGCAGGCTTTCTCCGGGGGATGCCGCACGTCTCCAAGATCCGCAATGAGTTGATGCAATTCACGCAGGCGGAACCCATTTTCGAGCACTTGACCCGGTTCCTCGAGCTTTACTCGCCCGGTTAGGGGCCGGCCGGGGGAGGCGTGTTGTGTATCAATCCCGTTATCCGTACATTTATGTATAAGCGATCCTGCTGAAACCCGGTCTGACCGGGGCTCCGCTTTCTGCTCTCTCCATCGAATTCTTTCCATCGGAGGTTCCCATGTTTTTGCGCTCACACAGGGGGCTCGTGCGGCTTTTTGTGTTTTTGTGGATCGCCGGCGTTTCCGGCGTACGTGCAGATGAGGGGATGTGGACATTTGACAATCCGCCCCGTGCCTTGTTGAAGGACCATTATGGTTTTGAGCCGACCCAGGAGTGGTTGAACCACATCCGGCTCTCCAGTGTGCGGTTCAACGACGGTGGATCCGGCGCGTTTGTCAGCCCAAACGGGCTCGTGCTCACAAACCACCACGTGGCCCGGGGGCAGCTGCAGAAGATCTCGACCAGGCAAAAAGATTACGTTGCGGATGGATTCTACGCTCACTCCAACCAGGACGAGATGAAGTGCCCTGACCTTGAGCTGAACGTTCTCGTTTCGATGGAAAATGTGACGGCACGGGTGCAAGCGGCGATCAAGCCCGGCATGGCCGCAAAAGAGGCTCTTGATGTCCGAAAGTCCATCACCGCCCAGATCGGCAAGGAAGCAAAAGAAAAGACCGGGCTCCGTGCCGATGTCGTAACCCTCTACCAGGGCGGCGAGTACTGGCTCTATTGTTATAAGAAGTACACCGACGTCCGTCTGGTCATGGCGCCCGAAATGAAAATTGCATTCTTCGGCGGGGATCCGGACAATTTCACATTCCCGCGGTACGATGTCGACATGACATTCTTCCGCGTCTATGAAAACGACAAGCCGGTGAAATCAGAGCACTATCTCCACTGGAACACGAAGGGTGCCGGTGATGGCGAGCTGGTCTTTGTGTCCGGTCATCCCGGATCGACGAACAGACTGCAGACGCTCGAACAGATGGTCAATCAGCGTGATTATTCCTATCCCGAACGACTGAAGGGATACGCCCGCAGGCTGTCTCTGTTGAAGGGATATGCAAAACGCGGCCCCGAACAGGCGCGTCAGGCCGCCACACAGATTTTCGGTCTCGAGAATTCCCTGAAGGCGTCCCAGGGCGAATATGCCGGGCTTCTGGACAAAGACCTGATGGCCAAGAAAGCCGCGGACGACAAAGATTTGCGCGATCGGGTAAACGCGAATCCGGAATGGAAATCACGCTACGGCTGGGCATGGGATTCGATGAGGGTGGTTCTTGACCGCGAACGGATGACATCCCACGTTCGCGGACTTCGCAGCGTAAAAAGCCGCATTTTCGGGTTTGCCTCCCAGCTGGTGCAGGCCGCGGAAGAGCTGCAAAAGCCAAACGGCGAACGGCTCGCGCCATACCAGGACGCAAATCTTGAATCGACCAAGTTCCGTCTTTTCTCGCCGGCGCCCGTGTATATGGAGCTGGAAGAGTTACAGATGGCGGACGGACTCCAGGAATCTCTTGACGCTCTGGGTGCAGACGATCCGTTTATCAAGCTCACGTTGAACGGCAAGACACCGGCCGATGTCGCACGGGAGCTTGTCAAGGCGACGACGCTGACCGATCCCGCTGTCCGCAAGAAGCTGTTTGA